>PBUF01000050.1 GCA_002727775.1 Gammaproteobacteria bacterium
ACGTATATAGCTTAATGTGAATAAAAAGTAAACAAAAACAAAAGGTTATGGCTCATTGGTAAATCTTGGTGAAGTTAGATAAAGTCGAATTTGGCGGAAGAGGTAGGAGTCGAACCCACCAGGCACGTAATCGCACCTCAACGGCTTTGAAGGCCGCGCCGACCACCGGGCCGGACGCTCTTCCGTCACTAAGGTTATCAAATCGACCAATTGAGTTGAACAAAAGCTAATCGATACTTTNNGNANAGAGNGTTNATNNTTTNGTTNNGANTANNNANNTANTGGTTTNTTGNGATNAGGACATNCTGTCCATCTTTCCTTGNAGCCGTCTCATTCCGTTTAGCCAACGTTCGATATCATTGGTCTTGCGTTCCATCCAAGTTTGGGCGATTTCGTCGGTAAGTATTAGAAATCGTTCCTCTTCGATNGCATTNACTACCATATCTGCNACNTCCTCTGGCTCCTTGACTGGNCCTGCGGCCGTNCGAGCAAAGGCCGAATCGGTTCCTCCAAGCATGGGTGTATTCACACCAAGAGGGGCGAGAAGGGAAGTCCTTACTCCTTTGTCATGATAGGAGATGGATAGCCACTCTGCGAGACCGACCACGGCGTGCTTGGTTGTTGCATAAGTTAGGTTGCCCTGAGAGGTTAAGATTCCTGCCATTGACGCCGTGTGCAATAGATAGCCTTCTTNTCTTTCNAGCATGCCAGGAAGTACNGCTCTGACTGCGTAAACGTGCGCCATTACGTTGATCTCCCACTGCTCTTGCCAGACTTCAAGGGGGGTATCGAGGGGATTTCCTCCGGTTGCAACTGCTGCGTTGTTGAAAAATATTTCAATGGGCCCCAGTTCTTGCTCACATTGTTGAACGAGTTCATTGATATCNTTTTCTTTTCCGACATCGCAAGCNATCGCTAGACCACCAAACTCGTCAGCGACTTGTTTTGCCCCATCACCGTTTAAATCTGCAACGACCACCTTTGCTCCTTTTTGTGAAAAGGCTCTTGCAGAGCAAGCTCCAATCCCGCTAGCTCCACCTGTTACTACCGCGACTCTTCCTGTTAGATCCATGGCTTTCTCCTTATTTATGCTTCGAACAGTGAAGTTTACAAATTCACTTCGAACAAGCAGATATAGCTTTCCGCTACATTTTGTTTTTTTGTTTTAACTCTGAGTTGACCTGCTGGATATAGGCTATTTCCAGTGTTTCGATTGCGTCGATAAACCCGTCAGGGTCGACGAATGTTTCAGGGTTATAGGGCTGTCCCCGCTGGTACTTGTTATCAAACCCGTACTGAGATTTGTGTGCAGCCACCCAGATGTCGACCTCTATGTTTTTTTGGTNGTTATACGTGTAGTCGAAATCTTCAGCNACTCCAGGGTAGGTTGGNTCNAGTATCATTCTTTTGCCGGGATTAATTGTGCCCATGTTNGCGATTAAGACTTTATATGTTTTTCCNTTTTCTTTGACTTCCATCGAGTAGCTCGAGCTTCCCTCTGTATGCCCCGGGTGGTAATGAACTTTCAGTCGTGTATTTCCGATTTCGATTATCTCGCCGTCCTCAACAATCTTATCCACTGTAACCGGTCGAAAAGTCTCTAGACCGCCAAAGTGAGGATCACTAAAACCACCGTCCTCTAAAATAGGCGCATCTCTTCTGGTGGCGTACATCTTTGCTCCAGTGAGCTCCCTAATTTTGGCAAGGTCTGCCGTATGATCGAAGTGAGACTGCATCGACAAAAGTATTTTCACGTCGTCTATGCTGAACCCTAAAGATTCGATATTGGCGCTGATGTGCTTTATCGAGCCCTGTGCGGCGGTGTTAATCAGGATGTGACCCGCGTCTGATGAGATAAAATATACTGCGAGATCCTGGCCTCCCACACCATAAAGATTTCCTACTATTCGGAAGGGCTCGTGGTTGGTTACCCAGGCTGGCGGCATTTCGAATTCCGGCAGCGCCGCCCGCAGTTTTTGGGTGTAGTCTTCTTCTCCGACCGCGCTAACTGAGTAAAGTAACGCGCTAAAAATAACGGTAACGATTTTCTTCATGATTCCCCCCTAGAACGTAACTAGTTTAGACTTTCGTGCTAAATAGTCTATCCGATAACATTTGGTTACAAGGTTTGCATGCATTCTGGCGACTGTTAGAAGCCGGAGTTATCGGTCATAACTTCTCTAGGGATAGTAAAGGAATGTCTTTTCGAGATAGAAAAAAGTATTTAGAAGTAGATGGTCTTCGAATGGCGTATATAGAAGAAGGTGAGGGGGATCCGGTTGTCTTGCTTCATGGAAATCCAACTTCATCGTTTATATGGAGAAACATCATTCCGCACATACAAGGGCAAGCGAGGGTTATCGCTCCAGACCTTATTGGCATGGGGGATTCAGATAAGCTAGAGAATAGCGGACCTGGAAGTTATCGTTTTATTGATCACAGACATTACCTTGATTTGTTGCTAGAGAGATTACGAATCCAGAGTGACGTGGTCATGGTGGGTTCAGACTGGGGTGCGGCCTTGGCTATGGACTGGGCTTGTCGTAACCCCCAGCGNATGAAAGGCATGGTTTATTTCGAGGCGATCGTTGCTCAACAACATTATGATGAAGTCACTGCGGACAGGAGAGATTTTGTTCAGTCCTTCAAGGGACCTGAGGGTGAAAAGTTGATGCTTGAACAAAACATTGTGGTTGATGTTTTGTTGCAAATGCATCAGATCAGGCAATTTACCGAGGAAGAGATTAGCGAATACCGGCGTCCATTCGCTGTCGTAGGAGAGGGTAGGCGTCCAACGCTGAGCTGGGCGCGCGAACAGCCTTGGGACGGAGAGCCAGGNNACGTTCTAGAAATAGTGGATAACTATGCCGATTGGATGGCATCCAGTCCCATGCCGAAACTCTTGATCAGTGGGGAACCAGGCGCGCTGCTTTCAGGGGAACGGTTGGAGTTGTGTCGGTCCTGGCCTAATCAAAGAGAGGTAACTGTTGTGGGTTTACACAACCTGCAAGAAGATTCTCCAGACGAGATCGGGAAAGCGATCTCGTCATGGTATTCATCGATTTCTAACTAGCTACGCCTTAAGCCATTCCGGAGCTTCGAAGCCGCCCATCTCCTGGGTGATGAGTCTCGCGAATTCGATAGTTCGGTAGTCTCTATAAGACGGGCTAAATGCCTGAATTCCTATGGGNAGGCCGTCTTTAGAAAGTCCGGTCGGGAAACAAGTNCTTGGCAGGTANGTGTTGTTAGGCAANCCGGCCCAGAAGATATGTTCTCCGTAGGGTCGCTCTTCGCCATCGACAGTCATACTTCTTTCTGCCCACGGACGGTGATCGTGTTTGATCGCCGGCGCTGTGGACTGAGGGCACACTACTATGTCCCAGTCTTTGAAGAACTCGTCCCAGGCTCTTCTAAATTTTTCTCTCCTGAAGTCGTGTCGGATCCAGTCGCGATGGAGCATCACGGCCGCGCGAGCATTAACAGCTTCGGGTGATCCATCTTCTGGGTCTAAGTTCTCAACGATCTCCTGGATTTTTTCAACCACCGCNGGTGATTTGGCGCTGCTCATGACTGCGTTGGTTANGGANAGATAGTTGTCGTGAGACTTACGNATGTCGAATTCAGGGCGCGCCGTGTCNGACACCTTGGCCCCCAATTTAGAGAGGGTGTCCCCTATCGCGTGAACTCGTTCCTGTGTTTCTTGACTGGCTGGAGCGAGATCGTCTGTTGGCCACAGAACGACTCGGAAGTCCTTAAGAGAGGTTATATCCTTCTCCGCGAGATTTAAGCTCCATCCTACCGATTCTCGTTCGGTCGGCCCCGCCATGATGCTAAGCGCTAGAGCAAGATCCTCTGCGCTTCTCGCCAGCGGACCGCAAACTGAAACATCGGCATCAGGAACGCCTTCTATGATCTCATGTCCGGCCATCGGAACTATGCCCCAGGTCGGTTTTAGACCGTAAACACCACTGTAATGAGCTGGAGTCCTGACAGAGCCGCCTATGTCGGATCCAGCTTCCAGGCCCGAAAAGCCGGCAGCGGTTGCGGCCGCGCTCCCTCCGGAAGACCCACCAGGTGTGTGATCCAAATTCCAAGGATTGTTTGTCGTGCCATAGATCTCGTTATAACTTTGGAAATCAGCTAGATCGAGCGGTACGTTTGTCTTGCCAAGAAAATGAGCCCCAGCAGATTTGAATCTGCTTACTATTAACCCGTCCTTGTCAGAAAAGTTATCTTTGTGTGCGATATCGCCCCACGTTGATGGTGTGTCCTTCATCACGTAGGACTCTTTAATGGTCATTGGGACGCCGTGCAGAGGGCCTCTGAGTTCGCCTTTGGCTAGGTCTTCGTCTGCTTCCTTGGCTTCTCGAAGTGCTTGTTCAAACCTCCTGACCGGGACGGCGTTGATTTTCTCGTCGTGCTTTTCAATCTGGTCGATGTAAGCTTGAGTCAATTCAAGAGAGCTTAGTTTTTTGTTCTTTATTTGCTCTGCTAATTCTGTAGCAGACTCGAAAATAATGTCGTTACTCATGTGTCCCCATCCTAGTATATGAACCATTGAATTTAGTTCAGCCGATGCGACTTGGCAAGAATCTAAATTAGCCTAACCCTGCTCGTGTTGGTTATCGACTGTAATAAAGCTCTATCGTCTATTTATGGTCCGAGTGTTTTCCTGTCGACGCGTGAACCCTTTGCGATCGAAATGCTCGAGTATTTCGATCGCGATGTTTCTGCTAATTCCAGTGAAATCCCTGAACTCGGCGACGGAAAATGGACCTCTTTGAGCCAGTTCGAGGATGTCTTTTTCTATGAGTNGAAGCGTTTCGGGAAGATAGAAGCGGTGNGTGGCTATCTCAATTAACTTCCCGAGTTTGACCAGNTCGCGCATTTGTTTTTCTAACCCCGGCTGAGGTTTTTTTAGCTCCTTGGCGATGTCTCCGCTGCTTGGAGACTGCTTGGGCTGGAGTTTTGCTTCCAGGACCTTCCAGATATTCTTAAGTTCGTTGGGTATTTCGATNTCAGANGATGCGGATCGATAGACCCCCCCGGTCTGCTCGATTTCCCCTGCCTGTGTAAGTTCGTTCAGGACTGATTGACGAAGNTCTTTTGGAATGGACTTTGGNAATTCGTTTTCTCGAANTCCGTTTGGTTTGCTGTTAACCGCATCAGAAGCAACTTTAAGATGTGTCTGCCAATCAGATAAAGGTATTGCAAGGTCTTCNAACACCCNAGCGTTATTTTCCTCGAGCACTCGCAGGACCGCCTCTTGGGTGACTAGCCAGTTTTCGCGTATCTGACTAATTGTCGCGTTGCCCGTATCCAGCAAACTTAGGGTGGCTTGTTCGAAGGAGGAAGCCGCATTAGCGTTTATTTCGGCGAGTCGTTTTTGCGATCTTCTCCGATAAACGTTCTTTTCTTGAGCTAATAACACTTCGGCTCCGCCCAANGTTAAATCTAGGCTCTGATCCCTCAATACTAGTTTGTCGCCNCGAAATGAAGCGAGCGGTTTGTCCAAGACAATGTCNGCGANGCCTGACTCTCCGGGTTTGAGGGAGTTGCTCTCTAACAGTGCNATTCTTCCCGTCGAGTGGGAGGTGGCATGATAAATGTGAACCGGGCTCCAGTGTTTTATTGCTCTAGGAAAGTTTGGGAGTGTCTTNAGCTCNACAGNTAAATTGCTTGGTTTTGGAAGAGGTATCGTTGTTAGCCAGTCGCCTCGCTCTATTTCGTCNACACCAATTCCAGTTAAGTTGATCGAGCATCGGTCTCCAGGTTTTGCGACTTCAACTTCACTGTTTTGGGCGCGAAGTCCTCTGACNTTTGNNGGNTTNTTGCTAGGGTAGTGNGTNAGGGTGTCGTTTANTGCTACTGAGCCTGAGTGAACGGTCCCTGTTATGACGGTGCCTGCTCCAGATATAGCAAACGCGCGATCGATAGCTATGCGAAATATTTTGTCTGAAGAGTTCATTTCGTTGTGGCGCTGCTGTTTTTTTAGATGTTCCAGTAGCGGCTTAAAAGAATTGGGCTCATTGATGCTGGTTTTGAAAATCGACGCGTTTTTAAAGGATGATTTTTCCACTAGCTCAGCTATTTCCTGTTCGCATTCGATTAGTCTGTCTTCATCAACCATGTCGGATTTAGTGAGCGCAATTGTGCCGCTCGATACGCCTATCAGCTCAAGAATGTCCAAGTGTTCTTGGCTCTGGGGCATCGGGCCATCGTCAGCGGCGATTACCATCAGAGCGTGTTGTTGTGCGGCGATCCCAGCGACCATGTTGTGAATGAATTTTTGATGTCCTGGAACGTCTACAAAGCCTAGCGATCCGTCTCCGAGGTAGGCAAAGCCCAGGTCGATAGTGAGGCCTCGTTTTTTCTCTTCATCAAGACGATCAGTATTTATACCGGTTAGCGCCTGAACTAAGGATGTTTTGCCGTGATCTACGTGTCCGGCCAAGGTGATAATCATCCAAGTTCTCCTATGACCCTAGTGAGTTCCTCTAAAGGCTCGGCGCCTCGCAGGTCTAACCAGACTCGATCCTCTTTGATCCTTCCAATGATTGGGGTGCTCAAACTTCGCATTCTGGACAAAAGATCTTCTGGTTTCATCTGGTTGTGCTTTACAACTAAAGCCAGGCTTTCGACTGTTTTGTCAGGTAGTGCACCGCTTCCGATTTGCACAGTGCTCATTCTGGTTTCTAGCGAAAAATTTTCACTAAATNCTGACTTAAGGGTTTCAGCGCGATTTTCGAGCTCGGTAACAGGAGTTGTTAGTATTTTTAGTAAGGGCAGTTTTTGATCTAGTGTTTCTGGGTCTTCATAGAGCCTCAAGACTTTGCTGAGTATGGTTAAGGTCAGCTTGTCAGCACGGAGGGCACGTTTAAGTGGGTTTTTTTTGATCTGATCAATCAGTGTTTTTTTTCCAACGATAAGGCCAGATTGCACAGCACCCAAAAGTTTGTCGCCGCTAAATGTTACAAGATCGATGCCTTGGTTAAGTACGGATTGCGGTGTTGGCTCGCTGGGGAGCGACCATTTCGATAGATCGATTAGTGCTCCACTGCCTAAGTCCACGCAACTGGGGATACCCTGCGAGTTCGCAAGTTTAGCGAGTTCTTTTGCCTCTACTTCTTCTGAAAAACCGGAGATATGATAATTACTTGGGTGTACTTTCAGGAGCATGGCAGACTCTTCCAGGACGCTTTCAAAATCTTCTATATGGGTTTTGTTAGTNGTCCCGACTTCAATAAGGTTGGAGCCGGATTTTGTCATGAGCTCTGGGAGTCTAAAACTCCCGCCAATCTCAACAAGTTCGCCTCGAGAGACGGGAACAAATTTTCCTAGGGCAAAAGTGTTTAAAACTAACATCAATGCGGCAGCGTTGTTGTTAACTATCGCCGCCGCTTCGCACCCTGTCAGTCTTGATAATTGAGCTTCAACAAAAGCGTCTCTTTGTCCTCGAGAGCCTGTATCAAGGTTGTACTCAAGGTTAATAGGTCGAGAGAGAAGGGGGGTGATTTCTTCAATTATTGAGGGGTCAATTAGTGCTCTGCCAAGATTGCTATGAATTATAGTTCCGGTCAGATTGAAAATTGTTCTGTAGGTTTGCGAATCTAGTGCTTGAAATATTGGAGATAGGTAGCCTGACGGATTGATTGACCATTCAGGTACTCTTTTCGAGTCACGTATTTCTTTCTGGATATTGCGTATAGCTTGTTTGACGGCAGCTGGCCCAAATCTGCTTAAGGCGACCTCCAGGCTGTCATCCTTCATTAGTGCGTCCACACCCGGTAGATCACGCAGCTCGTACATTTCGTTGGTCCTGTAAAATAGCTCACTAGTTTAACTCGGGGGTGTTCTTGTGGCCAACCGCCTACGAATTCTCGAGCGGTCTCGTAGTTGCTTGTTTACTCTAAAATATCGATAGTGATGCACACTTAATCTATTGGTTTTTGGGAGAAGTAAATAGTGGCTAATTCGACTGGAGCATTGGGGCGAGTGGGGTTCGTGGGTCTTGGCGTTATGGGCTTTCCGATGGCGGGTCACCTAAGTGGATCTGCAGAAACAATCAAGGTGTTTAACCGAACCCAATCAGTCTCGAAAAGCTGGCTAGAGAAATATGAAGGTGATGGCATTGCTTGTGAGACCCCAAAAGAAGCAGCTACTGATGTNGATGTTTTGTTCATGTGTGTCGGAAATGATGATGATGTNCGCTCGGTAGTTTATGGCGACCAGGGAATTATATCGGGCTTAAGTGAGGGTTCTTTGTTAGTTGATCACACTACTGCATCCAGTCAATTGGCGGTTGAAGTAGGGCAGGCTTGTGCGGAGAGGAGTATAGGGTTTTTGGACGCGCCTGTATCGGGTGGACAGGCTGGTGCCGAGAACGGTGCTCTGACGATCATGGTGGGCGGCGATGAAAAAAATTACTCGCAGTGCCTACCCTACCTTGCCTGTTACTCCAAAAAGTGTGAGCTAATGGGTTCGGTTGGTTTTGGTCAGCTAACGAAGATGGTCAATCAAATATGCATCGCCGGCGTGTTACAGGGCCTTGCCGAGGGTATTCACTTTGCTCAGTCTGCGAATTTAGATGTCGAGAAAGTCGTGGAAGTGATTTCCCAGGGAGCAGCTCAATCTTGGCAAATGGAAAATCGTGCTCTCACGATGAATCAGGATAAATTCGATTTTGGATTTGCGGTTGATTGGATGCGNAAGGATCTCGGTATNGCTCTAGANACAGGGAGGTNTNTAGGTGCAAAGTTACCTNTTACTGCGCTGGTCGACCAATTTTATGCAGACATACAAAGTCAGGGCGGGGGACGATTTGACACTTCTAGCTTGCTCAGGAGGCTGAACAACCCCGGCTAGAAGTGTGTCCCCGAGTTCAACAAGAGGAAACTAAACCCGAGACTTATTAGGAGTAATCGCGTTTTGTATATCCTTTATATAGCTGCCTTGGGCGACCAATTTTATAGGCCGTAGACACCATTTCGTTCCAGTGAGCNATCCATCCTGGNGTTCTTCCTGTCGTAAAAATTACGGTGAACATTTCAACGGGAATGCCNATCGCCTTAAGTATGATTCCTGAATAGAAATCGACGTTNGGATATAGGCGCTTTTCNACNAAATACTCGTCTTCNAGNGCTATTCTCTCNAGCTCTTTGGCCATNGCNAGAGTCGGGTTNTCTTCTACGCCCAGCTCTGCNAGCACNTCATGACAGGTTTGCTGCATNACTTTGGCTCTGGGNTCGTAGTTTTTGTACACCCGATGACCAAACCCCATGATGCGAAAAGGATCGTCTTTGTCCTTTGCCTTGTTGATGTATTCTGGAATGTTATCAACGCTGCCAATTTCGTCGATCATGTTAAGAACAGCCTCATTAGCGCCTCCGTGTGACGGTCCCCATAAGGCTGCAATTCCGGCGGCGATGGCTGCGTAAGGATTGGTGCCTGTAGATCCAGCGAGTCGCACAGTGGAGGTGGATGCATTTTGCTCATGGTCTGCATGCAAAAGAAAGATGCGGTCCATCGCCTTTGCAATGGTAGGGCTGACTTTATAGTCTTCACCCTTCTTAGCGAACATCATATGTAAGAAATTTTCGGCGTAGCCCAGATCTTCTCTTGGCTCAACGAACTCTTCTCCCAACGCATTTTTATAGCTCATGGCCGCCATCGTTGGGATTTTTGCGATAAGCTGAAGCGAGGTTTCTTTTCGATCTTCCGCGTTGTCGATATCCAAAGAGTTGTGAAAGCTGGCAGCGAGCGCTCCAGTCACTCCACACATGATAGCCATCGGATGAGCGTCAGTTTTGAAACCTTTAAAGAACTCCTTAAATTGAGAGTCAACTGCTGCGCGAGATTTTACGCTTGCGATAAATTCATTGAGCTCGGACTCAGATGGTAGCTCGCCGTTTAAGAGGAGGTAGCATAGTTCGAGATGTTGAGATTTTTCCGCCAGTTGCTCTATTGGGTATCCTCGATGAAGCAGTATTCCTTGATCTCCATCAATGAAAGTGATTTCGGAATCGCAAGCAGCAGTAGAGACGAAGCCTGGGTCATAGGTGAAATATCCCTGTCCTGTGAGCTTACCTACGTCTACAACATCAGGTCCGTTCGTTGCCTCATATATCGGCAAGTCAATTTCTTTGCCATCTATGGTTAGCTTGGCTGTTTTGTCCGTCATGCGTTTCCCCCAATAGTAACTGCAGTCCCAATTCGTATAAGTCAAACACTCCAGGCAGATTTCTTCTTATTCTCTGTTTGTGTGGCTCTTTTAAATAAGCTGTGTCAGGGCGAGCAGGTTATTAGAGCGCAGCCAATGCGTCAAATACTAGTTGACGAGCCAGAGGTACATTTTCTATCAAAATTGGTACTCGCAGCTCGTAAAATTTGTTTTGGGACACGATCTAAATAGCAGAACGGTATGGATGGATTGTGCAAAAACATTCCTTTTGAGTATTAGCAGGTGATNAGAANCAAAGTTATTGTTTCCTATTGGGAATATATTTGTTTTTTCATATTCCCTTGGAAACTTGAATAGCCGGACCTATATTGATCGGTAGCGAAACGCAGGTCTNATTGAGGTACTCAATTGCAAACGAACNAAAAAAGAGACCAGCGTATGTAGAGTAGGTCCCGGTGAAAACTGTTTTTTAATGATTTTATAGTTGTTTTTTAATATTTGGTTCATAATTTAAGNTAAGAAGTTTTAGGAAGCGATCTACCGCAGTTAGNTTGGTGATNNATCACGCTCCACTGCCNTTGCGAGATTGCGTTAGGAATGCTTGTATGAAGTCTAATCGACCAGTAAATATTAATCCGTTAACTGACTATGGCTGGCCGTTTACNGCCTTGGTGTCCATAACCAACCGCGTTTTGGGGATCGTGCTTTTTGCAGGCGTNGCGTTCGGACTCTATTTGCTGGATATGGCACTAACGTCAGAAGAAAGCTTTGCACAAGTTACGGGTATGATGCAGTTAACCGCTATTAAGGCAGCGGTTTTGTTTTTCATNTTCTCCTTGACCTATCACNTGGTAGCGGGAGTTAAACACTTGTTANTAGACTTCCATATTGGCGACTCGTTTGAGGCGGCTCAGATTGGCTCTGCCATTGTTGTCCTNTCCTCTTTGTGNATTACAGGTTTGATTGGATTTTATTTATGGTAACTCAAGTACTAAGCTTCAGCCGAAGCGGGCTAACTGATTTTGTGACGCAACGTGTTTCGGCTTGTATTATGNCTGGATACACGCTGCTNCTTACCTGGTTTTTTTCAACCACAGATGTGACTCACNCGATATTGCTAGANTTTTTTCTTAGTACACCTGTNCAAATNTTCAGCACGATGACAATTTTATCAATTTTAGCNCACGCTTGGGTTGGCCTCTGGACAGTTGGAACNGACTACATTCGTAGCGCTCANCTGGGTTTTATTCCTGGGTTAGCAAATTTTTCTACTGCGATNAGATTTCTGTATCANGTCGTATGTCTGTTGGTTATGTTCATATATTTGATATGGGCTATGAAGTTAATTTGGCAGTTCTAGGAATTAAGTATGGCGAACATTAGAAAGATGGAGTTTGACGGGCTAATAGTCGGCGGCGGCGGGTCAGGGATGCGCGCTTCTTTGCAAATTGCCCAGTCCGGCTTGAAAACAGCGGTCATTACTAAAGTCTTTCCAACCCGTTCTCATACTGTTTCAGCTCAAGGAGGTATAACCTGCGCAATTGCGAGCGATGATCCCAATGATGATTGGCGTTGGCATATGTACGATACCGTAAAAGGGTCGGACTATATTGGTGACCAAGATGCCATTGAGTATATGTGTTCGGAAGGCCCACAAGCTGTATTTGAACTTGAGCATATGGGCTTGCCNTTNTCTCGAACTGAAAATGGTNGAATCTATCAGAGNCCCTTTGGCGGTCAATCCAAGGATTTTGGGAAGGGTGGTCAGGCTGCTCGAACTTGTGCAGCAGCGGACCGAACAGGCCATGCGCTTTTGCATACTCTTTATCAGGCTAACGTCAAAGCCAATACNACATTTCTTAATGAATGGTTTGCAGTGGACCTCGTTAAAAATCAGGATGGTGTAATCGTCGGCGTTATTGCCATCTGTATTGAAACNGGTGAGGTTGTCTATGTGAGCTCTAAAGCCACGGTGCTGGCAACAGGCGGAGCAGGACGCATTTATGCCTCAACTACCAATGCGCTCATGAATACCGGTGATGGGACAGGTATGGCCCTGAGGGCTGGTGTGCCCATGCAGGATATGGAGATGTGGCAGTTTCATCCTACGGGTATTGCCGGTGCGGGGACCCTTGTAACGGAAGGATGCCGCGGTGAAGGTGGTTACCTTATAAATCGTGATGGAGAACGGTTTATGGAGCGATACGCTCCNACAGCNAAGGATCTGGCTGGAAGAGACGTTGTNGCACGATCAATGATATTAGAGATTCTNGATGGCAAAGGGTGTGATCCTGAGAATCCTGCTAACGATCACGTTTTGCTGAAGCTCGATCACCTAGGTGAAGAGGTTCTGAATAGCAAACTTCCAGGCATTTTAGAGTTATCAAGAACCTTCGCGCATGTTGATCCAGTCAAGGAACCGATACCGGTGATCCCAACGTGCCATTATATGATGGGTGGTATAGCGACCCAGGTCAGCGGTCAGGCACTAACACAGGTTAATGGGNCAGATCAGGAGGTGCAGGGNCTCTATGCTGCAGGTGAAGCGGCCTGCGTTTCTGTTCATGGAGCGAACCGATTAGGAGGGAACTCATTACTGGATTTAGTGGTTTTTGGTCGTGCTGCAGGCATTCACATTGAAGAGGTTATGCGGCAAGGGGTGTCTTATCGCGACGCATCCGATAGCGACATAGAGTCCTCTCTAGCGAGACTCTCTCGTTGGAATGATTCTTCTAGTGGTGAGTCAATTTCCGATTTGAAGAAAGAATTGCAAACGACAATGCAGAACAGTTTTGGCGTTTTCAGAACAGAAAAAAACATGCAAGAAGGGATCGTGAAATTACAGGATCTCAGGCAAAGAATTGATAGTGCTCATTTGCCGGATAAGTCGGATTCATTTAATACGGCCAGACTTGAAGCGCTAGAGTTAGATAACTTGCTTGAGGTNGCTGAGGCTACCGCAATAGCGGCTGAAGAGCGCAAAGAAAGCAGAGGCGCACATGCTCGTGACGATTATGGTGAGCGAGATGATGACAATTGGTTATGCCATTCAATGTATTTCCCAGAAGAAAAGCGGGTCGGTAAGAGAGATGTGAATTTTACTCCTAAGACTGTTGAGACGTTCGAGCCAAAGGAAAGGGTGTATTAGAGGTTTTTTATGCAAGTAAGTATTTATCGTTATAACCCAGATGTAGATGAAGTGCCCAGCATGCGCGAGATGGAGGTCGATCTTCCTGAAGGGAAGGACTTGATGGTGCTGGATGTTTTGGAGCTTATGAAGACGCAAGATTCCACGTTGAGTTATCGCCGCTCTTGCCGCGAAGGTGTATGTGGCTCCGATGGTATAAATATGAATGGACGAAACGGGCTCGCATGCATTACCCCTGTTTCTCAGGTCGTCAAAAAGGGGAAACTGGTTTTAAGGCCCCTTCCAGGTCTTCCTGTCATTAGAGATCTTGTGGTCGATATGACCCAGTTTTACAAGAACTACGAGAAAGTAACTCCTTANCTGGTTAANGATGAGCCTCGGCCTGCTCAAGAGAGATTGCAAAGTCCAGAAGACCGAGAGAAGCTGGATGGTCTTTACGAGTGTATCTTGTGTGCTTGTTGTTCTACTTCGTGTCCGTCTTTTTGGTGGAACCCTGATAAATTCATCGGCCCGGCGGGGCTCTTACAAGCTTATCGATTCCTTGCNGACAGTCGTGATACTGCAACTGCCGAACGTCTTGCGGATCTAGACGATCCTTTCAGCGTTTTTAGATGTCGTGGCATAATGAATTGCGTGAATGTTTGCCCCAAAGGTCTTAATCCTACTCGAGCAATCGGTAAGATCAGGACAATGTTGCTCGAGACCGGCACGTAGAGTTTGGTTCAGTTGGAAAATCGATTTTAGTTCCCATTTTCTTACATCTATTTTCGCTAAATATCCTATAGAATAGACTTCAGTTTCGTCACGCAACCCCTGCTGACGATATGGCAGGCGAACAATGGATATGGGAACTGATTAGATGGCCGACAGTTTTTTTCAGAAGATGCAAAAAAGCTCGCATTTAGCGGGACAGAGCGCAGCTTACATAGAATCNTTATATGAAGTGTATCTGGATGACCCTTCTGAGGTATCGGATTATTGGCGCGAGTATTTCGAAAAATTACCCCGCGTGGATGGAGTCTTGGGTGCGGATACACCGCATACTTCGGTTGTAAAACACTTTGAACGTCTGGGCAAAAATCGACTTAAGGCGAAACCTGAAAAGGTTGCAACGAATGTTTCGAGCGAGCATGAGTCCAAACAAATGCGGGTGCAGGATCTAATNGCGTCTTACAGATCTAGAGGACACAAAAGAGCGAATATAGATCCTCTCGGCATCATGGAAAGACCCTATATGCCGAACCTTGAGTTAGCATATCATCATCTGTCAGATGCAGATTTAGAAGAGACCTTCCAGACCGGAGGGTTTCACTATGAGGATGGNATCGCAAAATTATCCGACCTGATAGTGGCGTTAGAGTCGACCTATTGTTCGTCCATAGGNGCNGAATACATGCATATNGTAGATCCTTCGGAGCACCAGTGGGTTCAACAAAGGTTAGAGGTAAGTCGNAGCCAGCCGAATTTTTCNAGNGAACAGAAAAGAGCAATCCTAGAGNGGNTAACCGCNGCTGATGGTCTAGANAAGTTTCTACAAAGACGATATCCGGGGACCAAGAGGTTCGGTCTTGAGGGCGGAGAGAGCTTGATTCCTATGCTTCACGAATTGTTGCAGAGATTGGGATCACACGGAGTTTTGGAAAGTGTCATTTCAATGGCTCATCGAGGCCGATTAAATGTTTTAGTTAATATTTTGGGCAAGAATCCCGGAGATCTCTTTGATGAGTTCGAGGGAAATATCACTCAGGAGAAAGGTTCGGGCGACGTTAAGTACCATCAAGGTTTTTCTACAAATGTGAATACGCCTGGAGGCGAAATGCATTTGGCTCTGCATTTTAATCCTTCCCACCTAGAAATAGGCAGTCCAGTTGTGGAAGGCTCTGTTAGAGCACGACAGGATCGAAGGAGGGACTACGAGGGTGGCTTAGTGGTGCCGATCATTATCCATGGGGACGCTGCGTTTGCTGGCCAAGGTGTGGTAATGGAGACTTTTCAGATGTCTCAGACCAGGGGTTTTAAGACCGGTGGAAGCATACATATCATCATAAATAACCAAATCGGTTTTACTACTCATCGTCAAGTTGACTCCAGGTCCACGGAGTATTGCAGTGAGGTGGCGAAACTGGTGCAGGCGCCGATACTACATGTTAATGCCGATGATCCTGAAGCGGTTGTTTATGCGATTCAATTGGCGGCCGACTATCGGATGGAATTCAGAAAGGACGTGGTCATAGACTTGGTCTGTTATCGTCGTCGAGGCCACAACGAATCCGAGGAACCGATGAAGACTCAACCTTTGATGTACGAGAAGATTCGNTCCCATCCAACGACGCATAGTATCTATTCTGAAAAACTGATTTCGGCAGCCGTCGTATCTCAGGAAGAATCGGATTCTCTGGTAGAAGCCTATCGAGAAAAATTGGAAAGCAGTGGTAATGTTGCGCTCAGCATAGTTCACGAGCCCGATGAGGGTCTTTTTGTCGATTGGAGGCCTTATCTGGGACACGACTGGGATGCCCCCGGAGATACTTCCTACGATGCGGCCAAATTACAGAACATCGCTCATCGTATGGAAGCGCTTCCGGATGGGTTTGCAGTGCATAAACAGGTGCAAAAAATAATCGAAGATCGTCACAAGATGGCAGCGGGTGCAATGCCGATTAATTGGGGCTTTGCAGAGGTGATGGCTTATGCTTCTTTAACTGAAGAAGGGTATCCCATCAGGTTGACTGGGCAGGATGTCGGCGTTGGCACATTCTCTCATCGCCATGCTGCTCTGCATAACCAAAGGGATGGCAAACGTATTATTCCGATCAATCTTCTACGAGAAGATATTACATTCGATATTTACGACTCTCTGCTTTCCGAAGAAGCTGTTTTGGCTTTTGAGTACGGCTATGCAAGCACCGCGCCTGACACAATGGTTATTTGGGAGGCTCAATTTGGGGACTTTGTAAATGGCGCCCAAGTTGTGATTGATCAGTTCATCAGTTCTGGTGAGACCAAGTGGTCGCGCCTTTGTGGTTTAACGATGCTTTTGCCCCATGGGTTGGAAGGGGCGGGACCTGAGCACTCCTCGGCTAGATTAGAGAGATTTTTACAACTCTGTGCGGAACACAATATGCAGGTATGTGTCCCGAGCACTCCCGCACAGGTTTTTCATATGCTTCGACGCCAGGTGATTCGGCCCTTGAGAAAACCGCTAATCGCTCTGACCCCCAAAAGTTTGTTACGTCATAAACGTGCTGTATCTAGCCTTTCTGACCTTTGTGAGGGTAAGTTTTATAGCGTCATCGGTGAGACCGAAGCGGTTGACAATGAGAAGGTTGAGCGGTTGGTGCTATGTGCAGGNAAAGTATACTACGACCTGNTTCAAGCTCGAGAAGAGGTGGTGGGGTCAGAGTCCATTGCTATTGCGCGAATGGAGCAACTGTATCCGTTTCCTGAGAAAGAATATGTGGCTGAACTAACGCGGTATCCTGGTCTAAAGGAAGTTATCTGGTGCCAAGAGGAGCCCATGAATCAAGGAGCCTGGTATTCGATGCAACATCGACTTAGAGAGCCTTTGATTTCGCTTGGCGACAAAATTGAGCTTTTTTATGCTGGCCGAGACGCCTTTGCTGCCCCCGCTGTTGGTTATCCCAGTATACACAATGAGCAGCAAAAGCAGCTTGTGGACGATGCGCTATTTAAGAGTTTCAAGTGAAAAACAAAAACAAAAAAAGGAGTTCGGTATGGATGTAAAGGCTCCCGCTTTTCCAGAGTCAATATCAGAGGGTACGGTCGCAGAGTGGCATGTAAAAAAAGGTGAAAGCGCGAAGCGCGACGATTTGCTCGTTGATATAGAAACCGACAAAGTTGTTATTGAGGTCTTTGCGCCAGAAGACGGTGTCCTAACCGAAATAGTTAAACAAGAAGGGGAAACGGTCCTGTCCGAAGAGGTTATTGGCTCCTTTGAAGCTGGTGCATCTGCTACTTTGGATACTGATCCTTCGTCGGAAATCTTGGAAGAACCCAGCGGCGAAGATTCCCCGGCAAGCCCTGCAGCGAGGAAGTTAGCCTCGGAGTCGAACGTTGACATAGCTTCCGTCGAGGGAACGGGAAAAGGGGGACGTATAACGAAAGAAGATGTTGTCCGGACTATGTCGCAACCCGAAAAGAAAGGCAGTCCTGATCAAATAGTTTCCCCTGAAAAGGAAATGACTCATTCGGAATCTTCGTCCAGTGATGCTGCTGTTAATTTGAATTCTGATGAGCGGGTGGAGCGCAGAGTCGCTATGACCCGAATGAGAGCGACAACGGCCAAGCGACTGGTAGAAGCGCAGCATAATGCTGCGATGCTTACGACTTTCAACGAGGTCGATATGTCCCCGGTGATGGCTTTGCGTAAGCAATATCAAGAAGAGTTTCAGGCGGCTCATAATGGAACTCGCCTGGGTTTTATGTCCTTTTTTGTGAGGGCGGCAACGGAATCGCTGAAACGATTTCCTGCAGTTAATGCATCAATAGACGGAAATGACATTGTTTATCACGGCTATTTCGATATAGGGGTTGCGGTCTCTACAGATAGAGGACTTGTTGTGCCGGTGGTCAGAGAAGCTGATGCATTAAGTCTGGCTCAGATAGAAGATCAGATTAATGAATACGGACAAAAGGCTCGAGCTGGAAAACTTTCTCTTGAAGAACTCTCAGGAGGCACATTTACGATATCTAATGGGGGTATTTTTGGCTCACTAATGTCGACTCCTATTTTAAANGCGCCTCAAACCGGAGTCCTGGGTATGCATAAAATTCAGGAACGACCGGTGGTAGTTGATGGNGAGATAGTAGTTAGACCGATGATGTATCTTGCACTTTCCTATGATCATCGGCTGATCGATGGTCGTGAAGCGGTCCAATTTTTAGTAGCTATCAAGGGAATGATAGAAGATCCCGCGAGAATACTGTTGGAGTTATAAGATGAAGGACAAATATCAAGTCATTGTAATTGGAGCAGGTCCGGCGGGCTACCATGCGGCGATTCGTTGTGCCCANTTAGGTTTGAGCACTGCCTGTATTGATAAGATGATTAGCAAAGACGGACAGCCAACTTTGGGAGGAACTTGCCTCAATTGGGGCTGNATACCGTCGAAAACTCTTCTGGATGCCTCGCATAAATTTCATGAACTTGATCAAGGNATGGAACAGATTGGCATTTCAACTGGAAAGGTNAGCATCGATGTAGCGAANNTGATGGAGAACAAGGAAGCTGTTGTTAAACAGCTCACAGGAGGCGTGAGCGCCCTTCTATCGGGCAATGGTGTGGATATCCTAGCCGGCACNGGCAAATTATTGGCAAATAAAAGAGTGCTTTTCACTGGCCATGATGGTGTNCAGTCCGAGCTAGCCGGCGATGATATTATCCTGGCGCCAGGATCGGTGCCCGTCGAAATCCCGGCGGCTCCTCTCGATCATAATCTTATCGTTGATTCTACNGGCGCATTGGAATTTAACGCAGTACCTAAGACGNTGGGTATTATAGGTGCAGGTGTTATTGGCCTGGAGCTTGGAAGCGTATGGAGTCGACTTGGATCTAAGGTGGTATTGATCGAGGCATTAGATGAGTTTTTGCCCGTTGCTGATCAAAGAATTGCCAGGGATGCGTTAAAAATTCTTGAGGGACAAGGCCTGGATATAAAATTAGGAGCTTTGGTTACTGAAGCGAAAGCTCAAAAAAACGGTGTAAAGGTAACCTATAAAGACTCAGATGGAGAGCATCAGGCAAAGTTCGATAAGTTGATTGTAGCGGTTGGTCGCCGTCCNTANACAGAAGGCCTCTTAGCTCCGGACTCAGGGGTGAATCTGGATGAACGAGGATTTTTGTATGTAAATGACCTTTGTTCTACGGATGCGCCAAATGTTTATGCGGTTGGCGATGTGGTGCGCGGACCGCAGTTGGCACATAAGGGCATGGAAGAGGGAATAATGGTTGCCGAACGAATTGCGGGAAAAAAGCCTCTAGTCAACTATGATGCCGTGCCAAGTGTCGTTTATACCCATCCCGAAATTGCCTGGGTTGGAAAAACCGAACAAGAATTAAAGGCGGAAGGACAAGAGTTTGAAGTCGGGACTTTCCCATTTGCTGCCAGTGGACGTGCTATGGCATCGGGGGAAACTCAAGGCTTGGTNAAAATCATAGCTGAAAAATCGACGGACCGTATTTTGGGTGTTCATATATTGGGACCTCAAGCNTCTGAGATGATAGCTCAAGCGGTAATATCGATGGAATTTAGTGCCAGCGCNGAAGATCTGGGTTTGACAATGTTTGCTCATCCCAGCTTGTCTGAGTCAGTGCACGAGGCCGCCTTGGCTGTTGGCGGTCACGCCATTCATATGGTTAATCGAAAGAAAAAATAAGTCAAAATCTCTTGAAATATCACGACGGAGGACTGATATGAACTTACATGAGTATCAAGCGAAGGGGTTATTCGCTGAATATGGACTGCCAGTATCCGAGGGTTATGCGGTAGACACGGCGGAGGAAGCTGTTGAGGCCGCGAAAAAAATAGGAGGCGATCGTTGGGTCGTCAAAGTTCAAGTACATGCAGGAGGGCGAGGCAAAGCAGGCGGGGTCAAGCTAGTCGATTCATTAGAAGAAGTCCGTGAGTTTGCTAATCAGTGGATTGGTAAGAACCTGGTTACTATTCAAACGGATGAGAATGGTCAACCGGTTAGTAAAATATTTGTAGAGAGTTGTACAGAAATAGAGACTGAACTGTATTTGGGGGCTGTAATCGATCGGGGNTCTAGGCGTGTCGTGTTTATGGCTTCNACCGAAGGTGGTGTGGAGATTGAAAAAGTAGCTGAAGAAACCCCTGAGAAGATTCTGCGAGTAGCGATTGACCCTTTTGTGGGTGCGCAACCCTATCAGGGGAGAGATCTGGCTTTTAGACTTGGACTAAAAGACAAGCAGATTCGCCAATTTGCAGACCTATTCATGGGTTTGTCCAAGTTATTTATGGAGCTGGATTGCTCGCTGCTGGAAATCAATCCTTTGGTTATTACCTCCGAAGGCGACGTCCATTGTCTCGATGCTAAAGTAAACATTGATGGAAACGCGCTGTACAGGCAAAAGCGTATTTCCGAGATGAACGATCCCTCACAAGAAGATGAAAGAGAAGCGCAAGCNGCGGAGTACAACCTAAATTATGTGGCTNTGGATGGAAATATNGGGTGTATGGTCAATGGAGCAGGGCTGGCCATGGGAACCATGGATCTGGTGAAACTTCATGGAGGGAATCCCGCAAATTTTTTGGATGTGGGCGGCGGCGCGACTAAGGAAGCAGTNGCGGAAGCCTTTAAGATTATTTTGTCAGATGAAGCAGTGAAGGCTGTTTTAATTAATATTTTCGGTGGAATTGTCAGTTGTGCGACGATAGCGGAAGGAATTATAGGTGCNGTTAAAGAGGTTGGGGTAGCCGTTCCNGTCGTTGTCCGTTTNGAGGGNAATAATTCNGAGTTGGGCAAAAAGACNCTTTCTGAAAGTGGGTTAAATATTATACCGGGCGATTCTTTGGTGGATGCTGCTCAAAAAGCGGTTGCCGCGGCTGGGGGTACATCATGAGCATTTTAGTAGGTAAAGACACCAAAGTTATATGTCAGGGTTTCACTGGTGGACAGGGTACTCTGCATAGCGAGGCATCGATAGCATACGGAACAAAGATGGTAGGGGGTGTTACTCCTGGTAAAGGAGGGTCTGAGCATTTAGGTCTGCCAGTATTTGATACCGTCAGTGAGGCTGTTGATAAGACAGGCGCGACTGCATCAGTAATCTANGTGCCAGCTGGATTCTGCAAGGATTCGATTTTAGAGGCGCTAGATGCTGGTATAGAGTTGATTGTCTGTATCACCGAGGGCATCCCGACTCTAGANATGTTNGCAGTTAAGGCAAGACTGGACATAAGCGGTGCTCGAATGATTGGACCTAATTGTCCTGGGATTATTACGCCTGGCGAATGCAAGATAGGNATAATGCCGGGCGATATTCATCTTCCAGGGAAAGTGGGAATAGTTTCTCGCTCTGGAACCTTGACNTACGAGGCAGTTAAGCAGACAACCGACAAAGGCTTTGGTCAGAGTTCTTGTGTTGGGATCGGCGGTGACCCGATACCTGGTAGTCACTTTATAGATATCCTTTCGCTGTTTCAGGAAGATTCAAGTACTGAAGCGATCGTGATGGTGGGAGAAATAGGTGGTACGGCTGAAGAAGAGGCGGCAGCCTATATTAAGTCGAACGTGACNAAACCTGTTGTCAGCTACATAGCNGGAGTTACGGCTCCACCTGGGAAAAGGATGGGTCATGCTGGAGCAATCATAGCGGGCGGTAAAGGCACGGCGGATGAAAAGTTTGCCGCTCTCGAGGATGCTGGCGTAAAGACAGTTCGTAGCCTTGGAGAGATTGGGGATGCATTGTCTGAGATGACAGGTTGGCCCTANGCTATCTCTGAACGTTGCCTAAACTTTAAAATATAAAATTCNACAAAACATTGCCTNAGGGTTGTACNAAAAGGTGTAAGGATGAGCGAAGCGCAAGAAACTCAAACTCATAATTTTCAAACAGAAGCAAAACAGCTGCTTCAGCTAATGATTCACTCTTTGTATTCGAATAAAGAGATATTNCTTCGAGAGTTGATTTCTAATTCATCGGATGCNATNGATAAATTGAGGTTTAAAGCNATCGAGGAGCCTGATTTGATTGCAGGNGACTCGGATTATCGAATCGATATTAGCTTTGATAAGGAAACAAAGACCTTGGTAGTCGCTGATAACGGTATCGGCATGTCCTATGACGAAGTGATCAGCAATCTTGGAACGATTGCCAAGTCAGGCACGGCTGAATTCTTGTCTAATTTAACGGGAGATCAACAATCTGATTCGCAGTTGATCGGACAGTTTGGTGTCGGTTTTTACAGCGTTTTCATGGTGGCGAATGAGGTTGAGGTCCTGACAAAGGGTGCTGCGGAAGGATCTGGCGTAAGGTGGGTCTCCTCGGGAGAGGACTCCTACGAGATAGAATCCAAGGATGAATTGGAACGAGGGACNAAAATTATTCTGCACCTGAAGGACGATTGTTTAGAGTTTGCGGATGACTTCAGACTCAGGTCGATTGTCAGGAAATATTCCGATCACATAGGGGTTCCGGTTCGGATGCCCAAACAGAATTTTGNTCAAGATGATAGTGAAGACGAAAAATCTGAAACGGGAGAGGATGAATTCGAGGCTGTTAACTCNGCTAGAGCTTTATGGACTCGTTCAAGAAGTGAAGTAGAAGAGGAAGAGTACAAAGAATTCTATAAGCATATCTCACATGATTTTGAAGACCCATTGGATTGGAGTCACAACAAGGTAGAAGGAAAACTAGAATATACAAGTTTGCTTTATCTGCCCAAGAGAGNGCCATTTGATCTTTATAATCGTGATGCTCCAAAGGGCCTTAAGCTATATGTGCAGAGGGTCTTNATAATGGATGAGGCGGAACAGTTCCTTCCNTTATATCTTCGTTTCGTTAAAGGGGTNATTGACTCCAATGANTTACCTTTAAACGTGTCGAGAGAGATACTTCAACAAGACGAGAAAGTGGTCTCGATCCGTAANGCTTTGACGAAGCGAGCTCTAACCATGATGGAAAGCATGGGTAAAAAAGAACCCGAAAAATATCAAGAATTCTATGATGAATTTGGAGAAGTTCTGAAGGAGGGCGCTGGAGAGGATTTTGCTAATCGAGAGAGTATTTCAAAATTGCTTCGTTTTGCGAGCACCAAGGGCGAAGGGGACAAAAAAGCGGTCTCTCTTGATCAATACGTAGAGCGAAAGATAGATGACCAAAAAGACATTTATTACATTTGCGCCGAAACGTTTTCAGCTGCTAGTCAAAGCCCTCACTTGGAAATCTTTAGGGATAGAGATATAGAAGTGCTACTAATGTACGACCGTATTGACGAATGGCTGATGAACTCTTTGACCGAATATGAAGAGGCTAAGTTTGTTGATGTGATGAGGGGCGATATTGTCCTTCCTGGCGAAGAACAATCAGAAAAGGATGATGATTCAAAGGAGGTGCAGGGCGAAGAGGCACACCCTCTTGTTGAGCGCATAAAGTCGATCTTGGGTGATAAAGTAGACGAGGTAAGAGCTTCCAAGCGTCTTACCGATTCTCCTGCCTGCCTGGTGTTAAATGAAAATGCGATGGGCATTCAGATGAAAAAAATCATGGAAGCCAGCGGACAAAGTCTCCCTGATACGAAACCGTATTTTGAGTTTAATCCAACACATCCTCTTTTAGAGCGACTCGATGCTGAACAAGATGAAGACCGATTCTCTGATATTGTGGAGCTTCTTTTTGACCAGGCGAATCTGGCTGAAGGGTCAGCCTTGCAAGACCCAGCGCAGTATGTCTCACGCCTAAACAAGTTATTATTAGAGTTGTTGGACTCATAGATCCTTTAACCCATGCGCATAGCGATAATAGGTGGCGGGAATTTTGGTACCGCTATAGGCAACATTGTTGCCGCGAACGGTTACGATACCAGCTTGTGGATGCGGGATCCTGATCAAGTCGCAGAAAGCCTAATTCATCGAGAGAACACACGATATCTGCCGGGGCATCCCTTAGAGGGCCTGCTAGTTCCGACTGACGATCTTGAAAGCGCCGCTGCCGATGCCGAAATCATATTCGTGACGGTGCCTAGTTATGGGTTCAGGGATATCTGCCGCCAATTGGCGCCATTTGTAAGAAAGTCGGACCTACTGGTGAGTGGCACGAAAGGAATTGAGCCGGTTGGTTTCAGACTTATGAGTCAGCTTATCGCTGAACATACTCCCTCTGAACATATTGGTGTTTTGAGTGGTCCAAATTTCGCAGAAGAGATGGCCGATAAGCACTATACGGGTAGCGTTCTAGCTAGTGAGAGTGCACAGGTAAGAGCAAAGGTCCAGGAAGTGATGCGTAGTGAAACTTTTCGGGTGTATCCGAGCCAGGATATTTTTGGAGTAGAGCTTGGAGGAGCGTTAAAGAACATATACGCGATTGTCTGTGGGATGGCGGTTGGACTTAACGTTGGCCAGAATACNATCGGTATGATNATTACNCGCTCTCTNGCAGAAATGAGCCGATTTGCTGTTTCGATGGGAGCTAACCCATACACATTTTTAGGGCTCTCCGGTGTTGGCGATTTATTAGTGACCTGTACGTCTCCTCTGAGCAGGAATTATCAGCTCGGTTTAAAAATAGCGCAGGGCCAAACTTTTGAGGAAGCCTCTGATGACCTTGGTAAGTTGGCTGAAGGCGCGAATACCTTGGAGCAAGTTTTCCAAAAGAGTAAAGAACTAGGAGTTTATATGCCTTTAGCTCATGGTCTTTATCAGATTCTATTTTCCAACGAAGAAACAAATTTAATATTTAAAGCGCTGATGGAGAGACAGGAAGAAAGCGATGTGGAATTTGCTGACCCGACCTATTGGCAGGGNGATCCTTAAGTCTTGANTAATACCTGTCTTTCTATAATCGAGCGGGTTCATTCAATGTTTTTGGACTCAGCCATCGTCTATGGGCATGGAACTGACAATGCCTGGGACGAGGCTGTTTATTTGGTGACAAGTCTTTCTGGGTACNCGGATAGTGAGCAATCGATTGCTTTAGAGGTTTCCCAAGAGATTGAGAGAAAAATTATTGATTACGCGGAAAGACGGATTGAAGAGCGAATTCCGCTTGCGTACTTACTTGGTTTTTGTCGGTANGCAGGACATCGATTCTCTATTAAAGAAGGAGTCGTGATACCTCGATCTCCGATTGGATTGTTGGTCTCGGAGGGCCACCTTAAATCATGGGTGGGAAAAGGAGTCAGGAGGATTTTGGACCTTTGCACGGGGAGTGGATGTTTAGGAATATTGGCTGCGCATGAGTATCCGGAAGCAGAAGTCGTATTAGTAGACAAAGAACCCTTGGCCGTTGATCTGGCTAAGAAAAATGTGCAAGAGCACGATCTGCAAAGCCGAGTATCAGTTGTAAAGATGGATGTGACATCAGAAACGCTCGGTGACCTGGGGGAGTTTGATTTGATCTTGTGCAATCCTCCCTATGTAGACGAGATAGATATGAGGTCCTTGCCAGAAGAATTTTCCAAAGAACCTACCGTAGGGCTAGATGGCGGGGTCGATGGGATGGACGTGGTTACCCATGTAATACGTCATGCTAAAAAACACTTAACTGAGACTGGTTACTTGATTTGTGAGGTAGGTGGAAGCGCTGCGGCGTTCAACAGAATCTTTTCTGAACGCGCTCCTTTGGCGCTTGAACCAGCTCTAGCTGGTGAAGGTCTGTTTTTGCTGGAATCCAAATCACTAAAGGCGATTTAGTAGATCGTGTGATTAACGTCTATAATGCCGTGACAGCAAAATAAATTGGCCAGGTTCAAATAAATGGCTGGAAATACGATTGGGCAAATTTTTACACTGACTACCTTTGGCGAGAGTCACGGGCCTGCATTAGGCGCTATAGTGGATGGTTGCCCGCCAGGTATAGAAATTTCTGTGGAAGATCTTCAACTAGATTTGGATAGACGTAGGCCTGGCCAATCCAAGTACACCACTCAAAGAAGGGAGAAAGACCAGATACAAATACTTTCAGGGGTCTTTGAAGGAAAGACAACGGGTACTTCGATAGGGCTTTTGATTCAAAATGAGGATCAAAAAAGTAAGGACTACGAGGATATAAAAAATATTTTTCGTCCTGCTCATGCGGATTTTACTTATCAGAAAAAGTATGGGTTGAGAGATTATCGCGGAGGCGGTAGGTCATCAGCTCGAGAGACATCAATGAGGGTTGCAGCCGGAGCTATTGCTAAGAAATTTCTTTCGAAGCATGCTGGAATATCTGTTTATGGATATCTTTCTGCTATTGGAGAACTAAAGCTTGCTTGTAAGGACCGCGAATTTATTGATGAAAATCCATTTTTTTCGGGCGATCCAGATAGCACCGATCAAATTGCTAGTTTGATTGACTCGATCAGAAAGCAGGGCGATTCAATTGGCGCCCAGGTTAGTGTTGTAGCTGAAGGTGTACCTGCTGGGTTGGGTGAGCCTGTTTTCGACAAATTGGACGCTGACTTGGCTGGTGCGCTAATGGGTATCAATGCGGTCAAAGCGGTCGAGATTGGTGATGGAGTTTCTGTTGTAGAGCAAAAGGGCAGTGAGCATAGGGATGAGATGACTAAGGCTGGTTTTTTGTCTAATCACTCTGGCGGGGTTTTGGGCGGGATTTCATCCGGCCAGAATCTTTTGGCGACGATTTCTCTGAAACCGACTAGTAGCATAACTGTGCCCGGACAGTCTTTGGATCAAGAGGGAAATGAGGTCAGCGTAGTCACAAAAGGTCGGCATGACCCATGTGTAGGGATAAGGGCTACGCCAATAGCAGAAGCAATGATGGCAATAGTGTTAATGGATCATTATCTTCGGTTCAGAGGTCAGACTGGTTTCAGCAAATAAGGGGAGCTAGGCAATTTCCTGTACGCGGTGGATTTGAGTATTTCTGCTGTTGTTACTAGACTTCTGCCTAAATTCAAAAGGTGATTTCGATTGAATCGCACTCTGTATGACAAAATTTGGGACGATCACCTGGTAGGCGAGCGATCGGATGGCAATAGCTTGCTCTATATTGATCTGCAGCTTTTGCATGAAGTAACTTCGCCTCAAGCGTTTGAGGGGTTGACGATTTCAGATCGTAAACTTTGGAGAAAAGACGCTAATCTTGCTACACCTGATCACAATGTTCCCACTGATAATCGTAGTTTGGGAATAAAGGGGATAACGGATCCCATTGCTTTAGAGCAGGTGACAACACTNGATGAGAATTGCGAGCGGTTTGAGGTNNAGCAGTTCGATATCCTAGANGAGAGACAAGGCATCGTGCATGTTGTTGGNCCCGAGCAAGGTGCCACGCTTCCTGGTATGACGATTGTTTGCGGNGATTCTCATACTTCTACACATGGCGCTTTTGGAGCATTAGCTCAAGGGATTGGCACNTCTGAAGTGGAGCANGTAATGGCAACGCAGTGTCTTGTTCAAAAGAAAGCGAAGAATTTTGACGTGTCAGTAAGCGGCAGATTGAGCGAAGGTGTCTACGCTAAGGATTTAATCTTGTCGATTATCGGCCAGTTGGGAACGGCGGGAGCTACGGGCCACACAATCGAGTTTAGAGGGGACGCGGTAAAGGCGCTCAGTATGGAGTCTAGAATGACTCTGTGTAATATGGCGATAGAAGCCGGCGCAAGAGCTGGATTAGTCGGAGTGGACGAGATTACGCTTGATTACGTTTCAGGTAGACCTTTTTCACCGCAGGGCGCGCTTTGGAATAGTGCTCTTGAGTATTGGTCTACACTCGTGACAGACGATGGAGCGCTGTTTGATTCGGAAATAGNGCTAGACGCTTCGTTGTTAGACCCTCAGGTGAGTTGGGGGACCTCGCCAGAAATGGTATTGCCTGTTGGAGGAGCAGTCCCAAACCCAGACCTTATTTCCGATCCGGTAAAATGCGAAGCGACTCGGTTGTCGTTGGATTATATGGGTTTGAGAGCTGATCAACCTATTACGGACATTGCATTAGATAGGATTTTTATTGGCTCGTGTACCAATGCTCGTATTGAGGATTTGAGAGCTGCGGCAAAAGTTTTAAAAGGGCGGAAGATTTCAAAGAGAATCAAGGAAGCTATTGCGGTACCAGGTTCAGGNTTGGTGAAAAAGCAGGCGGAAAAGGAAGGCTTGGCGGACATTTTCATAGATTCAGGTTTTCAATGGCGAGANGCAGGTTGTTCGATGTGTTTGGGAATGAATCCCGANCAGTTGGGTGAACAGGAACATTGCGCGTCAACGTCGAATAGAAACTTTGAGGGTCGGCAGGGGTNTAGGGGCAGAACACATTTGGTTAGCCCTGCGATGGCAGCTGCTGCTGCTTTAGAGGGATCCTTTGTGGATGTCAGGACGTTAATNTAATGCAGGCTTTCGACACGCACNTAGGTTTGGTCGCACCGCTTGATCGAGTAAACGTTGATACTGATCAGATTATCCCTAANCAGTTTCTAAAATCGATTAAGCGGACGGGTTTTGGTGATTATTTGTTTGATGCTTGGCGATTTGATGATCCAGGCGAACTAGGGATGACTCCCAATGAACGAGTTATAAATCATGATTTTGTNTTGAACCAACCGCGTTATCAGGGTGCGAGTATTTTACTAGCTAGAAACAACTTCGGTTGTGGTTCTTCCAGAGAGCACGCCGTTTGGTCGATTATGGAATTCGGCTTTAAAGTCGTTATTGCTGAGAGCTTTGCCGATATATTTTATGGGAATTGCTTTAAAAATGGATTATTGCCGGTTCAATTGCCGCCAGATGTTATAGACAGGCTCTTCGAGCTATCTTCAGATGGTCTTGAGTTGTCAGTAGATTTACCCAACCAAACGGTGACTGAAGGAGCTGGCGAGGTTTTTTCTTTCGATATTGATCAGGGAATGAAAACAAAATTGTTAGAAGGACAAGATGAAATAAGTCTTTCGTTGAAGGAAAGAGAGAAAATCCTGCTCTTCGAACAAGGGCATAGAAAACGACAGCCCTGGTTATTTGATAGGAAGTCTGGCTAATGCAAAAGAAGAAAGTGTTGTTACTCCCAGGTGATGGTATCGGTCAAGAGGTCACAGCGTCAGCGGGCCGTATATTAGAGAAAATTGTACANCTCGAAGGTGTTGAAATAGAGCTGCTAGAGGGGTTGATTGGAGGTGCTGCAATTGACTCTGCGGGCGATCCTTTGCCCAAAGAGACGCTTGAGCTAGCCAAAGAGTGTGACGCCGTCTTGCTGGGAGGTGTTGGAGGACCGAAATGGGATGATTTGCCGACTGANNAAAAACCAGAAAAGGGGCTCCTTANAATNAGGCAAGAATTGGATTTGTTTGCGAATTTGAGGCCGGCTTTGTTATTTCCGCCCTTGNCTTCNGCTTCTTCTCTTAAANCCGANCTCGTCGAGAATTTAGANATTCTGATTCTTCGCGAACTNACTGGNGGAATCTATTTTGGNGANCCTCGCGGCNTTGAATTNAGAGAAAANGAAAGGGTAGGGTTTAATACCTTAGTTTACTCNGAAGGAGAAATAGAGCGCATTGCTCGAGTGGGCTTTGAGCTCGCAGAGAAAAGGTCTGGAAAGGTTTGTTCNGTCGATAAGGCGAATGTTCTTGAGGTCTCTCAGTTGTGGAGAGANGTGGTTAACGATATCGCAGTCGATTACCCNGGAGTGGAGTTATCTCATATGTATGTTGATAACGCGGCAATGCAATTAGTTCGACAGCCAAAACAATTTGATGTCATTGTTACCGGNAACATGTTTGGAGATATTTTGTCCGATGTGGCTGCTATGCTAACGGGCTCTTTGGGCATGTTGCCCTCGGCTTCGCTCGCATCGAATGGTTCCGGCTTATATGAGCCAGTGCATGGAACCGCGCCTGATATTGCGGGTCAAGATTTAGCTAATCCTTTGGCGACAATATTGTCGGTGGCCATGATGTGCAAATATTCTCTAGATTTACCTAAGGCTGCGAATTCTATNGAAACAGCTGTGTCTGCAGTCCTAGANGCGGGGTACCGAACATCTGATATATTCAGNGACTCAGNTCAAACTCAAGTGGGTTGTGTGGAAATGAGTGAGCTTGTTCTGGAGAGGCTATAAATGAATAACGAAGGTTTTTCGGTTGCAATTTTGGGAGCCACGGGAGCGGTGGGAGAAGCTTTAGTAGAAATCTTGGAAGAACGTCAATTTCCGGTATCTGAGCTGCATCTTCTTGCTTCGGAACGATCAGCNGGAAAACGGATTCAATTTAAGGGTAAACANCTGAAAGTTGAAAATGTTGAAGAATTTGACTTTGCCAGAGCCGATATAGGACTTTTCTCNGCGGGTGGCAGTGTTTCAGCACGGTATGCGCCNAGGGCTGCCGAAGCAGGCTGTNTAGTTATAGATAATACTTCAGAGTTTCGTTATGAAGAAGATATCCCATTAATNGTTCCAGAGGTTAATNCACACCGACTCGGTGANTANAAGAATCGAAATATCATAGCTAATCCAAANTGCTCGACGATACAAATGATGTTGGCTCTAAAACCGATCCATGACGAGGCTGAGATTCAACGCGTTAACGTTGCGACTTATCAAGCGGTGTCTGGTGCNGGAGCCGGAGGGGTCAGAGAATTAGCCGCTCAAACTGCTAATTTACTNAANACAAAACCAATTGAGTCGAAGGTTATGCCCGTGCAAATTGCATTTAATGCGATACCTCATATAAATACTTTTGAGGAAAACGGCTACACGCTGGAGGAGATGAAAATGGTTTGGGAGACCAAGAAAATTCTCGAAGATGATTCCATTCAGGTGAATCCTACCTGTGTTCGGATTCCGGTGTTCTATGGGCACTCTGAAGCGGTAAATATAGAAACAAAACAACCGATTACCAAAACAAGGGCCGAAGAATTATTGGATGCTGCTCCTGGCGTAGAGTTGTTTCGGGATAATGGTTACCCAACGGCTGTGACTGATGCTGCGGGTCAAGACCCGGTGTATGTAGGTCGAGTTAGNGAAGATATATCCTGTGAGAATGGGCTTAATATGTGGGTTGTTTCTGATAATGTCAGGAAAGGNGCCGCNTTAAATAGTATTCAGATTGCCGAGGTGCTTAAGGACTCGCTATCCAACGCATAAACAATCAGTCTCGTTTGCGATTGCCAAGTGCGGCCGCCAAGCTAATTTTTCTTTTATTGTTTAGCACTACTGGATCAGCAATAGAGTTAGGTGAGTTTGAGTTACAGCGCAGTGGTCCAGCCGGTTTTCAGGGGCGCTTGGAATTGATTGATATTGGTGCCGCTGAAATCAAAGACATTTCTGTCAAGATTGCTGATGACGCTTACTTTTCAAATTTGGGTATCGAGCGTTCNGCTTATCTGGATATTTTAGANATAGCAATCGTAAGGTTAGGCACGCAAACATACATCAATGTTTCGAGCGATCAATCTATCAACAAGAAGTATCTGATTGTCCTTTTGGAAATCATTTGGCCAGGCAGCGCCATGTTGAAAGAGTTTGCCGTTCTTCTAAAACAATCTGAGCCAGGCTCTGCGGTGGAGGTTGATTCGAGTAATGGTAGCCAAGAATTTGTGCTTACCCGNAGGAACGAGACNCTNTGGCGNATAGCTACTAAAACGAGACCTTCTGAAAGAGTGTCTGTAAATCAACATATGCTAGCGATTTACGAACTTAACCCTAATGCGTTCATCGAAGGCAATATGAANCTGGTTAAGACCGACTTTAAGCTGCGNATACCNAGCGAGGTTGATGCTTTACAAATAAAGTCAAGCGAAGCGGTGAATAAGATAAATGAACAGAGTACTCAATATCGCGAAATGTTAAATCGGAGCGAGCAATCTGTTCAGTTGCCAGCTAAGACACCAATGCGGGGCGGAGAGGTGAGGATATTTTCCGAGGGATCTTCGCAAGTTGAAGACGATAAAANNNAGAGTGATTGGGCAGTCAGAGGTCCTGAATTGTTGCAAGAGAAAGAATTGCTCGATCAACGCATAAAGGAACTGACACAAAANTTTAGTGAAGAAAGGCTTTACGCAAATCAGCAGCTCAGCGAAAAAGATGCGCAAATCGACTCNCTAGAAANANANGTAAATGAGTTGCTTNAAAAATTAGGCCGAGCACAAGCTGAACTTAAGCGCAGTGTAGGGGTGTTGGGGTCATTCACTGAATGGGTGAAAGGTTTTGTGGGAGGCGCTGCTTCTTTAACAACCTACATCGTAGCAGGACTGGTTTTGGTCGGTCTNATNGTGCTAGGGATTCGGAAAAGTTCTNTAAGAAATGANGAATCAATCGAAGAGCTGTCNATTGATGANTTNGACTCAGAATCCAATNCGACTNTAGAGTCAACTCAAAAGCCCTCCGAACCGACTGTGTCTATTTCTAAGNNAGAAGATTATGAAAAAGAGCTTGAGGAAGAGTCATATACGATTACCACTAAAATTAACCTGGCTAAAGCCAATATAGAGATCAATAAAATCGAAGCGGCTAAAGATATATTGAAAGAAGTGATCGATGAAGGAGATGAGAGCGAGAGAGATCAAGCTACAGACATTTTAGACTCCTTAAATTCGAAAGAGACTAACAAAACCTAAGGTTGAACGTGGGTACCTATGCTTTAGGTGTTGAATATAACGGCGAAAATTTTAGCGGTTGGCAAAAGCAGTTAGATCGCCCAACGATTCAGGGCTCTTTAGAGAAGGCTTTGAGTCAAGTGGCTGANTCTGAGATCCAGCTTTCGGCTGCTGGCCGAACGGACGCNGGGGTNCACGCGATGGGCCAAGTCGCTAGTTTTCGNAGTGNAGTTACTAGAAGTTCAGANCAGTGGCGTCGAGGCGTAAANTCTCTCACNCCNGATTCAATTAATGTGGCCTGGGTGACGGAGGTCGAAGACGATTTTCACGCAAGATTTTCGGCAACGGCTCGAAGGTATCTTTATTTATTCATGGAGCGGGGGGAGGATACACATGCTAAGCAATTGGCCTGGAGTGTCGCTTCTCTGAATGCGGATTTGATGCACACGTCGGCCCAATTTTTGGTTGGAGAACATGATTTTACAACTTTCAGAGGTTCTGGCTGTCAAGCTGAGACACCATACAGACGAATTAACCACTGTGTGGTCAAAAGAATTGGAGATCTTGTCGTCGTAGATATTGAGGCAAATGCTTTCTTATTGCATATGGTTAGAAATATCGTTTCCTGCCTCAGCCAGATTAAAGAAGATAGCCATCCCGATTATTTGCTGGAGTTGCTCAGTTTAAGAGATCGGACTCAAATAGGTATGACTGCTCCCTCATCAGGTCTCTATCTCTTCGACGTCCGATACCCTGACTACGACTTTCCTTTGCCTCGTTTACCATCTCTTTTGTTGGGCGCTTCTCGAGAATTTTCGATTAGAAACAAGAAATAAGGTTTCTCCCTTTGGTAGTTGTCGATAAGATACGGCATCTATTTAAGTCGTGGTTTGGACATGTCTATTAGAGCGACTCATTCAGGTTGTTGGTGTAAAATATGCGGGGTAACGTCTGCAGAAGAAGCTGCGTCGATCGCCGATTTAGGGGCGGATTCAATAGGTTTGAATTTTTACAGCCAAAGCCCGCGTTATTTGCTAAAAAAAGATGCTGCCGAGATCGCAGCTTCAGTCAAAAACTGCTCAATAATTGCGCTCTTCGTCAATCCAAGTGTTGAAGAGGTAGAAAGTATCATCAGTGAAATTGAGATTGATGGACTGCAATTTCACGGAGACGAGGATTCAGAATTTTGCGAATCCTTCGGTGTAGATTATATCAAGGCGATAAGCATGAAAGAGAATTATAGTCCCAAGGAACTTGAAGAGTATCACCCTAATGCCTGGGCTCTATTGCTCGATAGCTACGTTAAGGGCCTTCCAGGAGGCACCGGAGAAATCTTTGATTGGAATAACTGGCCTGTTGCAAAGGATCGAAAGTTAATCTTGGCAGGCGGGCTTACTCCCGAGAACGTCGCATCGGGGATCAAAGCAACTATGCCTTATGGAGTTGATGTGAGCAGTGGGGTGGAAGGTGAAATAAAAGGGATTAAGGACATTAGTTTAGTTAAAGAATTCATTAAAGAGGTCAAACTTGCTTAAAGAAAAAGAACTTTATAATCAACCTACTGAAACTGGCCATTTTGGGCAATATGGAGGACGGTTTGTCGCGGAAACTCTGACTCACGCTCTTGATGAACTTGCAGCCTTATATGAAGGATTGAAATTTGATCCCGAATTTAAAAGAGAGTTAGCTCAAGACTTGAGGCACTACGTTGGTAGACCAACTCCCCTGTATTTTGCGCAAAGGTTAACCGAGGAGTTGGGAGGAGCTAGGGTCTCTCTCACAAGAGCAGATCTCAACCATACCGGCGCACA
>PBUF01000051.1 GCA_002727775.1 Gammaproteobacteria bacterium
CTGGTTCTGAGTAAAGCTCATCATTGACATCCCAACCAAAAACACAATCGCAAAAACCGCCTTGAGTTTCGAGTGTAGAAAAAAACTTATCAACGGAGATATATTTACCCCTTATAACCCCGTCAATATCGGTTAACCCCAACTTTACTCTAGTAACCCCTTTGCTTTTGTACTCGGCTTGCTTATCTTCTAAAGTTTTCATTACATCAGTCATTTTTCAAATGCCCCAATAGGTCATAATTTGCTTACAAAAACTCTAAAGTGCCTGTGGATAACTCGTTGGATAACTTGTACAAGACATTGTACAAATCCGAAGAACACTTTTGTTTGAAGATCCAAACCGACAATATAAGCCATATTTGCTTTATTTTTCAATAACTTAAAATTAATTTTTGCAATTCTTTTCCAATTCTGTACTCCTATAGTGGACGATTACACAAAATTTAGAGTGTGTATAAGATAACAGTAGCGCTATTGAGCAAACAGGGGAATAGCTAACCCTGCGCTCCATTAACGATATAATTTAAGAGATTGATTTATAAGGCTTTGTCGAAAGAAGCCCGAAAAAAATTAGATATCAACACAATACCGATCCTCAATGCATCAAGTTAAACATCTTTCTTCTATACACTGAGGCCAGCTCGTCACCCTTATCCATTAGATCAAAAATTCGGATCATGGTAAGGCGACCTATATCATCTCTGAATTCTCTATCAGTACTCAGTATCTCCAGGCAAAGATCCAGGGCTGGCTCATATTTTTCTGCAGCAACAAACCAAATTGCTTTGCTATAGCTGACCTCTAGTCTGTTAGATTCAGTGATTTCGGTTTGCTCCAATTCTTCCATCTTGGGCATGCCGGCACTTTCCTGCATTATTTCAAGTCTTGTAGTTGGTCGCTTTATCCCGTCGGTATCCTTCGGTATTGCTTCTAGAACTTTTGATGCATCCTCTAAATCTCCTTTTCTTACCAGCAAATCTGCAAACTCCACTCGAAACCCTTGATTATTGGGCTCTTGTTCAATTGCTTGTTTCATCAAAGCAAGAGCCGAATCCCAATCTTTGGTAACAAGATACTCGCTTAGTTGGCTTTTCAGCATATCTGCAGGAGATTGAGTCAGTTGGTCCAAGATAGTTCTAAGCTGACTCTCTTCGCAAGGCCCATCTAACTGCTCAACGATTTTGCCTTTAAGGATAACCCGAACACTTGGGAGGCCCTGCACTCTTAGAGTTTGCGCTAATGTCTGGTCTTGAGAAACGTCGGAAAGTACGAGCGNCGCCTTACCCGAATACTGCTGCATCAAAGAGCTCAGNAAACTNCGCATTTGCACCGAGGGCTCGACCTGTTCAGCCCAAAACAAAACAAAAACAGGCAANTTCTCCGANTTTTCAATAACCTCTGTCTGAAAATTATCCGGAGTTACGCTTTCAATTGTTGATTCTTCCATTTCCTACATCCACTCGATAAAGAAAAATTCAGCCCCCCAAACCCATTTGAGTTTGCCGAACCACNGGTCTTTCACATACCCAGTCAAACCCTTCTTTTTGGGTAGCATAATACAACCCTTTCAATTCNGNGCGAATGGGTTCGAAAACTGCTTGAAGCNGTTCACTGGAATTATTCTGCTCGCTAACGTGCCCTATCACGACTTCCAAATTTCTATGAGCGAACTGCTGGAGCGCGNCAAAAGACTGGTTATTAGACAAGTGNCCATAATCACTGCGTATTCTGTTTTTTAGTCGTTGGGGATAAGTTCCTTTAATCAATATATCTTCATCGTGATTAGCTTCGAGTAAAAGCTGGTTACAAGGCCCGAATTGCTCAATCACATGGTCAGTAACGAAACCTAAATCTGAGAGCACTCCGACGCACTCATCCTTAAAGCTAAAAGTAAATTGGGTAGCTTCTCGCGCATCATGGGGAACACTCACCGGATTAACCCATATACCTTCTAATTCGAATTTTTTGTCGCCATCAAAACACCTAAAGTCACCGCCTTTTCCTAAGCTTTTGGCCGTNCCAAATGACGCATAAATTGGGATTTTATATTTATGAGAAAAGGGAACAACTCCGCTGATGTGATCCGCGTGCTCGTGGGTAACAAAAATTCCATCGATGTCTCCGCCACTAACTCCGAGCCGGGCTAGCCTCTTCTCTGCTTGTTTTAGAGAAAAACCACAATCAACCAGGAATAACTTTTCTCCTAAAAACACCAAGGTCCCGTTTCCGCGACTCCCACTGCCCAAAGAAGCAAATCCCATCAGGCNGCGAAGTCTCGAAGCATCACAGTAATCTGTTGNGCGATTTCAGAATTTAACTCTTCTCGATCCTGATCGTAAACTGTCACATCAAAATCGCCAGCTTCAGTTGCCCTTACCTGAATCAGGACGGGAATTTCCGACGAATCACTGGAGCAGGAAAAGGTTATTCGACAAAATACTTGCGCTCCGGTTTCTATACCTAAACTTTCTAACGGTAAATTAGCTTTAAACTCGCGATCATCCCTATTCAATTCAATTATGTCTGCCTCTGCGTTGCCAAGAGCCTGGCCGATCGTCGCCCATGCTCTCTGAAAATCNAACTTTAAACGCAAGATCGGGTAACCATTACTGTCACGCAAAAGTTCGGATTTNTGCATGGTTCCAATCTCAAGCGCTACTTTTGAAACAGACATTTCAGATACTTTTGCCGCTATATACGCACCTATTTCATTNAACAGGCTCCTCTCAGCTTCCAAAGAGTCCGACTTAATTTTCCAAAATATTTCTGACAGATCAGTGGGAATATCTTCTAAAATTTCTGATTCATGACGCATATGAATTTCACTTGTNCCAACTCTCAAACCTTGCTCAAGCTTGACCAAAAACCTGTTTCTCTCACTGTCAANTACGTTTCCTTTGAGAACTTCTCTCACTACGTCACGGTATGTTTCTTCGGAATTAATAGTTAACCATTCTGTGTCTAGACGTCCCTGAGATGGCTCATCTAAAACCAGACTAACTCCATTATCCGCAAAGAATTGCTTTAATTTTGGCCAAGCGGTTGTCACAGACTCTGGCACTACCAACCAATTCCTTGACCCAAGCTTTTGCATTCGAACGTCGTCTCGTTTCTCATTGGAATAGATGGCATTGGGCAATGGCGGACTGTCGGGATAAAAACGCGGATTGACCTGAGAAGGNACTGACGGAATCGGAATGAAATCCTGATTCTGAATCGCTGGCATACCCTCTGGAACCGATAATGAACCCAACTGTACCGCGTCGAGATAATCGTCATCCGGATTAATAATGACACCCTCTTCTCGCCCAAACCAACCACAACTCGTCAGTAGGAAAAAAAACAGGAAAGAGATTAGACGAGTAATCAATTTATTAGACCTAACTTAGCGACACATTTTGAAACCGGAATTCGATTTTGTTCTGATAGGGGAAGTAGAGGCAATCTGATACCCTCTTCAATCATTCCCATTTGATGCAGCACCCACTTTGTCGGCGAAGGAGAGACCTCAATAAACAGCACATCGTGAACTGGTTGCAAAAGGCTGTCCAACTCCTCGCACCTAGTCAAATCCCCATCCAAGAAACTCCGACAAAATTCAGACATTTCCTTGGGAAGAACATTTGCAGTTACCGAAATCGCTCCCTTAGCACCATAATCNAACATTTGACGAGTTTGGGCGTCTTCTCCAGACAAGATAACAAATCCCTCACCTACCAGATCATGAATCTCTTTAACTCTTTCAACATCACCACAAGCCTCCTTAATGCCTACGATACCATCCAACTCCGACAACCGAGCCACCGTCTCCGCGCTCATATCGCAAGCTGTTCTTGGAGGTACATTATATAAAACAATGGGTACCGATGTAGCCGATGCTATTTCACGATAATGCGCATAAAGACCTTCCTGAGTTGGCTTATTGTAATAGGGCGTCACCAACAAACAGGCATCAGCGCCAGCTCTCTCTGCCTCCTGCGTTTGATGAATGGCCTCGGCGGTCGAGTTACTTCCTGTGCCTGCAACGACAGGAACTCTACCGCCTACAACCTCTATTGTTCGCTTGATGACCTTTAAATGTTCATCTGTGTCAAGGGTCGCTGACTCTCCAGTAGTCCCCATTGGAACAATACCATGAGTTCCGTTTTCTAAATGCCACTCCAATAACTTTTCGAGAGCGATCCAGTCGACTGCGCCACCAGCCTTCATCGGCGTTACGAGCGCAACAATACTTCCCTCAAGCATTCTTATTCTCGGCCCTGTTGAAAACGTAGATGGTACGCACGAGACACAAGTCTCACAAGCTGTTTAAGTCCCATCAAATCTGTGGCCGAAGGAAAAATAGCAGTTGAGTTCGTAATCAGGAACCTTCTGCAGGGCTAGGCCAGGCATTAATTAGTGCCTTTATCAAAGTAGCCAAAGGGATCGCGAAAAACACTCCCCAGACTCCCCACAGCCCACCGAAAAAAAGCACAGCAAATATTATGGCGATGGGATGCAAATCATTAACTTCGGAAAACAATAGAGGTACTAACATATTTCCATCAAGGAATTGGATAACCCCATAAGCCAGCATCAGCATGGCAAAGTCAAAGCTCCACCCAAACTGGATTAACCCCACTAAAAAAACAGGGATGGTGACTACTGCAGCTCCAAGGAAGGGAATTAGAACAGACAATCCAACCAACACTCCCAGAATTGCTGAATAATTTAAACCAAACAGAGCGAACGTAATCCAAGTAACCGAACCAACAACTACGATTTCTATTGTCTTGCCTCTGACGTAATTCCCTAGCTGAGCGTTCATCTCACCCCCAANTTGTNGAAACAAATCTTTCTTTTCAGGCAAAAGGGACTTGAGCCAAGAAATCATCACTTCCTTGTCTTTCAAAAAGAAAAACAAAGANAAGGGAGTCAAAACAACGTAAATGACAAGTCCAAATATTGAGGAGGCCTGGGAAAATAATGCTTCAATAAGTAAACGACCAAAATTAGCGACCTCGCGCAGTCCTTGTTCCACAAATGAAGTTATTTGTTCAGGAGTAACGAAATCCGGATAGTCAGCAGCCAGCTGGTTGAGTAATAACTGAAAAGCCGAAAAACTTGCTGGTAACAAATCAAGCAAATCTCTTAATTGTCCNACCAGTACNGGCACAACCAANAGGACAAAGGCGACAATAATCACCAAGAAAATCACAATACAAGCAAAAACCGCGATCAGCCGNTTTATTCCATAACTTTCCAGGGTGTTCACAAGCCCATTCAAAAGAAAAGCTCCNACCAGGCCTGAAATAATTGGNGCTAGTACNCCTCCAAAGTAAATCAAGAAAAACAAGATCAGCCCGAGGAAAAGCAGAAGCGCCAGAATCTGNTCGTTTGATAAGTAGCGGTCGAACCAATCCGAAATTAATTTTAGGAAGNTCAATTTTTCTTCCGAAGNTAATAGCAATAGACTCCGTCGCTATTAGTGGAGTCNAGCAACGTATTACCGCTTTGTCGCGCAAAAACNTCAAAGTCACGCTCGGAACCCGGGTCGGTCGCCAAAACCCTTAGTATCATGCCGGCTTTCATATCATTGAGTGCTTTTTTTGCTTTAAGCAGAGGCATCGGGCAGTTTAGGCCCTTCACATCAAGTTCTGTATCTNCATCATTCACGACCTGATTATCTCACTCCTACCCTGTTCTAACCACTNGCATTCAACCGATCAATAAGGCTTATAAATCGAACAGACATTACCGTATCATGATCTAATGACCNATTTTCAAGCGACTTAAAAGAGTGAGTAAACTAGGAATATTTGCCGCAGCGATTCTTTCATTACTCGTTTCAGCAACAACTTACTCAACCCCAGAACTTCCNAGCCTTGGAGACGCNTCCTCGAAAATCATTTCNCCAGAACTGGAAAAGAAGTTGGGCAAGGAATTTCTGAAGCAAATTCATGCTTCAATGAAAACGACCGACGATCCCCTCCTAAAGTATTACTCTGAAACACAAATCAAGCGCCTCGTGCAATATTCCGATTTTAGAGATGAGATTCTTGATATCGTAGTCGTGGATAGCCCGTCCCTTAACGCTTTCGCCGCACCTGGGGGCGTAGTTGGNGTCAATCTTGGCCTCTTCCTACAAGCTAATGANGTTCATGAATTCTCTTCTGTAATCGCTCACGAATTAGCACACTTAAGTCAAAGGCACTTCGCCCGTCGCGTCGAGGAGAGAAGATCGGGAAGCCTGACGACNATGGCTTCGATGATTGCCGGTCTTTTAATCGGGGCNGCCGGTGGCACAGACGCTGCGCTCGCGACGATCAGCCTTGCCCAAGCCGCTAGCCAAGGGAATCAGCTTCGCTATTCTCGAGANCGAGAAATCGAGGCAGACAGGATCGGGNTGGCAACCATGGTAAATGCAGGCCTGGATCCAAACGGAGCCTCACGTATGTTCGAANGAATGCAGAGAGCTTATCGCTTCACTCGNAGACCACCTGAATTTCTCTTAACNCATCCACTATCAGAAACGCGTATAGCAGACGCTAAAAATCAAGCTCGTTCCTACCCAACGAGNGAGCCACAAAAATCCATNGCTTTTCAAATGATGAAGGTCAAAGTNGAGNGTCTNTACGAAACAAACCCGATCGTGTCATTACAAAAATACAAAAAGCTGGTCGAAAAAAATNCCAGCAATATTGCNGCACGCTATGGATTGTCGCTTGCTCTGGTAAAAAATTCCTCATTTGAGGANGCGGTTAACGAATTTGAAGCATTAAGACCACGTTTACCAAATACCATTCTCATGCTCGCTGCCTATGCGGAGGTTCTGGCCAGCGCAGGCCAACATCAAAAAGCTGAAAAAATAGTTGAGAAGAGATTGGCAATTAGTCCCGACAATCAACCCTTATCGATGATTCACGCTAAGACGCTGATCGCAACTAAACGATTCAAAGAAGCCGAAAAGATTCTTATTAGGTTATCCAAAGTAAGGCCTAATGACGTAGACATCTGGTATGAACTCGCGGAAACATCAGGACTCGCGGGCAATATTTCCGGCGTACACATCGCTAGGGCCGAATACTTTGTNTTGCACGGTGCTTACACTCGCTCTATTCAGCATCTCGAATATGCGAAATCCTTGACGAGAGGTAACAATCCACAGTTACAAGCCAAATTAGCTCAACAAATACAGGATCTCAAAACCCAAGTCAGGTTGGCAAAAGGATAAAATTTGTCGAGCAGCCAGTTATTGGAAATCTAACATTCTCTGCAGAGCGACGGAGGCGCGCGCAGCGATATCTGGATCAACATGGATCTCATGTTTATTCATCAAGTTTTCTTGACTGACAAGTGCATCTAACCCNATCAAATCGTTCATCGCCATCCATGGACAATGTGCGCAACTTCTGCATGTAGCACCATTACCAGCTGTAGGCGCTTCAATGAAACGTTTGTCAGGACTAAGCTGTCTTAATTTGTGAAAAATACCTCTATCAGTTGCAACAATAAACTCTTCATTCTCAAGTTCTTCCGCGCCACGAATAATGGCACTAGTTGAACCCACCACATCAGCTATGTCGAGCACACTGGCTGGCGATTCAGGATGCGCTAACACGGCGGCCTCGGGAAATACTTTTTTTAAATCAAGAAGAGCCTTCGACTTAAATTCTTCGTGGACAACACAAGCCCCACTCCACAACAACATATCAGCTGAAGTCTGCTGTTGAATGTAACTACCCAGATGCCTATCGGGTGCCCATAAGATTTTTTCTCCGTTGTCTTTTAACCTATTCACTATCGGTAGCGCACAGCTACTCGTAACCACCCAATCGGACATCGCCTTAACCTCAGCAGAGGTATTNGCATAAACTACCACTGTCCGGTCCGGATTCTGACGGATAAAATCTTGAAAATCGTCTGGCGGACAACCAAGGTCGAGAGAACACTCCGCTTCAAGCTTGGGCATGATCACTCGTTTTTCTGGAGACAAAATCTTCGCTGTCTCTCCCATAAAACGAACACCAGCGACGACCAAAACATCCGCTTCTGCCTTNCTACCGTACCGCGCCATCTCAAGTGAATCTGAAACAAATCCACCGCTCTCTTCAGCCAANTCTTGAATATCGCCGTCTACATAGTAATGAGCGATCAAAGTACCATTGATCTTTTGTAAATTATCTTCTATCCGCCGTTTCAAAATATGTAGATCAGATTTTTCTACACGTTTGGGCTCAACCAACGGCACTTTANTCGCAGGAATCGTATAATCTGGTAAATTGATTGACTTCATAATTGTCAGCCTTGCAAATAGGAACCCTCTCCAAAACCCCTACGGGCCACAAATACTAATGGCTAAACCAACAAAAAGCGACCAAAGTAAAAAGCTGCGAGCAATATTCTTTAATTCTTGTGAGCCGCAAGCCAACGACAACTTTGAACGTATCCCAAGAGCCTTCAACGAGATAGGGTGGGAAGTAATCGTCGAGCCACATCAATCCCTGAAGTTAGAAAACCATCAACTCATGGCTGGAACTCATTCCATAGAAGAATTCGATTTGATTTGGCCGATCGGCTTCGGAGAAAAAGATAATTTTCTGGATCGCCTACAACTTCTATCTTTATGCCCCGAAGAAAAGATGGTTAACTCACCAAGATCCTGGCTTACAGCACACGGCAAGGCGAAATGGCTAAAATTTAGTCCTGTTTCTTTTATTTCATCCGACCCGAAAGCCTTGATTNCATTCATGCAAGAGCATGGGGGAAGATGGGTTTTGAAACCTAACGCCGGAAGTTTTGGTAGAAACATTCATTTTTTCGATACTTCTGAAACCGGTATCAGAACCATCCAGAGAATCTGTTCCGTTGAGAAAGAATTTTTCATTCTGCAAAGGTACTTACCGGAAATTCTAGAGGGAGAAACTCGCTGTCTTTATGCAAACGGCAGCATCATCGGTAGNTACCTGAAACTGCCGCAAAAAGATGCCCATGCTAACGTTGCCCTTGGAGCGACGATCAGCAAAACCTCGATAACTCTAGATCAAGAAAAGGTCCTTTCTACGATATCCAGCGAGCTGAAGGCTTTACNAATCGGGTTCGCCGCAATCGATCTTGTCAAAGACACTCTCATGGAAGTTAACATAGCCAATCCTGGCGGTTTACAATCTCTGGAGAACCTCTATCAACGCGATTTTTCAGAAGATCTGGCCGCAAGGATTACAGAACGTTTTCTAAAACNCCAAGANTANNTGACAAGGATNGGCAAAAACCTTATCTCGTTCCTCCATCGACCCTGATCGTTGTGCCAGTTGTAAACGCGGCTCCAGANCTCGCCAAATACAAAGCNGCCCCAACAATCTCATCCGGCTTNCCGCCACGCTGCAAAGCCAGATTNTGNCGAGCATTTGCTTCGAACGCGGGCATGTCCCAGGCTTTAGAGATGTCGGTCAAGAAAGGCCCCGCAATTATGCAATTCACGCGAACCGTTGGCCCATATTCAAATGCAAAAGNCCGNGTCANCGCATTCAAACCNGATTTGGCCGCGCCATAGGGTTCCGAATTCGGAGAGGGATTCAGCGAAGCTGTGCTGCTGATNTTAANGATGTTCCCNCCTTCTCCTTCNGCCATTTTCTCGCCAACAAGGGCCATTAGTCGAAAAGGCCCTTTCAAATTGACGCCGACCACTTTGTCAAAGAGCTCTTCAGAGACGTCGGTTAATTTAGGATAAAGAGGCGACATACCAGCATTATTGATCAGGATATCAATCTTCCCGAACTCGCCGTAAGCTTTTTCGACGAGTCCTTCTATCTCGTCCCATTTCGCTACGTGGCATCCATGTGCTATGGCTTTTCTGCCAAGTGCCTTAATTTCTTCTGCAACCTCTTCGCAAGCTTCCGCTTTTCTGCTGGTGATAACCACGTCGGCCCCCCGCTTGGCTAAAGCTAAGGCCATTTCTCTGCCCAAGCCACGGCTGCCACCCGTCACCAACGCCACCTTCCCCTCAAAGTTAAATAGGTCATCCATCGCTCTTCCTAGAAAATATTTTCTCTGAAGATCAATGCTACATTAATTTTTCACGTAATTTTTGCCTTACTAGCTATGCACCGAAAATAAGCGAATAAACATTTAGACTTTTTGAATATCTCATTAGAAAATCTCTGTCTCGTTTTAAAGGGGTTTGCTATGGGCATGTTGGAAGGAAAGGTCGCGCTGGTAACTGGGGCAGGGGGAGGCCTTGGAAGAGCGCACGCGATGTTACTCGCTCGCGAGGGCGCTTCAGTTGTGGTGAATGATCTAGGCGGAGCTCGAGATGGCACTGGATCAAGCAATACCATGGCTCAAAAAGTCGTAGAAGAAATCAAAGCTGAGGGCGGACAGGCCATCGCCAATTACGGGTCGGTAACCAATAGAGATGACGCTATAGCGATGGTCGAGGACACCGTGTCGGCTTTCGGCAAAATCGATATCTTAATTGCCAATGCAGGAATCCTGAGAGACAAATCCTTCAAGAATATGGACGATGAAATGTGGGATGTCGTTATGGATGTTCATCTCCGTGGAACCTACCTAAGCACAAAAGCTGCTTATGACAAAATGCTTGANCAGGGCANTGGCGGTCGCATNATAATGACTAGTTCAACATCGGGACTATTAGGAAACTTCGGCCAAACCAACTATGGAGCGGCAAAAGCNGGTATCGCAGGTTTCATGAGATGTCTTTGGTTAGAGGGNATCAAATATGGAATTACAGTTAATGTACTGGCGCCAACAGCGACCTCTAGATTGACTACCGACATTCTTCCCGAAGAAGTTCAGGAAAATTTCCCGCCAGAAGCGGTCTCTCCGGCAGTGGTTTGGTTATGCTCAGATGAAGCTAAAGAGATTAGTGGACGCCAGTGGCTGGTCGCCGGCAATAATGTNTCATTACTCTCATGGCAACTTACCCCTATTGCCACTCGCAACCTGTCAGAGGGCTTTTGGGANGTCGATGAGATAGGTGAAAAAATACTAGAAAGCAAAGAAAATTGGCCTCCCATTAATCCTATGCGAGGGTAAGAAAATGGACTTTGGATTTTCAGAAGAACAAAACATGCTGAGAGATCAGGTCAATCGCTTCATGAAAGAGCGATGTCCGATGGATCAAGTAAGACAGATTCTCAAATCTGACAACAAACTAGATTCTGCGCTTTGGTCGGAAATAAGNAATCTTGGTTGGCTAGCACTGACGATTCCAGAACAGTATGGGGGCTTAGGCCTCGGNTGGGTCGACTTAACNGTCGTNCTCGAGGAAACNGCNGCGGGCCTCTGTCCGCTTCCNGTCGCATCACATTCCCTTGCAGCGAAGGCTGTTTTGCTGTGCGGTAGCGAGGAACAAAAAGCCAAGTGGTTGCCACCTATTTCGGAAGGAAGCTCTGTCTCNACGCTAGGGCTATTTGATGANCCTAACTGGATTAGCGCAGAGGGCATTAGCTGCAGCGCTTCNNAAACAGATANAGGCTTCANTCTATCCGGNTGTAAACCTTTCGTNAGCGATGCAACACTATGCGATTGGCTTTTTCTAGCCTTCAACTTTGAGGNCCAATTAGTTTTAGCCAAGATCGANAGAGAACAGTGCGAAATTCAATCTGAACCCACNATGGACGAGACAAAACCAATGGGCCGGGTCACTCTAGATAGNGTATCAGTCGATAAATCAGACACGATGACGTTAAGCAACGAGCACCTGACAACTCTTACTAACTACGGGGCCCTCGCTGTCACAGCAGAAATGGTTGGTGCTGCTCAATCTTTGCTCGATTTAACCAGTGAATACGCAAAGGACCGGATTCAATTTGGAAAGCCTATTGGTCAATATCAGGGAGTAAAGCACCGTCTTGCAGAAATGTTTGTTGATATAGAATCCTTTAGATCGCTTTGTTACTACGCTGCATGGGCCCTNGACGATGCNCCAAGCGAGGTGGATCGCGCAGTTTCTCTTGCCAAGGGCTATGCTTCAGATGCGTTCGCGGAAATCGGAATAGACGGCGTGGGCCTTCACGGCGCGATTGGATTCACAGCAGAATATGATGCTCAGCTTTACTTAAAACGATCTAAGTGGGCTAGACCGATGTATGGTGATTCAAATTATCACCTCGACAGACTCGCAACCCTAGGAGGTCTCTAATGGATTTTGAATATACCGAATCAGAACAAAATTTCAGGGAAGAAGTNAAATCCTTCCTGGCAGAGAATCTGCCTCCAAAAAAAGAACGNGACAGGAATTTTCTAAAATCCTGGCTTGAAAAGGTCAGAGAGAAAGGTTGGGTGGGATTCTCCTGGCCAAAGGAATTCGGAGGCAGCGATGGAGGCCTAATCGAACAAGCCATATTGAAAGAGGAAATGGCTCTAGCTAAAGCACCGCCATTAGGAACTTCCTTCATGGGATTAGCCTGGGTTGGACCAGGAATTATGCAATACGGAACTGAAGAACAAAAAAAACGATTTATCCCAGATATCCTCGATAGCAAAGTGGTTTGGTGCACTGGATATTCGGAGCCCAATCACGGTTCAGATCTGGCAGCAATCCAATGCAAAGCAGAAAAAGACGGAGATCATTACGTCGTAAATGGACAAAAAATATGGACCACCGGCGCTCCGTTCGCTCAGTGGATGATTTTATTAGTTCGAACTGACTTTAGTGTTAAGTCCAAGCATCAAGGCATCACTTGCCTTCTTGTTCCAATGGATGCGGAAGGACTGGAAGTNAGGCCCATCGAAAATATGGCTGGAGACAGGCATTTTGCCGAAATCTTCTTTACCGACATGAAAGTGCCGATCGAGAATCGATTGGGTGAAGAAGGCGAAGGCTGGGGGGTGACAGTCTCAGCTCTCGCNAATGAGCGCTCCAGTATCGGAGAGGTTACCCAGATGTTCGAAAAGCTCGAAGATTTAAAATCTCTTGCCAAAAACACAAATATTCAAGGCAAGCCAGCAAACAGTGATCCAGAAGTGAGACGAACAATAGCTCGATTCGAAACGAAAATNGCTGCGATGAAATATAACGGACTGCGCTATCTCACTAAACAAATCAAAGGAGAGCCTCTGACTAGTGAAACCTCAGTAAATAAGCTCCACAGAGCAAGCCTAGAGATTGGTATGGACGACTTTGCAGTAGAACTTACCGGCCAAGCTGGCTTGCAACTTGATGGAGGCAATGAAGCCATNGATGGTGGCACCTGGGCTAAATCAGCGCTGAATTGGCCAAATGTAGTTATTGGTGGTGGTACGCCAAATATTCAAAAAAACATCATTGCAGAAAGGATTTTAGGACAACCAAAGGACTAAGGTCTAAGCTTCCAGGGCGGTGTACCCTCCCAATCAAAGGGGACGATGCCCGCCTCAGCTATCTGCCATATGCTTGCGTCGGCTTTGCCGTTGTCGATTTCCAAGAAACCGATCGTCCCATACTGTGTGTCATAGTTGTGAGGATACGTCGGGGAGCCCGGATTGACACAATAGACGCCATCGATCCACTCAATTGCCTCCCGATGGGTATCGCCAGAAACAATCACATCTGGTTTGCGTTCAGGGAAAAATCGGTCAACCCACTTTGCCAAGGTAAAATTAGGGGGTCTCTCCGGAACGGGTATATAGTGAGTAAGACCCACCCATAATCCTTCAATTTCAATCAACCAAGCATATTTTACTCTNGGGTCTTCTGGTTGAACGTCTCGCCCCCCACTGCCATCTTCTCCGTTTCCTCTAGCTGCATAGATAGGTGCTACTTTCTCCAATTCATCGAGTAAAGAAAGGTCATGAATATCACCTCCATGAAAGATCAGGTCCACGCCCTGAAAAGCCGTATATACCTGATCCCACAAACTAGCTCGAGCTTCAGGAATATGTGTGTCTGATATCAATCCTATCTTCGTAGCCATTCAGGTTCCTAATTTCTATTTTCGGTTGAGATGNAGCTCACACAACTTCGGAATCGGTCACAGAGGTTAAACCNACTTCCCGTTTGTTGTTTTCATCAAACACATCCGTTTGCCTAACAGCTGGCATGAACAAAAAAGCGCCTATCGTGGCAATCATAAACGCGATGCCACTCACAAACAAAGCAGTACCCACATCATAATAATCGGCAATAATGCTGATTGGAAAAACTCCTAAGGGCATTAGNCCATGAGACATCATGTCAATACTCATGATTCTGCCTCTCATANGGCCNTCCACCTGCAGCTGCAGCAAACCACGATTCATCGACATATTCCAGCTCATGAGCCAACCAAAGGCTACAATCACGCACATAGCCATTAGCTGAGAAGTCGTCAGACCAAAAAGTGATGTCGCCAGACCCCAGCACAAGCAACTAGCTATCAACCACCTTCCCTTGTTTTCAATATCACCCATGGCAGCCATCATCAAAGACCCGACAATTGCTCCCACACCCATCATCGAAATTAACAGTCCTAAATCATCGGCCTGACCAGCCAGCATGTCCTGGTTGAATGCCGGCAAAAGCGTGTTCAAGGACATCCCAAACAAGAAAGGTATAACTGAAAGAATAATCAAGCCAAACACTGGCGGGCGCTCTAACACATATAGTAAGCCCTCCTTCATTTCGGAAACTGCACCAGATTTTTCTGTCCCTGCCGGGGAACCCGGATTATCAATCAGCAGCATAGTTAGTGCGGAAATCAGGTAAAGGGCCGCAATGATGAAATAAACAATGCCAACGCCAAAAGATGAAGTCTTATCACCTTCGGCGATTATCGCAATCAAAAAACCAGCGAAAGCGGGGCCTACAATGCGTGAGATATTCCACCCACTAGTAGTCAAACCCATGGCCGTAAAAATCAATCGCTCTGGTATCAAGTCTGGAACAAAAGCTTGTCTAGCTGGCATTGAGAGAGCCAAGACCGTGCCATTGAAAAGGCCAACCCACATAAAATCCCAAAAACTGACCCGTTCCGTAATTATGATCACTGCCATAATCGCTGTTGCGATAAAGTTCATAGCCTGTGCATAAACTATGATTTTCTTCTTCGAGAACCTGTCGGCTATTACGCCTCCATAAAGAGAAAACAAAACAGTGGGAAGCATGAAGGAAACAGTAACCCATGCCAGATCGACAGCCGAAGAAGTCAAATCGTAGACATACCAACCCCTCGCAATAATTTGCATGTTCATCGCGAAGGAAGAACCTAAACTTCCAATCCAAAGCCATGTGAAATTACGAATTCGGATTGCGGATACGATATCGCTAGAGGCCAATTTATTTCCTAGCCAAAGGCCCTAATCATAACACCCCGAGTCAGGACATATTTCACAAATCAATGATTATTAATAATCCAATCGAAATGTAGATGCGTCCCTGACAATTTTTCCAGCAGAGGGCCCCGCAAAATGGGTGCCAATTATCAAAACAGGCCGATCCGCGTACTGATCCAAAAATTTTTGCCGGGTCAATACAGCCTGTGCTTGATCAACATCAGCAGAGGTCGCCCAATCGACATGCTTTATCTGGCATGGGTGATGAATCATATCGCCAGTGATTACTGCCTCTTCCCCTTGCGATTGGATATGGACGCTCACATGACCTGGNGTATGCCCAGGTGTTGGCTCCAACCATATTTCATCAGTAACTCGATAATCGTCCGGCACAAGTTGCGCCAAACCAGAATCAAATATAGGTTGAACCGAGTCCTCAAATACCGGTCCATATTCTTGCGGTTGGGTACTCCAGTGTTCCCACTCTCGACGGGANTAAAGATAATCNGCGTTTGAGAATGTTGGCTCCCAANTCTCTTCAACTCGCAAGGTATTCCAACCAACATGGTCAACGTGCATATGAGTGCACAACACCGTATCTACAGTATCCCGATTAAACCCGGCTGCTTCAAAGCGAGACAAAAAATCCGTTTGCATCATGTTCCACTTTGGGTAAGTTCTTTCTTTGTCATTTCCGATACACGTATCCACCAAGATCGTTTGACCGTTAATCTCCAAAACCAGCATGTGCATACTCAGAACTAGCCGGTGGTCAGAATCGACAAATGGCGACATCCAATCAATTTTTTTTAGCTCGTTGGGCGTCGCTTGAGGCAGCAAATAAGGACCAAGAGAAGCGGTTGTCAGTTCGACAAGCTGCGTTATTTTTACATCACCTATTTGCCACTTAAGCATTTGCACTCACTCCCCAGTAATTTCGTTGCAAATTAGGCTAATATAGTCAAACATCAGGCGGCTATCTATGGAGGATTGGGTATGGCTTATCAAGATTTAGAAATCACGAAAGATCAACATGTTGCTATTGTAGAAATACAAAGGCCGCCCAATAATTTTTTTGATACTCAATTAATCAACGATTTGGCCGATTGCTTTGAGGGCTTCGATCAATCTCATGAAGTGCGAGCGATAGTCCTTTGCTCACAGGGCAAACACTTTTGTGCTGGCAATAACTTTGGTAATCAACAAGGCAATCAAGAAAGAGATCAGCGAACCGAAACTAGCGGAAATCCACTTTATACGGCCGCTACGCGACTCTTTGCAACTAAGACTCCAGTCATAGGTGCTATTCAAGGCGCCGCGGTAGGAGGCGGATTCGGGCTTGCCGTAATGCCCGATTTCAGAGTGGTCTGCCCAGAGGCCAGATTTACAGCTAACTTCGTTAAGCTTGGGTTTCATCCTGGCTTTGGTNTAACTCATACCCTGCCNCGCCTAATAGGGCATCAAAAAGCACACCTCTTGTTTCTTACTGGTAGGCGCATCGGCGGAGAACAGGCTCACGAATGGGGCCTAGCCGACGTATTGACTTCGCAGGACAAACTGCGCGATGAAGCCATAAAACTTGCTTCAGAGATTGCTGAAAACGCGCCTCTAGCCGTCGAATCAGTCCGCGCCACCATGAGGGCAGGTCTGTCGGACGCAGTCAAAAAACAAACAGACCATGAGTTTCTCGAGCAATTCCGGTTACAAAAAACTGAGGATCACAAAGAAGGTGTAAAGTCTGTTGCGGAAAGGAGACCTGGAAACTTCGTAGGGAGATAAAAACCCCTAACAAACACCTTGCCTAGTGGGCCGCGTGTCTTAAATGGNGGCTTAAACAAGCACGCTTCTTTTCGTCTTGATTTGCAGTTGGTTCTATAGCGCCAATTGCAAGAAAACTAAGCCCTTTTTAAATCGAGTTGTTTTCTTATGTCGTTACAAGCGGCCTCATCCAACTGAAACTTAGCGAACATATACGCCCCAATGAAGTAACACACCAATGGAAAGAAGCCGTAAAGCCCAACTATGGCTATTTTGACCTCTTGAGTTTGATCAATATTTGGCACAAATCCACTGAACTGCAGCACAAACCCNGTNAGNAGTAACATAACNCCNACNGCACTNTTTTGTACNAAGTTCCATGCNGCNAAGTAGGAGCCTTCTTTTCGTTCACCCGAAACNAGCTCATCATAATCAACGATATCACTTTGCACTGAAGGGCCTATCATACCGCCACATCCCGCTGCCAGCCCTGCNAAAAAAGCAAATACAAAACTGATTGCTATTCGTAAATCCATACTGTCTATAAACGGCAACAAGCAAAACGCTCCGAAGGAAAACCCAGTGCCAATCATGCTCATCACCCACATTCTNATNTTTCCAAANCTTTTGGCAAGNGGAATCCATAAAGGTACGGANAGACTCGATGGAATGAAGTAAGTCAAAATAACGGGAACCGCCAAATGNGGCGCTCCTACCACATACTGCATTACGTAAAGCGTAAGAGCCGCTATCGCTGCTGAGCCAACATTTTCGATAAATTGCACGACGATAAACAACCGTGCATGACTATTTTGCCAAACATCTTTAAACGCTGAAAAAGGAGCGCTAGTCATTCTGCCCTGGAATTCCGGTCTCTCTTTTAACATGAAAACAGCGAAAATCAGAAAAACGCTCATCACCGCAACAGCTAATATCGCAAGGTCTTCGGCCAGAGCTCTGACATCAGTCTCTTCCCCGAATTCTGCAACGATCAGTAAATGCATGCTTGCTAGAGACAGAATGGACCCGAACGCATAGGCAAAGTGCCTTGCGCCGAACAGCTTGTTTCTTTCATGATAGTCATCGGTCATTTCAGCGCCTAGCGCCATGTGCGGAACGAAGAATAAAGTCATCGACGAGTAAAATCCGATTATTGATACAGCCATCCACCAATCCAACTGACCTTTCGTCAACCCAAGTGGTGGCGCAAAGACCATGTAGAAAGTCACCGATATGGGGATAACACTAGTCAGCAACCAAATTCGTCTTCTTCCTAGCGGTGTTACGGTTCTATCACTCAAATAACCCACCAAAGGATCAGAAATCGCATCCCAAATTCTGGAAACACTAAAAATGAGACCCATGAATACCGGGGCAATCAGCAAAACGTCAGTCGAAAACTTCATTACGTAAAGGCTTAGAAACAAATACATGTAACCAGCACCAACCGCGGGCGTCCCGAACGCCGCCAATTTTCCCCAGGAAATCCTAACTTCAGAACTGGTCATTAAGCGTTCTTAATCGTTAAGCCACCATCAACGGGCAGCGTCGCGCCTGTCATGAATCCTGAGGCTGGAAGTACAAAATTTAAGGTGCCATGAGCGACTTCTTCTGGATCCGCGTATCGCCTGAGCGCAATACGGCGTCTCGCATATATTTGTTTACTTTCTTCTGGAATCGCCTCGGTCATTCCTGTTCTTACAGGGCCCGGACAAATACAATTCACTGTAATTCCTTCAGTACCTAACTCAACAGCNAACGACCGAGTCAAACCAATCACAGCGTGCTTNGCAGCAGTGTAAGGACTACCAAACTTTGTAGCCCCAAAACCCTCAGTAGATGCGATATTAACGATTCTGGGGTTGTCCGATTTCCTTATATAAGGCAAGGAAGCTCGAATCGTCTTGGTCTGGGCTGTAATCAGTATGTCCATAGATCTAGACCAATTGCTCTCGTANTTATCGTCATCGATAGGCGAGGGAATTGAAATCCCGGCATTATTCACCAATATNTCTATNCCACCAAAGTGATTAGCGATTTCGTCGAAAACACGCTTTATTGCCTCNCCATCAGAAAGATCTAATATCCATCCCTTGGCAGATTTGCCTTCTGAGGAAATTTCGGNGACAACTCGNTTCAACCCTTCCTCATTAACATCAATAGCTGCCACCAGCGCGCCTTCACTCGCAAACAACTTAGCAGTCGCCTCTCCCATTCCACTTGCGGCGCCTGTAACGACCGCGATATGTCCCGATATCGATCGACTAAAATTTGTTAACGACATAACTTGTTCTCCTACTCAACTCTCTGACTCTAGGTTTTGGATTCTGCAAATGCAAATCCAAGAAGCACTCTTTAAGACTGCTCTTCGCAAAGGCGCAGACTTACGAACTTACANTAATCTATAAGGTACCTAACCAGTTTTGATGAGATCAAGGGAGTTAGTGGTGGGTCGTCTGGGGTTCGAACCCAGGACCAACGGGTTAAAAGCCCGGTGCTCTACCAGCTGAGCTAACGACCCCAAAAAAGATTCCCTAACGGCGCGCATTGTAGACATGCCCTTTATTTTAAACAACCCCGATTCAACNATGAGAGCAGANTTCAANAGCTCTATNAACGAATTCGTGTTTATTGGATCTCTACCGANTATCTNGCGGCTAGCCCAGCCGCNGAGCTGTTTGGGTATTCCTGCTGCACCTGANCCANATATCTTAAAGCCGATTGGTTATCACCCAANGCAAAATAAACCACNCCTAGTTTNTACATTGCNTCAGGTACTTTCTGGTGATCTGGATATAAGCTGATCACNTGTATAAAAGATTGTCTCGATTTTTCATTATCACCTTGAGCCAAATATAGCTCGCCGATCCAGTAAAAGGCATTGGGTGTGTATTGTCCATTTGGGAACGCGACTATGATCTCCTCAAAGCCAGCCAGGGACTCTTGGTATTGCCGATTTCTCATCAAATCAAAGGCATATTGGTAGGCTTCGCGTTCGTTATCAAACTCAGGGATCTCATTCAAAAGAGTTGTTGCCTCTTCGCTAGACTCTTTATCCTCTGTTTGAGCAGCACGACTCCCTAGATCTGCTCCTCCCAGCTGAACCAAACGGTTATCAAGGTCTAAATACTGTTCTTTTTGACTGCGCTCTAAACGCTTAATCAAATAGCTCTGTTCTTCTATCGTTCCTCTGAGATCCTTTAGATCCTGCTGAAGCACCTGAATACGGTAAAAGAGTTCTGATAGCTGTCCAGCGCCACTAACCTGACTGTCAACGACCCCAGAAAGCTCCTCTATCGGTGAGCCTTCTGTTAAATTTTTGTCCGCAGCTTGCGCATGGCCTTGTTCAGAACTGATACTGAGAAGTATGAATACAAAAAAAATGGGGGCACATCTATTTAAAGCGAGCACCCCCATTGGTTTCTTATCTATAGGACAAGACCGCCCTACGATTTTTTGACCACGCGCTCTCGTTGTGGCCAGGGTCAGAGGGCTGTTCTTCCCCATAACTAACTGTCTCTAACTGTCTTGAAGAGACGCCGGAGGATCGTAAAAAACTGCTGACCGCGTTAGCTCGCTGCTCCCCCAGTGCTAGGTTATATTCTCGAGTACCTCGCTCGTCACAATGCCCTTCAATGACTAAACTGCGATCCGAGTTCCTTTTTAAAATCTTTGCATGGAGCTCAAGGGCAGCCAAATCGGCAGCACTCAAAACCGCTTTATCGTATTCGAAATAAAAAGTTCGAGAAATCGGCCTGCCTCTTGAATCAATCGGGTCAAGACCTCCAGGCGCGAAGTCAACCGGAGCCTTAGCTTTAGGCTGCACAGGCGCCGCAGGCTCTTCAACCGGTTCCTGCTGTTGAACTGGTTCTTGCGATGTTGAAGAACAACCAACAACGAAAAACAAGCTCACGAAACACGCGACCATCAAGCGCAGTCGGGGGTTTAGTTCAATTTGCATTACGATCTCCTAAGTTGAGTTTCAAGCAATCTAAAGGTGTATTCTAGATTGTTATTGCCACTTTTTAAATCCATCATTAAAAGGAGACCAAGCTGGCTCCCTGACGTCTCCAAGGGAAGAGGGTAACCGATATTTGACTCGCCCGTCTATGGAGACAACCGCAAGAATACCCCTACCCTGATTCTGAGTCGCATATATAAGCATTGTTCCATTTGGCGCGAGCGATGGCGACTCGTCCAGAGCTGTCTGCGTAAGAACTTGTATCACATCTCGCTCTAAATCCTGCCAAGCTATATGAAAGACACCTTCTTTGCGATGCACAAAAACAAGGTGCTTACCATCCGGCAACAACCTGGCCCTCGCGTTGTAGTCTCCCACAAAGGTCAATCTTTCAATAAAATTGGTCGATAATTCAACGCGATATATTTGGGGCCTGCCACCTCGATCAGAAGTAAAAATAATGCTCTTCCCATCTGGAGCCCAACTTGGCTCGGTATCTATGGCATGGTGTCTGGTAATTCTTCTCAAAGCTTCCGTCTCTAGATCCATTACAAAGATCTCNGGATCTCCATCTCGCGAGAGCACAAGCGCTAAGCTTCTACCATCAGGTGAAAAAACTGGCGAACCATTTATTCCTTTGAAATCAGTAATCCTTTTCCTATATGACCCATCAATAGCCTCAACCACTATGGAAGGTCTTCCTGTTTCGAAGGTCACATAGGCAACTTTGTTTCCATCAGGGGCCCAGCTTGCGGATAAAATCGGTTCTGGCGATTCAATTAGAGTTCGGCTCCTTTCTCCATCGGAATCCGCTATCTGGAGACTATAGGAGGCATTGGACGTTCCCGAATTCTTTGCCAATACATACATAATCTGAGTAGAAAAGGCACCTCGAATACCAGTCACTTTTTCATAGACCAAATCAGAAATCTTGTGCGCGACATCGCGCCAATGAACACGATCGATGAGAAAACTTCTTCCCTCCATCTTTCTTTCGTTAACAACATCATATAGCTCAAAAAAAACAGAAATTTTTGAATCACCGGCTTCTGTAGCACCCCCGATCACCAAATAGTCCGTCTTAAGTATCCTCCAATCTCTAAAAAAAACTTCTTGAGCGTTAGACGGTAGCGACAGCATATTTTCGCTAGGAAGCGGATCAAATTGCCCACTTCTGATTAGATCGAAAGCGATAATATCTGAGAGATTAACTGCTTCCTCAAGATCGCCTGACATTTTGAATGGAACAACCGCGACTTTCACGGGGTCGTCCTGACCTTGATCTATGATAATCGTGTCCAGCGTCGCATTAATCCACGAACACCAAACTGATAGGATCAAAAAAACCATCAGCTTGCAGTTTTTCATCATGCTACTCACCTCTATTTGATAACTCCGCATTTCTTTTAAACCAACACCTTGACTATCTGAGTAAATCTTCTGGCTTGAATAAAAAGTAAAACCTTCTGAAATACTCTTCAAATAACTGGTTGTTATCTGGGACCTCAAATTTTCCCGAGCGTTTTATAGCTTGTTCCGCCGAACGATCAAAAGCCAAAACTCCCGAAGATTCTATAATGGACACCGACATAACTTCACCTGTTGGTATTAACTCGACCAGTAATTTTGTTTGCATACCATTTCTTGCACTGGGCGGCCGGCTCCAATTATTCCTGACTTGGTTATATATCTTGGCTTGAAAGGAACTTGCAACCTGTCGGTCAGTCGATTCGTTCAGAGCCATCGCCTCCTGCCGAAGCGTACTTTCAAATCCCGTTTTGGATAAATCCGCCAATAACTGTTTATTTAACATTGGCTCGTCTTCCAAGTCCTTAGCATTGGTCTTAGGTTGAGCCTCTTTTACTTCGATCTCTTTTGGCACAGCAGGCGTCTTTGGCTGAGGTCGATCTTCGATTTTTTGACGCTTTTTATTGGCAGTCTTTGAGGCCGGCTCAATTGAATCATATTGAGGCGAAGCGGTTGGCTCTATTGTTATCAACTCCGCTTTTATTGTGTTGAGATCAACATAAGCCGATGGCTCTTCAATTCCGTCCCAGTTTTTATCAACAAAAAAAAACACGAGAAAATGGATCACCAGAGCAAGAAGAAAAGGGACGCCATATTTAAGGATCACAGTGGGTGTCCATTACTTCAGATCTGGAGGTTCAGTTATGAGACCAACACTCTTTGCTCCAGCTTTCTGCAAAACCGTCATGATCTCGACTACACTTCCATACTGCAATTTTTGATCAGCACGAACGTACACAGGCAGATCACTTCGCTCACGAAGGATCTTGCCTGCCTGTTCACTTAACGAAAAGATCGTAACTCGGGAACCCTTTTGACCTTTTTGATCTAGACCTATGTTGAGGAAAATTGCTCCATCGGAATTCATTGATATAACCAATGGATCTTGTTGGTCTTGTGGAACAGGCTCTGAGGCAGCCTCGGGAAGGTCGACGATAACTCCTTGTGTCAACAGCGGCGCGGTTGCCATGAATATCACAAGCAATACCAACATTACGTCGATATATGGAACCACATTGATTTCAGACATCGGCTTTCGTTTCGTAGACACCATCAATTCCTTCTTGGCTAATCCTTGGTTTGACTATGCGCGGCTCGGTGCAAAATCGTAATCAGCTCGTCACTGAAGGTTTGGTATAGATCAGTGATGGAGTCCGCTTTAGCAGAAAAACGATTGTAAGCAATAACAGCCGGAATCGCAGCGAACAGGCCCATGGCAGTAGCGATGAGCGCTTCAGATATACCNGGGGCAACTGAAGCTAAAGTGGCTTGGCTCATGTTTGCCAGTGATCTGAAAGAATTCATGATCCCCCAAACTGTGCCAAATAAACCCACATAGGGACTTGTGGAGCCCACAGTTGCCAGAAAAGCAAGATTTGTCTCCAGGCGGGCTTCTTCCCTATTCAGGGCTACCCGCATCGTTCTTTGCACTCCCTGCATTATCGCTTCAGGGTCTGCTTCTGATTGCTCAGATAATCGCAAAAATTCTTTGAAACCAGATACGAAAATATTTTCGATGCCATTTAGACCTTCAACATCTTCCAATTCATTGTAAAACTGGCGCAGGTCTATTCCTGACCAAAAATGGTCCTCAAAAGCTTCGTATTCAATTTGAGCCCTTCTAAGCAAAAACCACTTCTGGAAAATCATCATCCAAGAAATAATGGAAACGACAACCAGCAACAACATGACCAACTGCACCAGCAGGCTAGCATTTGCAATCAAATCGTAAATAGACAATTGGCTAGGCATTTTTCTTTCTTAGTCTAGTGTTAATTCGCTCTGTATCCTTTCATTAGCTTGCTTCGAAACCGAGTTCGCTTTTTTTTCGAGTCCAAAATGCGTGTAACATTTTTGAGTCACAGTTCGACCTCTGGGCGTTCTAACTAAATAACCTTGCTGTATCAAATACGGCTCTACAACCTCTTCGATCGTATCTTTTTCTTCATTTAGCGATGCAGCCAAAGCCTCTAGTCCAACAGGGCCGCCTTCAAAATTATCCAAGATCGTGACCAGCAACTTACGATCCATAGCGTCTAATCCTTCCTTATCAACTTTTAAGAGATTCAAGGCCTGATCTGCCAAAACAGATGTGACATTTCCATCGGCTTTAACCTCAACAAAGTCTCTGACTCGCCGCAATAACCGATTCGCAATACGTGGCGTGCCTCTTGATCGTCTGGCAACTTCTTGGCAACCCTCGTCCTCTATCGGCAATTCCAGTTTAGAGGCCGAGCGCTTGACGATGTCTGATAATTCGTTCTCCGTATAAAAATCCAGCCGCTGAACTATTCCAAACCGATCTCTTAGCGGCGACGTTAAAAGTCCAGCTCTAGTAGTCGCTCCAATCAAAGTAAAGGGCGGCAAATCAAGTTTCAAACTTTTCGCTGCTGGACCCTCACCAATCAATATGTCTAACTGAAAATCTTCAAGAGCCGGATAGAGTATCTCTTCAACAACCGGGTTCAATCGATGGATCTCATCCACGAAAATTACATCGCCATGGTTTAAGTTGGTAAGCATCGCAGCAAGGTCACCTGGTTTTTCTAGCACCGGGCCTGAGGTCGCTTTGATGTCTACCGACATCTCGTTAGCGATGATATTTGCCAATGTAGTTTTACCAAGGCCTGGAGGGCCAAATATCAGCGTGTGGTCGAGCACTTCTCCTCTTGCAAGAGCAGCTTTAACAAAAATCTCTAGTTGCTCTTTGACCGATTCCTGACCAATGTATTCCCTTAGTTTGGTAGGCCTTAACGCCTTATCATAACCTTGCTCTCTAGAGTCCACTTTCGGGGAAACAAATCGGTCTGGCTCAATCGTCATAAAGCGTCATTCCCGAATGAAATTTCTCAGTGCTAATCGCACAAGCTCGTTTAGTGTTAAACTAGTATGGTCAGAAACCTCAGTCAATGCCCTCGTCACCGCTTCGCTAGATTCCTGTTGCTTGTATCCAAGAGCAATTAGCGCCTCACCAGCTTCTCTAGCCAAAGAAGCTGACCCAGCAACTTTATCTTGAGCATGCCCCTGATAACTTTGCAATTTTAACAAGTCGCCCAACTGATTTTTCAGCTCGACCAGCAATCGTTCCGCCGTTTTCTTTCCAACACCCGGCACTTTCTGCAACAGACCCACATCATTTTGGTCAACTATATGACTGAGATCATTCATGCTTAAAGAAGACAAGAGCGCCAAACCGAGTCGTGGCCCGACACCGTTAATTCTTATGTATGCTCTAAAGAGTGATCGTTCCTCTTTNGAACTAAANCCATAGAGCAACTGAGCGTCCTCCCTAACGACAAAGTGGCACACTAGCGAGATTTCCTGATCTTTATCTACGGGCAACGTATCCAGAACACTAGAAGCAACTTCGATTTCATANCCGACTCCGCCCACGTCAACGACGACTTTATCGTCNTCTACCTCNATTAATTTACCTCTNATCTGACTNATCATANNTCTGATCGTCTAGTACTATGAGCATGACAGAGAGCAATCGCTAGGCCATCGGCNGCGTCGGCTTGAGGAACTCCCGGTAAATTTAGCAATACTCGAACCATGTGTTGAATTTGNGNCTTGCTNGCACCACCTTTNCCAACGATCGTTTTTTTCACTTGTCGCGCTGCATATTCGAAAATCTCNAGGTCTTTGGCAATNCCTGCGGCGATTGCGACNCCCCTCGCTTGCCCCAATTTCAGGGCNGAATTAGGATTCTTNGCGAGAAAAACNTCTTCTATAGCCATCTCTTGGACATCATAATTCGTAGCTAATTCTAGGACCTCAGAATAAATGATGCCCAGTCTTTTTGGGAAAACCTCGTCATCAACAGAAATGTGTCCACTGGTTACGTAGTCTATTTTTGATACCGAAATTTCAATTATTCCATAGCCAGTCTTTCTTGACCCAGGATCGACTCCGATTACTCGCCGCAAACCGACTTAACCTTGTTTTTTGCANNNCTANCCATAGGATTCTTCCGGAATGATGGCATTACTAAAAACCTCNTGNGANTCATCAAGATCCTCTAGNGCCTCNATCAGNTTTATGACTTTTGCGCCNACCTCAGNATCACATTNAATAGTATTCGAGGCCAACATGGTTACTTCGGAATGAGTGGCATCGAATCCAGANTCTCGNAGGCTTTGACTTACTGCAGAAAGTTCCTCCCAAGCNGTTGTGATCACTATCGANCCATCTTCTTCGACTTCAATATCTTCAGCNCCAGACTCTAGAACAACTTCCATGATCTGCTCTTCATTAAAGCCNGGCTCAAAACTTATGATGCCTTTCTTTTCGAACAGATAAGCCACCGAGCCATCCGTTCCCANATTNCCGTTAAACTTGCTGAATGCGTGCCTNACCTCNGCTACGGTTCGATTCCGATTATCGGTCATGGCTTCAACCAGGATGGCTATTCCNCCCGGACCATAACCCTCATATACCAGCTCNTCTACATCAGCACCCTCACCTCCACCAGCCCCTCTNTGTATCGCTCGATCTATAGTGTCCTTGGGCATNTTCGCCCCGAGAGCCTTATCCACAGATGCTCTGAGTCGCGGATTATCTGAAGGGTCACCGCCCCCTAACCGCGCCGCTACTGTAATTTCTCTTATNATTTTAGTGTATAGCTTACCGCGCTTCTTATCTTGAGCTGCTTTGCGGTGTTTGATATTTGCCCACTTACTATGCCCAGCCATTTAAGCCCTTCTTCTATCGTTTACTGTTTCCTGAGGTATTCTAACTCCGCAACATTATGACCGAAGACGGATGCTTAGCTCTTTGAGNTGTTTTTCGTCTACCTCTCCCGGAGCCGCCATCATCAAACAAGANGCNCTTTGAGTTTTNGGNAAAGCAATTACATCTCTNATAGAAGGACTGTCGGTCATAAGCATGACAATTCGATCTAANCCCAAAGCAATACCTCCATGAGGCGGNCATCCAAATTTTAGTGCGTCTANAAGNAATCCAAANTTNGATTGCACTTCATTTTCATCCATACCTAATAACTTAAANACAGCTTGTTGTATTTCTTGATCGTGAATCCTTAACGATCCACCACCTAGCTCATAACCATTGAGTATCACGTCGTAGGCTTCCGCTTTAGCTGAGATAGGATCAGCCAATAAGTCCTCAACCGATGAAGTCGGTCGNGTAAANGGGTGATGTTCCGCTGCGAGCCCTTCNCGTGACGAAGAAAACATAGGGAAATCAACCACCCAGCAAGGTGCAAAACCTAAATCAATAATCTCTAAATCTTCAGCTAATTTCTGACGTAGCGCTCCCATCGCGTCATTTACCGTCTTAGTTTTATCAGCTCCAAAAAAGACAATATCTCCATCGCTGGCTCCAACTCTCTCTAACAANGACTCAACCGTTTTTTCGGGAATGAATTTGAGAATTGGCGACTGCAAGCCTTCGATTCCGTCGGATTTCTTGTTGACCTTTATATATGCCAGTCCTTTAGCACCATATACTCCGACAAATTTCGTGTAGTCATCAATCACCTTTCGAGAGAGCTTTCCACCGCCTGGCGCTAACAAAGCAACGACTCGACTNTCTTGGTCATTTGCAGGCCCACTAAACACTTTGAAATCAACCTCTCGCATCAAATCTGCTACGTCTTTCAATTTCAAAGGATTTCTCAGGTCAGGACGATCACTGCCATAATCCCTCATCGCTTCTTCCCAACTGAGAACTGGAAAGTCTTCAAGTTCGACNTTTAACACCCTCTNAAAAACTTTTTTTAGCATAGTCTCNGTTAACGCCATTACATCATGGGCGGTGATAAAAGAAGCCTCTATNTCTATCTGCGTGAACTCTGGTTGTCTATCAGCTCTNAGATCTTCATCTCGGTAGCAGCGAGCTACTTGGTAATATCTATCCANGCCAGACATCATCAAAAGCTGTTTATAAATCTGTGGTGACTGAGGGAGAGCAAAAAACTGTCCGGGATAAGTTCTNCTGGGCACCAAGTAATCTCTGGCTCCTTCAGGCGTCGACTTGGAAAGGGTTGGGGTTTCCACTTCCAGAAAATTCTCTTCCTCCAGTACNGATCTTATCGCACTGGTGATCTGGGCTCTGACCTTCAACTTTTCCTGCATTTCGGGACGTCTCAAATCCATGTAACGATACTTCAGACGAACATCCTCCCCTGCCTCCGAATACTCATCTAACTGAAAAGGTGGTGTCANCGCGNCATTAAGAATTTCCAGTTGGCTACCTAATATCTCAACTTCACCCGTCGCCATCTCCGGGTTCACAGTTCCGTCNGGACGATCTCGAACCAAACCCTTCGCCTTCAAGACAAATTCATTNCGCACTCGATCAGCGGTCGCAAAACTATCCTCGGTATCAGGGTCATAAACGACCTGAACTATTCCAGATCTATCTCGCACATCCAAAAAGATCACACCTCCATGATCACGCCTTCTGTGCACCCAACCGCAGACCTCAACTTCTTGTCCGACCTCCGTTTTCTTTACTTCACCGCAATAATGAGTTCGCATAATCTAACTTATAAAACTTTTAGTTATCGCCACCAGCTTTCGANGTTTTGCTTGATTTATTTGAAGCTTTCTCGGACGTCGAAGTAGACTCTTTCTTGCTAGTTGACCCACCACTATCCTTATCCTTTGAAGAACCCGAGGAACTATCGCCTCCAGATTTTTCATCNGAGCTCGACACATTTTTCTTTTTCCCTGACTTNAAATCGGTTTCATACCAACCGCTCCCACTCAACCTAAAACCAGCAGCCGATATTTTCTTTCGCAATTTCTTGGCGCCACAGGCCTCGCATTTTTTTAGTGGAGCCTCACTGACCTTTTGTAAAGTTTCGAATTCGTGTCCACAGTTGTCACAAATATATTCAAATATAGGCATAACAAAATTGATTTATTTTCCCTTAACCGCGGGCATGATCATGGAAAATCTAATAAAAATACAGCTCTTTTAATGCTTTTTACGTTTCAGCTTAATTAATTCAATAGGAAATCAAGGTGTCCGCTTAACAAAGCCCAGACACGACTTTTTGAGATTTTTTTTATCAGCGGTATCAAGCTGACTCAAAGCAATGAAGCTTATTGGATATTCCGATATAGTTGGGCTATGCGCCAATCAAAAATCCTGATTCCAACCCTCAAAGAAGACCCGTCCGACGCTGAGGTTGTCAGTCACAAGTTGATGATGCGAGCTGGGCTTGTGAGACAGCTAGCGAGCGGCTTGTACAGCTGGCTACCTTTAGGCCTTCGAGTCCTACGAAAAGTTGAAAACATCATACGTGTAGAAATGGATAATGCTGGCGCGCAAGAGCTGCTGATGCCAGTTGTTCAACCCTCAGAACTCTGGGTAGAAACCGGCAGATGGGAAAAGATGGGGGCCGAGCTATGCCGCTTAAAA
>PBUF01000052.1 GCA_002727775.1 Gammaproteobacteria bacterium
GTGCGGAATTCCTTCGTAGATAGATAACTCGAGCATTTTAGGATCGACTAAGATCAACCGTACCTGATCAGGAGTCGATTTAAGCAAAATACTCAACAACATCGCATTGACTCCCACAGACTTACCAGAGCCGGTGGTACCCGCTATCAAAAGGTGAGGCATCTTGGCCAAGTCGGCCACTATGGTTTCTCCAGAGATGTCTTTCCCTAGAACCAAGGTCAAATCCGACGCTGATTCCTGAAAAGAAGCAGAATTGATAGCCTCTTTAAGATGCACCATTTCTCGGTGTTCATTAGGTATCTCGATTCCAACAACCGGTTTACCTGGGATTACCTCAACTATCCGAACGCTAATGACGGCCATCGAACGAGCAAGATCTTTAGCTAAAGAACTGATTCTCTGAACTTTTACTCCTGCGGCAGGTTTTACCTCAAAGCGTGTAACGACGGGGCCAGGAAGAACTGACACGACCTCTGCTTCCACCCCAAAATCCTGAAGCTTTAATTCAAGAAGCCTCGACATGGCTTCCAAAGAATCTTTCGAATAACCGAGCCCCTCTATAGCTACTGCACTGTCTAAAAGATCCGTGTCCGGGAGTTCGTTTACAGACTTTGTGTCAAACAATCTCTTCTGGCTAGCCTTAGAAGGGCTCTTCTTTTTCTCTTTGACCTCAACGATTTCTGGTGCCGAAGAAGTTTCAATATTCGCTTTCATTTTCTGTAAGGCTTTCTGCCGCTTCGTAACTATCGATTTTGTGGAATTTCTCTGCCTCAGTTTTTCCATCCACTTATCACGAAAGGGGTAGTATTTTTCGTCCCGCAGGCGAACAAAAAAATCTGCAATCAAATAAAGTGCTTGCCCGGTCTTTTCAGCAATTGTTACCCATGAAAACCCGCTGACCGTTTGAACACTCAGAAAAAAGCCAGAAAACGAGATAATAGATAAGCCAACAGCACCAAAAACCTCAATCCCAACAGGAAGTAAAAGTTGACCTAGAATGCCCCCAGCCCCTTCTTTGAGACTCGCTCCGAGATGCTCGAAATGAAGCTCCATTATCACTGCGACGCATAGGAATAAAACCATCACACCGCTAAATCGAATCAATAAAAGCCAAGGATGGGTGCTGAAGTTTTTAGCAGAAAATACGCGATAACCTAACCAAATCAAGCCAAAAGGCACCAGATATGCCGTCCAGCCGATCAAAAACAATAGAATGTCAGCAGCATAAGAACCACTAACGCCCATCCAATTTGAAACGACCACATCAGTACTGCTGGATGTAAATGCTGGATCTTGCGATGAATAAGAAAAAATAGATAACGCGAATAAGATTGCGGAAAGGAAAATAATAGCACTACAAATCTCTCTAAACGGGAGTTTGTTTAAAACTTCAAAATTTGCAGNTTGTTTATCTGTTGCGGGCAAGTGACTAAGACGAGAAAAAGTATTTGAAGGGTTTTAACATGACATATGATCCTGAAATCAATACGCTTCAGACACATATGGTCAACCCTTTAAGCTGTAAACTCAAGTAAAGATTGTACCCNCTAGNCCAAAATTATATGGTGGTTGNCCGTGTTTAAAGTACTTCCTGAAAGAACTAAAGGANCTCCTGGNAACTGTCTTANCCAAATATGAACACAATTAGTCTCTTGCCTAAAGGNAAACCAGTTTTCCCTGAATATGAGCTTGCTCTNAAAGAACCAGACGGATTAATNGCNGCAGGAGGGTTGCTAGATGTTGAATGGTTAAAAGAGGCTTACACCAGAGGAATATTCCCTTGGTTTAATTCCGACGACGAGGAGATCCTTTGGTGGTGNCCCTCTGAAAGAGCCATTCTCTATCCAGGAGAGATGCACGTAAGTCGCAGCTTAAGAAAAGTGCTCAAAAGAGATCTATTTCATATCGCCTACGACCATAATTTTAAAGGGGTGCTGGAAAATTGCAGCCAGAGAAACGATAGGTCCGAAGGAACCTGGATCACAGAATCTATGAAGAATGCCTACAACGAAATGCATATAGCTGGATTAGCTCACTCGGTTGAAGTCACTCTAGAGGGAGAACTCGTCGGGGGTGTATATGGGGTTTCGCTAGGATCTATGTTTTTTGGCGAATCCATGTTCTCTAGAGTCGACAATGCCTCGAAAGTCGCGTTGTACTATCTACAGAAAAAGCTCTATGAATGGAGCTTCACATTGATAGACTGTCAAATTATGAACCCTCATTTGCAATCTCTTGGTGCCGTAAGTATTACTAGAGAGAAATTTATAGACTTGCTTAAATCAAACAATAAGAAACGCACTAGAGCTGGCAGCTGGGCAACTACCGGCTAAGGAACAAAACTGGAATCCCAAAATACAAAGCAAGAGGACCAATTTTTTCTCACTCCGCAGCATCTGTGCTCCTATTTAAACCGTTCTGACGCCCAGACNCTCTTTTACGATCCAAGAATTATAGTTAGCGATAGTACCTACGAACGTTTAACCAAGAGTGGATTTCGAAGAAGTGGTGGCCATTTGTACAGGCCGCATTGCAAACAATGTAATGGATGCGTGCCTACCAGAATACCTGTCGCAAATTTTCCTCTGAGGAGAAGCCACCGTAGGGTTATCAATAAAAACAGAGACTTAACCATAAATATCGAGGAAGCGAGCTTTAATTCTCGATTTTATGATTTGTATCAACGCTACATTAACGTAAAGCATGCCGATGGGGATATGTTTCCCCCCAGCATTGATCAGTACAAAACATTTCTCTTAAGCCCATGGGCAGACAGTATTTTTATATCCTCGTACTTGGGGAAAAAACTANTCAGTGTCGCGGTGACAGACANACAGANAGAAGGCCTTTCAGCCATCTACACATTCTATGACCCGTACGAGTCCAGACGAAGCCTAGGAACGTTNAATATACTAAATCAAATCCGAATAGCCTCGGAGTTAGACATGGAATATTTATACCTAGGTTACTGGATCGCCAATAATGAGAAAATGCACTATAAGATAAACTTCAAACCACTAGAACNCTTCATTAATTCCCAATGGACAAAAATCGGTTTTNCTTAGGAGTTTTGCCTTTAACCTATTCATGCGGCAAAATACCCNTTTCTAGCAGCATCGGAACTTAATGGCTAAAGAAGAACAGATTGAAATGGACGGTACAGTGGTTGATACGTTGCCGAATACCACTTTTCGGGTCGAGCTTGAAAACGGACACATCGTCACTGCTCACATCTCCGGCAAAATGAGAAAAAATTACATCAGGATCCTCACCGGCGATCAGGTGAAAGTCGAACTCACTCCGTACGACCTTAGCAAAGGTAGAATAACCTTTAGAAACTAAGCGCTAACCTTCTCTTTTGAAACCACGTCGAGTTTCAAATCGTTGTCTTCAATCAGGATTCGTACCGTCCCTCCGGATTGTGACAAATCGCCAAAAAGAAGATCCTCAGCGAGCTGCTTTTTCACTTTATCTTGAATCAAACGCTGCATAGGCCTTGCACCCATTTTCTCATCGTAACCTTCTTTGGCGAGCCACTCCCTCGCAGAATCATCTACTTCAAGAGTCACCCGCTTATCATCAAGTTGTACTTGCAACTCGGTTAAGAACTTATCCACAACCGTCTTAACCACTTCAAGCGATAGGGCTCCAAATTGTACGATCGCATCAAGACGATTCCTGAATTCGGGCGCAAACATTTTTTTGATTACCTCCAACGCATCGCTCGAATGATCTTGCTCCGAAAAGCCGATGGAATTTCTCGAAGACTCTTGGGCTCCAGCGTTAGTCGTCATTATTAGTACCACATTTCTGAAGTCCGCTTTCCTCCCATTATTGTCCGTCAAAGTCCCATGATCCATTACTTGCAACAGAAGGTTGAACACCTCAGGGTGCGCTTTTTCAACCTCGTCCAGCAAAACGACACTGTGTGGATGTTTTGTAACGGCCTCTGTCAACAGCCCACCTTGGTCAAATCCTACGTAACCTGGAGGAGCTCCAATNAGTCGCGAAACCGTATGCCTCTCCATATACTCCGACATATCGTATCGAAGCAATTCGACACCCATTATGTTCGCTAGCTGCTTACAGACCTCCGTTTTACCCACGCCTGTCGGCCCTGCAAAAAGGAATGAACCTATCGGTTTCTCTCCACTCTTTAAGCCCGCTCTTGATAATTTTATCGAATTGGATAGCTGAGAAATTGCTTCATCTTGCCCAAATACCACCAACTTTAATTTNTTCTCCAAATCCCGAAGGGACTCTTTATCAGAACTATTGACCTGCGTTGAAGGAATACGTGCAATCTTAGCTACAACTTGCTCTACATCACCAACCGTTATACTTTTTTTCCTTCGACTTTTGGGTTGCAACTGCTGGGCCGCCCCAACTTCGTCAATTACGTCTATGGCCTTGTCAGGCATAAACCGATCATTGATATATTTTGCTGCCAATTCAGATGCGCTTCTAAGCGCTTTGTCAGTGTAACGAATACCGTAGTGTTCTTCATATTGAGGCTTCAAGCCCTTCAATATCTTGTATGTATCTTCTATGTCGGGCTCAATAACATCTATCTTTTGGAATCTTCTAGAAAGAGCACGATCCTTGTCAAAAATACCTCTGTACTCTTGATACGTCGTCGAACCCATGCACTTGATTTGACCGGAACTGAGTAGTGGTTTCATTAAATTGCTTGCATCCATAACGCCTCCAGATGCAGCTCCCGCACCAATGATCGTGTGAACTTCATCTATAAATAGAATGGCATCATCGTGCTCTTTAAGCTCGTTCAAAACAGCTTTGAACCTCTTTTCAAAATCACCCCGATACTTTGTGCCGGCCAGAAGCGCACCAAGATCCAAAAGAAAAATTTCACTTTCCGAGACAACCTCAGGCACTTGTCCATCGACTATTCTTTTTGCAAGGCCTTCTGCGATAGCTGTTTTACCTACACCAGATTCGCCAACTAACAAAGGGTTGTTTTTTCGCCTCCTGCACAGCACTTGAATTACTCTTTCAAGCTCGGATCCTCGACCAACCAGTGGATCAATACGTCCGTTCTTCGCTTCCTCGTTGAGGTTGGTAGCAAAACTCTCTAGAGCGCTCTTGCCTTCCGACTCTTCTCCAGGAACCTCTTCCCCTGTCGACCCTCCCGGAATAGCTTCCTCTTCATCCTTACCTATTCCGTGGGAAATAAAGTTCACAATATCGATCCTCTCGATATCTTGTGATTTAAGCAAAAAGACCGCCTGGCTTTCGTGTTCACTAAAGATAGCAACTAGGATATTCGCGCCAGTAACCTCTTTCCTACCCGAGGACTGAACATGAAAGACGGCTCGTTGCAGTACACGCTGAAAGCCCAAAGTAGGTGACGTATCTGAAGAGCCAGTCTCTAGTTTTTTATTGGGTGTAGTGGATTCTATGTACTCAGAAAGATCAGAACTCAACTTTTCAATATTCGCTCCTACCTTGTTCAACACGTTGAGGGATATCTCATTCTTCAAAAGAGCCAGTAGCAGGTGTTCGACAGTCATGAACTCGTGACCCTTCGACCGTGCTTCTTTAAAAGCATCGTTCAAACTTTCCTCTAAATCTTTACTTAACATGTTTTATTCTCTTAATTGNTCAGTCGGTCATTTCTATTACAGATAACAAAGGATGCGAGTTTTCCTGGGCGTACTGATTTACCTGCTCTGATTTAGTTTCCGCGATATCTCTGGGGTATATACCCACGACCGCAGAACCTTCAGTATGGACCTTCAACATAATTTGAGTCGCCTTTTCTCTCTCCATTGAGAAAAAGTTTTCCAAAATGTGAATTACAAACTCCATGGGAGTGTAGTCATCGTTCATCAAGATCACTTTGTACATAGGAGGTCGCTTCAGCTCAGGCTTTGACGTCTCAGTCAATAACCCTCCATCTTGGTCCATATCTGGTAAGTCTGCGCTGAATATCTCTAGCATTCCCACTCCTATTATGGGTTTTAACTTGATTGCAGAAATTTCTCTCGATGGTCGATGATAAATCGATCACCAAAACACCTCATATCCTACTCTAAAGTTGTGTTTGAAAACAAAAATTCAAGTTAAATTACTAATTGAGGGTTCTGAAACTCCTTATCAATACACTTAATAGCTACTTGACTAGTAGTAATTTTTTTACCAAAGTCAGAGAAGCACAAGTGATCCTTGGGGAGGGAGAGCTCATGGCTATAGGTACGGTTAAGTGGTTTAACAATGCCAAAGGGTATGGATTTATATTGCCCGACGGCGGCGGAGAAGATCTTTTTGCTCATTTTTCTGCCATCCATATGGACGGCTATAAGACGCTTAGAGCTGGTGATACTGTTGAATACGAAGTAGTAGAGGGCCCGAAGGGACTCCACGCAGACAACATTCGCTCTGTTGCAACGAGTTCTGATTCGCAAGCTGAGGAATTTGCTTCGCACGATGCGCCGTCGGACGAACTAACTTAACTGAGAAAAGTTAAACGCCCGATACAATCTCGTTAAGCGTTGAAGATGGCCGCATCGCTTTGTCAGCAAGAGCTGGATCAGGTGAATAGTAACCACCTACGCTCACAGGTTCACCCTGGGCGGCCAACAGCTCATCTAATATAGTTGTCTCATTGTCGGCCAATTTGTCTGCGATTCCCGAAAACTTTGTCGATAAATCCTTATCTATNTCTTGTTTTGACATTTCTTGAGCCCAGTAAAGTGCTAAATAGAAATGACTGCCTCTATTGTCAATTTCGTTCACTTTCCTAGAAGGTGACTTATTTTCATCTAAGAACTTAGCTATCGCTCCATTTAACGTATCTGCAAGAAGCTGTGCTTTAGAATTGTCAAAAACCTGCGCAAGATGCTCGAGCGAGGCACCCAACGCTAAGAATTCACCTAGTGAATCCCAGCGAAGATGACCCTCTTCTTCAAACTGTTGAACATGCTTGGGAGCTGATCCTCCTGCACCAGTCTCAAACAATCCACCGCCATTAATCAACGGTACTATCGATAGCATTTTCGCACTGGTTCCCAGTTCAAGGATTGGGAACAAATCGGTTAGGTAATCTCTTAATACATTGCCTGTAACTGATATCGTATTTTCCCCAGATCTCATTCGTTCCAAAGAAAAACGCGTAGCATCGGAGGGCTTCATGAACTGAATATCCAATCCAGTAATATCAAGATCGTCGAGACAAGCCTTGGCGACAGTGATCAAATTAGCGTCATGAGCTCTAGCTTCATCAAGCCAAAAAACCAATGGCCAACCNGTCGCCTTTCCCCGTCTCACGGCCAACTTAACCCAATCTTTAACAGCTTCGTCCTTGACACGACAAAGGCGCCAAATATCCCCTTCTTCTACGACATGTTCCAGAACTGCCGTNCCCTTTGAATTTAGAACTACTATTTTACCGTCTGCGGGACACTCGAAAGTTGTATCATGCGATCCGTATTCTTCTGCTTTTTGAGCCATCAAACCCACATTTGGAACCGACCCCATAGTCGATGGATCAAACGCGCCATATTGTGCGCAATGTTTAATAGTCTCTTGGTAAACCCCGGCATAACTCCTATCCGGGATCACCGCATTCATATCGTGAAGCTCACCGTCAGGACCCCACATTTTCCCTGACTCTCTGATCGCCGCTGGCATGGAGGCATCAATTATTATGTCGCTGGGCACATGTAAATTGGTTATACCTTTGTCAGAGTTCACCATGGCCATATCTGGTCCTGCTTCAAGACAAGCATCTAGCGCACTTCTTATCTCAGCAGCCTTGCCTGGGTCCAAATCACCAATTTTATCATACGCATCGCCAACGCCATTATTAGCATCCACGCCCAAGCTCTCGAAAACTTCACCATAGTCCNCAAACGCCTTTTTGTAATACGCGCGCACGCCGTGTCCGAAAATTATAGGATCAGAAACCTTCATCATCGTCGCTTTCAGATGAAGCGAGAACAATACCCCTTTCTCCGTATTCGCGACCTGCTCGTCTAAAAATTGACAAAGCGCTTTTTTACTCATCACCGCCGCATCAACAATCTCACCAACTTCTATCTCTAGGTTTTCGCGCAAAACCTCTTCAGAAGAGTCACCTTGAAATACCACGCGCAGCGAATCATTCTGATCGGAGATGAAAGATCGTTCACTGCCATAGAAATCTCCACCGTTCATATGAGATACCTTTGACCGCGAATCTTTGGACCAGCTACCCATGGAGTGCGGAAATTTCTTTGCGTATTCTTTAACCGCGCTAGCTGCGCGCCTATCCGAATTACCCTCCCTTAAAACAGGATTAACAGCACTACCCTTTACCTTGTCATAACGGCTTTTGATTTCTAGTTCATCAGAGTCTTGGGGTTCCTCCGGATAATCTGGCAAATCGTAGCCCTTATCCTGTAATTCCTTGATTGCTGCGTGCATCTGTGGATTCGAAGCGCTGATATTAGGAAGTTTTATTATGTTTGCAGACTCCTCTTGTGTCAGTTCGCCAAGAGCAGCGAGTTCATCCTCAATTCTTTGATTTTCATTTAATCTCTCGGGNAAAGCAGCAATGANCCTTCCCGCTAANGAGATATCCCTNATCTCAACCGAGACGCCCGCNGCCTCCGTAAACATTTTAATAATGGGTAACAGAGAATAGGTCGCAAGCCTTGGAGCCTCATCCGTGTCCGTGTATATGATTTTCTGTTTATCTGACATTCTTCTTACTAAACCGTTTTTATAACTTTCTACTACAGCTACGACCACCTATTGAGNCGCTCGTAGTCACTATCCGTGGACTTAACCCACGTGCCGCTTTTTNATGACCCTTCGTACTTCCAAAAAATCGCTCTCGTCTTTAAATAGTCCATAACGAACTCACAAGCGGCAAATGCATCTGGCCTATGTTTGGATGCAACCAAAACAAGGACGATCTGATCGCCAGGGCTTAAATCTCCAACCCGATGAACAACCCTTTGTCCCAACAAATCCCAGCGCTGAGAAGCCTCAAGTAAAATATTACTAATACTNTCCTCGGTCATACCGGGATAATGTTCNAAACGTAGANTAGACGTTCGTTCTTCGGTATTTTCTGAAAAAACCTGCTCCCTAACTGTCCCTGTGAAGGTAACTATAGCACCAACTTCATTACCAATCTTCACTCGTAACTTTGCATATTCCTTGGCTAGATCAAAATCTTCCCGCTGAATAGATATCTGCTCACCAGCACCCACGGTCAACCTCCTGTAACAGGTGGTAAAAACGCAACTTCCTCACCTCCGCGAAAGTCATACCTCCCCTCAATAACGTCTTTGTTAACCGCTATTCGAACATTATCCTCAAAGAGAGACGCGACTGTACTTACCCCAAATCTGTCCGTCAATTGCATCCTGAGATCGTCTAAATCTTCAACGTTTAACTCAACCTCACTCTCTCCGACTTCGTCCCTAAGCGAGGCAAAAAATAAAACAGAAACAGAAGCCACTATAAAGTCCCCTCTCTAATCCAATTCCCGGATTTGCCGCCTTTTTTTTCAAGCAGGCCTGTCTTTTCGATAANCATGTCCTTATCGATCGCCTTGCACATATCGTAAATGGTCAATGCAGNAACGCTTGCGCCCGTTAATGCCTCCATCTCGACACCGGTTTTGTGGGTAACACGACACTCACAAACAACCTTCAAAGACGTCTCATTGAGGGCCTCAATTGTTATCTTCACTTTATCCAAGGGCATCGGATGGCAGAGTGGTATCANTTCAGANCATTTTTTTGCAGCTTGGATACCGGCAACTCGGGCTACTGCNATAACTTCTCCCTTCTGAATCTCATTATNTAGNATCGCCTCNAATGTCCTCGGNGACATACGCACAATCGANGAAGCGATCGCAACTCGTTTAGTCTCGATCTTATCACTCACGTCNACCATATTGGCTTCTCCAGATTCCCCAACATGACTAAGTTGCTGTTCTGCTTCTATCATCGTTAACACTCACCCGAAATTGCGTATATTATGCCTCATCTTTTTTAAAAGAGCTGATTCAAACCACGGCTTGTTTCCAAACAAAAGCAGCNTTACGACAGAACAAACAAANGATGAAAAACGCAAAGACTAAGAAAGTTATTGTAGGCATGTCGGGAGGNGTCGATTCTTCTGTGGCGGCCTATCTTCTGAAACAACAAAATTTCGAAGTTGAAGGGTTGTTTATGAAGAANTGGGAAGAAGACGACGGCACTGATTTCTGTACNGCCAAAGAAGANCTAGAAGACGCGGAAAGAGTTTGCGATAANCTCAATATCAAACTGCACGTCGCAAACTTCGTCGCTGAATATTGGGATTCAGTGTTCGACGAATTTATAACGGAATATTCGTCAGGCGGCACGCCTAACCCTGATGTGCTCTGTAATCGCGAGATCAAGTTCAACCACTTCCTTGATTACTCCCTAACACTCGGTTCAGATTACGTAGCGACAGGTCACTACGCAAAAATACAACGTAGTGCAAATTCGTATCGGCTGCTAAAGGCCAAGGATTCTTCAAAAGACCAAACTTATTTTTTGCAACAAGTCCCAATCGATAAATTCGCTAATTCTTTGTTCCCACTAGGAGACTTACTAAAAACAGAAGTACGTGACATAGCTGAGTCACTCGGTTTCCATAACAGCAGAAAAAAAGATAGCACAGGTATCTGTTTCATAGGAGAAAGGCGTTTTGATCATTTCCTAAGCAGTTACATCTCCAATAAGCCAGGCCTAATAACTGACTGCAGTGGCACTAGCCTTGGAACGCACAATGGTCTGCATCTTTACACAATAGGGCAGAGGAAAGGTATCAACATTGGAGGACTTAAAAGTCGACCAGAAGTTCCCTGGTACGTCGTGGAAAAAATAATGCCGAACAACACCCTTGTGGTTAGTCAATACGAACAAGATTTGATGGAGACCTGGCTGCGTATATCAGACATGAATTGGCTGGTATCCCCAAAGCTCCCTTGCGAATTTCAAGCAAAAATACGCTATAGACAGCCGGATCAAACATGTAAGCTGCTTAGGGCGGCTAACGGAGAACTGTTGATTCAGTTCAAGAAACCGCAGCGAGCAATATCGAAGGGTCAATTCGCAGCCCTCTACCAAGGAGATACGCTCATGGGCGGAGGTAGGATAGTCGCATCAGGAGGTTCAAATCATCGACATATATAGCCTAGATCAATTAACAGCGGTATCAGCGGTTGACGGACGGTATCGCGATAAAATTCAAGAACTCGCGCCGATCGTAAGCGAATTCGGGCTTATAAAGAACCGCATTCAAGTTGAGTGCGAGTGGTTATTGTTCCTAAGTGCTACCGAGGAAATATCAGAAGTTCGAAAATTAGAAGAATCTGAACAAGCCGCAATCAGAGGCATTTACTCAGATTTGACCGTTGAGGACGCTGAAAGGGTCAAAGACATCGAGAAGATCACCAATCACGATGTGAAAGCCATCGAGTATTACGTCAAAGACCGGCTCAAGGAACAACCAGATCTTGTGGAGCTTATTGAGTGGATTCACTTTGCGTGCACATCCGAAGACATCAACAACACGGCCTACGCCATAATGCTAAGCCACGCAAGATCAGACGTTTTAATGAACGTGATGAAAACCCTTACTGAAGAAATTAATTTGATGGCCAACTCCAATGCCTCGGTCGCAATGCTATCTCGGACGCACGGACAAGTCGCCTCACCCACCACACTTGGTAAAGAGTTGAGGAACAGCAGTGAACGCCTAAAAAGACAGTTAGTCCAATTCGAAAAACAAGAAATATTGGGGAAATTTAATGGGGCTGTGGGGAACTTCAACGCTCATCAAAGCGCGTACCCTAATTTAGACTGGCCAACACTTTCTGCTGACTTTTTAGATCGCCTAGGTCTATCTATCAACAAATACACGACACAAATCGAACCTCATGATTACATCGCAGAAATGTTTGATTGTCTAAAACGCTTCAACCAGATACTACTCGATTTTGACCGCGACATCTGGACTTACGTTTCATTGGATTATTTTAAACAAAAAAAGGTAGAGGGCGAGACAGGCTCGTCGACGATGCCGCATAAAATCAATCCGATAGATTTTGAAAACTCGGAGGGGAATCTTGGCATTGCAAACGCCTTACTGGAGCATATGTCCTCAAAGCTGACCGTATCTAGACTTCAAAGAGACTTAAGCGATTCCACCGTATTGCGAAATGTTGGATCAGCACTATCTCATTGTTTGCTCGCCTACAAATCCACCTTGAAAGGCTTAACCAGACTTGAGGTAAACCAGGAAAAAATTCAACAGGATCTTGATAGAAGCTGGGAGGTNCTTGCNGAGCCTGTACAAACGGTCATGCGCAAATATGGCTTAAGCGAGCCCTATGAAAGGCTCAAAAAAGCAACCAGAGGACAACAACTCGACGAAGAACTTTATCAGAAGGTCCTAGAGGAGCTTCAACTGCCGAAAGAGGCGCTGGCCGAGTTACAGCATCTTAGACCTGAATCCTACCTTGGCTTAGCCATCGAACTTACCGAAAAAAATGATTGAATCTAGACTTAGCGTAATTCTCGCGGACTGGGAAACCTACCAAAAAGAGCTCAGAAAGATTAGAGAAGTCGTTTTCATTAAGGAACAGAGCGTGCCAAAAGAGGAAGAATGGGACGGCCATGACGAAGAAAGCTGGCACTTTTTGGCGTTAGCAGGCGCTAACAGGCCAATCGGCTGCGCTAGATTAATGCAAAGCGGTCAAATTGGGCGAATGGCTGTTTTGAAAGAAAACCGAGGGCTAGGAGTCGGGGCCTTATTATTGAACTTTGTAGTTGAACACGCTAAACACCTAAAAATGGACCCTATTTTTTTGCACGCACAAACATACGC
>PBUF01000005.1 GCA_002727775.1 Gammaproteobacteria bacterium
TCCTCTGTGGATTTAAGAGGAAATTCGCCCACAGACCCAGAGTGGGTCGAGACGCTCAAGCCAGGTTGGCAGAGAGAGAGACGAGAAAACTTTAACGACATTTTACTCGGCGTGCCTGTTGAAGAGGACCTGGTTAATGATGGTTGGACAGAGATTTTTCGGGATTTGATGTCAGTGGTGCCAGCAAATAAGGAAAAGGACCCTGANATNACNCCTGAGNAGGCCGCTGAAATGGCNGANATAGCCGATTTCAAAAAGATGAATGGTATNNGNCAAAGAGTNGACGATACCGTGAAGAATAAAGAGGTGGCCGGTTTATTAAAACCTTGGTATCGACAGTTCTGTAAGCGNCCNACNTTTAATGANGAGTTTTTACCCACCTTTAATAGAGAAAATGTCACCTTGGTAGACACCAGTATCAANAAAGGTATCGATCGGATNACNGAAAAGGGCATTGTCGCGAATGGGGTTGAGTATGAGCTTGACTGCATTATTTTCGCGACAGGGTTCGAGGTTGGGACCGTATATACCCGCAGAGCGGGNTTTGAAGTNACGGGTCAGGATGGAAAAACGTTGAGTGAGCATTTTGCAGACGGGTTAAAGACCTTTCACGGATTTTCAAGCCATGGGTTTCCTAATTGTTTTCAGATGGGCGGTATTTCGCAGACTGGTGCTTCCGTNAATTTGACGTCTGTACTGGATGATCATGCTCAACATATCGGGTACATCATCAAAGAAGTGTTGGATCGGGGCGTTAATTATGTCCAGCCAACCCAGGAAGCAGAAACTGGATGGGTTGAAACAATCAAAAGCCTTGCTGTTAATAACCAAGCCTACTTAGAAGCCTGTACGCCGGGGTATTATAATAACGAAGGCTACATTGCTGAAGGTGGTGGAATAGGACAAGGCTACGCACCCGGAGCGAATGCGTTTAACGCGTTGCTCGGTAAATGGCGAGATGCCGGCGATCTTGAAGGGATGGAAATTAAGTAATAGTCATTGAAATCAGAGGGCTAATGAATAAGCATTAGCCCCAATGAACTTAACCCTTCGTAGGGCTGTGGACTCCTTGATGAGCGAAAAGTATTTGCTTGACGATCTAGCGATGCAGCGGTTTATTGCTGATGGATATCTTCAGATAGACTCGGAACTATCTAAAGACTACCACGAGCGTGTGTTCAAGCAGCTTGAGCCGCTCAGCGAGACGGGTCTAATGGGGCACAACAATCTTCTCCCATGCGCTCCTTTGTTGCAGGAGCTCATTGAGTCGCCCACCGTAAAAGGTGCTCTAGAGTCGTTGCTGGGTCCCGATTACTACCTTCATTTTCATCGGCACGATCATCGTACTCTTCCTGGAGGAGAGCAGGGGCTCCATAAGGACGGAGACAATCATAGTCATCAGGCGATAGATCACCTGAAAAGGCCTCATCCGACACGTTACGTGATGATGTTTTATTATCCTCAAGACACTACTTTGGATATGGGGCCAACCTGCGTCGTACCACAGAGCCAATATCTGCCTCGCCGTGAAGTCGAGCAGACCCGCGCAGAATTCGATCGCTTATCAAGGGCTGGATTGAACAAAATTCGAGATCAGCTGCTGGCCAAGACGATGACTCCTCAAGAAAGTGAAAAGGCAGTCAAGGCTGTTTATAAAGAAACGGCAGAAAAGCACCCCGAGCTTGCAAAGAAAAACAAAACACTTGAAAAGCTCTGGAAAGACAAAAGAGTTCCTTTGGTTGGCCCGGCAGGCACCTTGGTTTTCGTTCATTTTGACATTGTCCATGCCCGATATAGCGCTAATGAACTAGGCCTGCCTCGTCACATGGTGAAATTTTTATTTACTCGAAACAATGATCCCGTCAAGCCAAGTTGGAATCATGCCGATCCTCGTTGGAAGCAGGAAGATAGTTCAGTAAGTTCAGAGATAATGAAACCCGTCTGGCTTGACCTTTGGAATTGGCATCTTGGAAACAAGCAATCTAACGAAAACACAATAACTAGTGTGAAGTCTCTCTGCGATCGTCTGAAAGATTCAAATGACGAATTAGCGGTNTCGGCTGCCTATGAATTGGCAAAATCCGATGAAGGCNTTGAGTTTCTAATTGAAATTTTCAANAGCGACGACACTAATCTTCGNAGTATTGCCGCNTATGGCTTACGGGCAGCTNGGCAGAGATCTCTCGATTATTTAGCTCCGCTGATTGACAANGAGGACCCCCAAAAAGTCGCAAGGGTTATCGACGTGTTGGGGGATATAGGCCCGCCGGCTGATAGCCTTTTAGAACCAGTTATAANGGCTGCCAGCAGTCANTCCGTCGTTGTCAGGCGTTACGCTGTTGAAGCGGTCGGCTTGATCGCTCAGCAGCAGGTTAAGTGCAGTNGAGCACTAATAGAACANCTNGAAAATGCTCTTAAAGATGAGGACGCTATAGTGAGAAGAAATGGCGCCTTTTCCATTGCCCAACTTGGAGACAAAGTTTGCTCTGAACTGGTTGTCGACGGGTTAATAGAAAATCTTCAGGACTGGCATCATCATGTTAGAGGCTGGTCGATTGAGGCGCTGCAAAGGCTAGATAACGAGCNNGCTCTAAANGCGGCCATAAAGTATCTAAATCATACCCGGTGGGACGCGTATCCAAAAAGTGGAGACCGCACAGTCACCGACCAGGTGATGCGGCTTGAAGATCCAGTNCGATAAGCTGGTTTTGAAAATAATCAACGTCAACATAGGCCAGCCCAGCAGACTAAAGAGCAGGGGCAGAGAGATCGTGACTGGGATTCGTAAATTGCCAATCTCGACACCAGTATACGTTGCTAAAAGTGGGATTGTTGGTGACTCTGTGCTTAATACTAAACACCACGGNGGACCTGANCAGGCAGTNTACGGATATCGAGTTGANGANTATCGCTGGTGGGAAAAGGAGCTNGGCCACCCCNTTGAGGAGGGCGTTTTTGGCGAAAACTTAACGTTAGAAGGNCTNACTTCAGNNGGCCTGCCCATTGGGAGTCGTCTCCATTTCAACCAGGTCATACTTGAAGTGACCGCCCCAAGAATTCCCTGTCAGACGCTTAACGCGGTAATGCAAAATAACCGATTCTCTAAACTCTTTGCTCGCGAGGCTCGCTCTGGCTTCTACTTTCGAGTGATNACCGAAGGTGANTTGANTGCGGGTGAAANCTTTGAACTTGANNATTTCGACCGTTCAGCACCATCTACGGTGGATTTGTTTTATGCTAATTANNGAAGCNTAAAAAAGAGTGAGCTCAAGANTTTCATNGCCTGGCCCATNGATATTAGAANCAGACGNAAATTTANGCGNCAGCTTGAGCGCNACACCTAAATAGCGATAATGGATAAATGCTTTAGGGTGTTTGTTAGTCGAAGTGGGAGGCGNCNATGCAAGTGNAANTTGAAGAAGATTTAAGGGATTGGCTGGAATATTCTGAAGAAGGNTCGAAAAGAGCGTTAGCGTTGGGTAATAGGGGGGCTATTGAGCTAGATGACAACGGTAATTTGGACCCGCTGATTGTTGAAGCTTATCAGCGCACAGGTTTCTACGTCTTTACCGATGTTCTCAGTGGCGAAGAAATCGGAGAATTAGCGTTCGAATTTGATGCCCTGCTGGACAATGCGCCAACCTCGCGCAAGGGACTTCATGACAAACATGGCGAGCTTGTAAGGTTTCCTGGTTACTACTCTCTGTCATATTCAAGTGAGGATAACCCTTTTGATCAGAAAAAAACCGACGAAAACGGGAGTGAGAGTCTCCCCACAGTAGGTCTGCTTTCTCACCCATTGATGATGATGGATTCTGCCATGCGGGCTTACGCGCATCCCAAGATCCTGTCGATAGCGGCAGGAATTAACGGGTCTGATTTTGTTCCGTTTCATGAAGGCATTTTTCATAAAGCTGCCGGAGAAGGCCCGGCGACTCCTTGGCATCAGGATGGTCGTACTCATTGGGACAATCAAGGACGTAGCCTCGAGATGGACGATGGTAGTGGCAAAACTCACGGTTTTAACTTGTCTATTGCCTGTAGCGAATGCAATCCAGACAACGGACTTTGGGTCTTACCGGGTAGTCATCGAAATTGGCTGTTACATCAGGGCGGTGAGTTCCCGGCAATTTCTACGCAAATAAAAGGAGCAGTCCCGGTCATGATGAAACCTGGTGACTGCGCCATCGTTAACAGGAGCTCGCTTCACGGATCTTTTCCAAATTATTCCAAGCAGCGCCGGATTACCATACTCTTTGGTTTTCATAAACGAGATTCAGCTATCGGTGCGACTACTACCAACGTTCATGCGTTTAAGGTCCCCGGAAAAACCAAACAGATTACTTACACCGACGAGTACGTGTTGAAGCGAAGTAGAATGATCCCACTCGCGATTAACGCAAGAGCACAAAAATACCCTGATGAAGTCGGATTCAATTACCAGGGTAGTTTCAAGGGAAGCGCGGAATGGAATGAACAGACTCGAGCTGAAATCTCGGCAGAAGATCAGGAGTACTGGCAGCAGGATATAACACTATAAAGCAAATGTTTAGGTGGTTTAGGTGGCTTAATCAAACTTACTGTTTGATTTGATGAATTGGAAACTCTAGTAGGTAGAAAAAGAATAGCTTAGACACTAGCTTATGCACCCAACTATCACTTAACCTAACCAATATTAGTTCAAAGAGAAAATCGAGATGACAATTGACATAGTAGTGCCAGAAGCCTTGAAGAAAACCTATGAGAGAATGCACTTTGCGCCAGCAGTAAAGCACAATGGATTGATCATGTGTTCAGGCGTGATTGGGACCGTTGATGGTAAGGTGCCAGAAAAGGCTGAAGACGAATTCCGAGCGGCGTGGCAGGGCGTGCAATATACGCTACAGGCAGCGGGCGCTGAGCTCACCGATATATTAGATTTTACGAGCTATCATGTGGGCATGCAGGAGCACATCATGGCTTTTGTGCAAGTTAAAGATGAATTCTTATCAGACCCCTATCCAGCATGGAGCGCCATTGGTACGACCGAATTAGCTATGCCTAACGCGAGGGTCGAAATAAGAGTTACCGCGAGACAACCTTAAAATAACGCGATTACAGTTTACCTAATGGCCCTCGGAACCGGCAGTACTTGAGATTGGTANGGCGCNCCAAAACCGGCCAATCGNTTGAATGTGTCCGGGNTTGAGCAGTCNTCGGCCAACTCCTTNGGAAAATGGTTAGGAATATCATCCTGTGGGGATATGGATGCGTGGCGATAGTAATTTGAGATAGTAATTCTCAANCCATCAGATTTTTTAGGGTANGCGCCNTGCCAAAGCTGNCCGTGAAATGCGATTAANGANCCCTTAGGGCACTCGACGGGTATNGCCTCNTCAATNGCGCCAGGCATTACCGGGTGGCTGTTTCTATGNTGNGAGCCTGGCACGACNGCTAGTGGGCCNTTTTCCATGGTATATTCNGTNAGGCACCAATTCGTATTNGCGTTGAGCGAGATNCGNCCCCAGGGTANAGGCACNCCACCTTGATCNCAGTGNAATCCTAAAGANTCCCCGTATCCCTCACCTTTCCATTTAACAAAGCAATTGTGTGAACTAAAACGAGTTGACTCTGGTTGAATCAAGTACTCCATNAGTGCTACNGCAACCGGNTTNATNGCTANNTCACGAAACGCNCGATCAAAAGTNCATAACTGCATNAGTTGAAATTGAGCAGGCTTAACGCCCGACATCAACTCCAAAGTNCCTGGATAATNGCCGTAATCAAGCTCTGCTTCNGGTCCTGATTCAATGCTGAATGGACAACCAACTAGTTCTTCCGATTTCTTAAGCAACAGGTNGGTNAAATGATCGATTTCCTCGNTGGAGACACCGGTAACNGANGGCGGCACAACCGTATATCCNTCCATCTCGAGCTCTGCTANGTATTTNNCTAAACCAAGGCTTTTGATGCTCTCCTGGCGCGATTCGTGAATCGCTTTTTCNTTTTTAATCAATAAGTTCTTGAATTTTTTGCTCTGAAGATAGCTCTCGTCATCCTTGCGAGTTGTCTTCTCTGTTACAGATTGNTTCNNTCTCATATCCCCTCCGTTAAACCGCTNTCACCCCTCTGTTCGATCGTAACCTCACGGTTNCCCATAATCAATTTTCGNCGCCANGCGTTAGGACGTGAACCTGTAAGAATGCTACCCTAGAAAGAAGTAACAAGATGAGATGAGGGCCATTAAATGACAGATCGAGATTATCTACCGCCGACGATTGACTGGGTGAGAAAACAAGTCGAAGTCTATGAGGGTACAAACGGCGAAAAAGGTAGCACGTTAATGGACAGTGGCCTTCCCTGTATTATCGTTACACATGTAGGAAACAAGACTGGCGGGATCCGCAAAATACCGTTAATGCGAGTCAAAGTGGACAACAGCTACGTGCTAATCGGCTCGATGGGAGGACAACCTAAAAATCCGGTTTGGGTCTATAACTTACGGGCAAACCCAGACGTTCAAATCCGAGACAAACACGAAGTCACGGAAATGAAGGTACGCGAAGTAAGTGATGAGTCAGAACGCAAATCCCTATGGGAGGCGAGCGTCGAAGCTTACCCTCCTTATGAGGAATATCAGGCTAAAACAGATCGAGTCATACCCGTATTCATTGCGGAACCTGTTTAGTTATTTGCTGAATCGCTAATTAGTAGAGCAGGGTTTAGGTTAAATCTCATGATAAAAGTCTTTAACAGGAATGAGTAAACAGCAAGGTGAACTGGACTTAAGGCAGTTCAAAGATCAAATCGCAGTAATCACTGGAGCGGGTAACAACGGCATTGGCTGGGGTATCGCAAAGCACGCGGCCTTGGAGTTGGGCATGCACGTAGTGCTTGTTGATTTGCATATGAGGGTGGTCGATAAAGCCTGCGCTCAACTAGGAGAGTTGGCTCCACATCGAAAAATTGTTGGCGTTCAATGTGATGTGACTAGAATCGAAGAGCTCGAAAAAGTCGCTCAAGTTGTAAATGAGGAGATCTCCGGTCATGCGATCGGGATGGTTTTCGCAAATGCAGGCGTGATTTTTAACAAGACTATTCTCAATAGCCCTCTCGAGGACTGGAAGACTACCTTAGACGTTAACGTGATAGGTGTGGTGGCCACTGCAAAAGTTTTTGTGCCTCTTCTTCAACGCCAATCGACTGAGAGCGTGTTTTGCTCTACTGCCTCCGTTGGAGGGCTTGTGCGTGGTGATGGGGGAGCTGCTTCTTATCAAGCCAGCAAACACGCTGTAGTCGCTTTAACTGAATCTTTATCCTTTGAAATAGCCAAAAAATCACCTCAAATCAGGGTTTGTGTCCTGTGCCCTTGTATAGTCTCTTCATCTTTGATGGCGTCTAGTTTGGTAAATAAGAAGGCCTCAAAAGGGGAATTAGACGGAGAAGTGAGACAACTGCGCCCAGCTTCTAACGTATTTGCGATGACACCAGAAAATCACGCGACACAAGTGTTTGATCTGATGAGAGAAGGAAAGTTTTATCTAGTCACAGACAATGTGAAGCCTTACGTCGAACACGATTATCCCTTTGAGGCCAGCACCATCATAAGAGAGCGTTTCCAGAATTTGGGTAATCTTGAATTAGATAACTCAGATGCCTTTGTCGAAAGTGAGCATGGAAATGCCACCTCTATCCTCAAAGGAGCTATGTTCCAGGAAATTAAACGTTTGAATGAGATCGAAAATTAAAACAAAACTATTTAACGAACTCTTCTTTAATGTAGGTTAGTGCTGAAGCCGAGAGTAGGTCTTCAATTTCCTTCGGATTAGCTTTCGGCAATCCAGCTTTTCTCAACAGTCGTCTTACATGTGTTACCAACACCTTTTTATTTGGACCGTTCAGACCGACCATGTTCTCATCGAAGGGCTTTGGAGTTTGCTCCGGGTGAGTCAAATGAGCTCGCAACTTGGAAAAATTCTGTTCATTCCAGCCCCTGCCACCGAGAGAAATCACCGCCTGCGCCACCGCATCCGAGTTCATTACCAACCCCGTGTTTCTAAGTGCAGCTTCATATTCGAAGGCTTTCCAGGAAGTAGGATTTCCAAGATTAACCTTGGATCTCGGCGTGCCAGCGCCATTTATGCCATGACAGGTCTGACAGCTCTCTGCTCCGGTTGTGTAAACCTTTTTACCGAGTTCGTATAAGTCGACATCCCCAAACTGAGAGGTGTTCGCAAGCGAGCAAAATAATACGGTAGTACTAACTAGCACCCAGCGCATTGGTGTAAGCGCGTATTTCATGAGACTTTCCCTTCTTTTTCCACTAAAGTCATTCTTAGTGGGAGCGTTACTAACGTGCAATTTACATTTTTCGGCAATTCGGGACAAGTCAATTGACAAGAGCGGGTTCAATACTATTTCAGGTAACCGCGCTGTTTGTCGTTTCGATCGTTTTGGCAATTGTTATTGTTCTCTCGGAGAATGTCTTACTAAGAGACCAGACTCAGCAAACTTTAGCGAAGGAGATATTTTCCGCTGAGAGTGTTCTGTTTGATAAAACTAGAGACTCTCTTTACCAGAGAATGGAATACTATGCGTTTGATTCAGACCCCGGCAGGCCTTCGATATGGAAGTTAAGAGGCAGAAGAAGCCCTATTGCGGCCGTCCAAAGTCAAAATCCAAGGCGCATAGAGATCGCGATCGAGCCTCAATTTAATCGGCTAACAGAAAACAGGACTCTGGATACATTGATTATTTTTGATCGCGGCGGAAAGGTCTTAAAAGGTTTCGACCGCCTTCCAGAACAGAATCTAAACAGCTTCGAAGAAATAACACTAGAATTAGCGCAAAAAGAACTTGGTAAATCATTGATTAAGGGCTTTATATCTACAGGTGGCGATATTCAACAATTTATTGTCTTTCCTATATATTCCAATGCGACAGTACTAGCTTATGTTTATTACGGTTTATCAGTTCAAAGCTTAGTTGATATGTTTGAGGATGATTCCGGTTCCGTCATTTATCTACCTGGTAGGCAAACGTCATCATCTAATGTTCTCTCAGACTATTCTAACGAGCTGGATAGTTTAGACCTCAAGATAGGAGAGAGTACCGTCACCGAGATAGGTGGTAATTTTTATACAGTTTCTAGAAG
>PBUF01000053.1 GCA_002727775.1 Gammaproteobacteria bacterium
GCGGACAAAAATTTGTTGTTCTTTTAATGATAAATAGAGGGAGTGCGCGTTAACCCTTTGATTATCGATCTCAACCAATATGAAGTTTGATTGAGATGGATTACTAGTGAGACCTAGGGCGGTTAATCTATCTTGTAAGCGGGTTCTATTCTCTCGAATTTTCTTCCATATTTTTTTTGAGTACTCCTGATCTGTAATTGCGGCTGTACCGAGTCTTTGCTGAATCGAACCTACATTGTAGCTGTCTCGTGTCTTGCTAATTATAGGAGAGATCAGTGCTTCACTTCCCATTAAATAGCCTAGTCGAATGCCCGCTAGCGAATAGCCCTTACTGAACGTGCGCAGAATTAATACGTTATCGTATTTTTTCAGAAGATCAGCAGATTGATAATTTAGACTTGGATCGATGAAATCGGCGTAAGCTTCATCTATTAGCAGGACGCCAGGAGCTGATTGAGCTATCTTGTCCAATACACCCAAGCTGTAAAAATTGCCGCTCGGTGCGTGAGGATTGACCAAGTAAGACATTTTTGCGTTGAAGGATTTGATTTTTTCAGGAAATGTTTCGGGGATCTCCCATCCATCAGAGTAAGCCACTGGTTTGATATTTGCGCCTTGGATAGCAGCCAAGACGGGATAGAGCGAATAGCTGGGATCTGCAAAACAGACAGTCTCCCCAGGATCAACAAAGGTAGTTAGTGACAGTCTTAGACCTTCGTCGCCTCCATTTGTGATCACGACGTTCTCATCAGCGATCCGATTAAGCTTCGCAACTTCTTCTCTCAGTTCATCCGCCAAAGGGTTTGGGTAGGTCCGTAATCCTTCCGTGTCTAAAGTTTGCAGCGCCCTGATAACATTTGGGCTAGGAGGATAGGGATTTTCGTTCGTATTGAGTTTTATGAGATTCGTACTCGTCTTAGGCTGCTCTCCCCAAGAATAGCCTTGCATACTAGCGATATTTTCTCTGACTAACTTAGACATTTTAGCTTAGCTTCCTAGGTATCACTCTCTGTGCTTTCGGAGTCCTCATTCTGTGTTGTGCCTAAAAGTATGGCGATCCAGTTTGTGTTGGGATTTGCCTCAAGAGCCAGTTTAGCGGTAATGGTAAGAGGCACCGAAAGAAGCATGCCGATAGGACCGAGCACCCAACCCCAAAAGACTAGGGATATAAAGACCACTAGCGGTGAAAGTCCTAATCCCTTACCCAGGTACCGAGGCTCGATAAATGACCCGATTACGATGTTTATGATTAAGAATCCGAAAATGACGAATGTGGCGGACCAACCACCTAACTGTACGTAAGCAAGAAGCACAGGTGGTATAGCTGCAATGACAGATCCAATGTTGGGAACAAAGTTCAGTAGGAAGGCGAGTAGCCCCCACAGAATTGGGAAATCGACGCCCAATAACGAAAGGAAAAGAGTCACAANTATGCCTGTGATGACACTCATTGTCGTTTTGATAGCTATNTAGTTATTCAGGTTACGGGTGAANTCGGAGAAATAAACTCGACCGCGTTCGGGGTTGGTTAGAATNGCGNTCAATTTGTCCGGAAAAGAAGTGGCTTCTGCAAGNATAAAGATNACCGTGAGAATAATGAGGAAACTGTTACTCAAGACAGAACCAAGACTGGATATTGTTGTTCCCGCTAAATTAATGAGTGTTGCGGGCGAAAAATTACCAAAGGCTGAGGCTAAGTCGAGATCCAGATCGAAATAACTAATGANTGGATCNAGGGAANNAATTAAATTTGCTTGCATGANTAAAAGTTGACTTTGATAGAACGGAAGCTTTCCCATAAAGCTTGNCGCGGATTGAGCGACAATGCCTCCGAAAAACAGAATCATCAGGATAATTGCGAGGATGACCAGACAAATTGCGAGCCAGCTTGGCGCTCCTTGACGCTTGATCCAAAACATAGGGGAAGCTGCCAAAGTTGCCGTAAAGATTGCTAGCAGGAAGGGAACAAAGAGATCTTGAGCTGCTTTTAACGCAGCGATTATTANGAGTACGGCTGCTAGTTGTACAATGCCGATCGCGAGTCTTGTATTGGCGTCTGTCATCGTGAGNTACTTAATTAAAGGTCCGACGATTTGAAAGGCTGGGCAATTGACTTCGAACACTGTCTATCCTTTCTTGATCAAATTCGCCAATTGCATATCCGTCTCCTTCCGGCAGTTCACACACGATTCTACCCCAAGGGTCGACGATTACAGAATGGCCGTACGAAGCACGATTTTTACTATGNTGGCCATGTTGAGCTGGAGCAAAAATATAGGTTTGATTTTCTATTGCTCTTGCACAGAGCAGGTGATGCCAATGCATCTCGCCAGTTGTCTTGGTAAAAGCAGAAGGAACAGAGATTGCTAAGCTGCCCATGTCCGCNAGTTTTTGAAAAAGGTTNGGGAACCTTAGGTCGTAACAAACTGTCATTCCGAGATCTCCGATCAGCGAATTAACGACGACCGCCTGATCACCCGGCGTGGTATGTTTTGATTCCATTAACCTTGGGCCATNNGCTATATCGACATCAAATAGATGGATTTTTCGATANNTGCCNNTGATTTCTCCAGTGGANGACAGGTAAACACTGGTATTAAAGCATTTNGTTGAATCAGTAGGGTCGGANTCGTGAAAGCCGCCTAAAAGAATTTCTACACCAAGATTTTTAGCGAGATTTTTACAACGAGTTAGGATTGGTCCTCCCTCAGGCAAAGGCTCCAGTATTTCCAGCTTTCCCTCGTGACGACCTAAATAAGCGAAAGCCTCGGCCCAACATATTATTTCTGCGCCTTCACCTGCGGCTTGTTTGGAAAGTATTTCCAAAGTGGAAAGGTTTTTTTCAACGTCGGTCCCTGCATTGTGTTGTATCACTGCTACTTTGGTTGTCATAACGTATTCCTCTGTTGGCTTGTTTAAACTCGGTACTGCCAATAATTCAGCGCAGACGCTATAAAGTAGCACTTTTTTTTTATTCGAAGCTTGGTTGTTCGCAGTTGGCCTTTATTCCTACGTATTCTTCGATGGCTGGTAGATTAAATGCGTCGTCCTCAGTCACAAAACTTATAGCGACTCCTTCATTACCTGCGCGTCCAGTCCGACCAATTCGATGCACGTAGTCTTCTGGGTCTTCGGGAAGTGAATAGTTAATCACGTGTGAGATCCCATCAACGTGGATGCCTCTTCCAGCCACATCAGTAGCGATCAAAAATTTGAGGTTCCCCTGTTTGAAGCGGTTGAGGGTAGACAGCCTTTTTTTCTGTGGAATGTCCCCAGCGAGGGCTTCGCAATCGATTTTCTTTGACTTCAGAAAATGGGTGAGGCTATGCGTTTCATCTCGTCTATTCGCAAACACTATAGTTTGGCCGATCGTGTTGGTTTCCAATAACTTCAAGAGTTTTTCGTTTTTTTCAGTGTTAGAGAGAAGCCAAAATTTTTGATCGACAGTGTCAGTGGCCACACTTTCCGGTTCGATCACTATGTGTTCGGGTTCGATTGTCCACGATTGGGCAAGGCGCATAACATCGTCATTGAAAGTGGCGGAGAAAAACAAGGTCTGACGCTGTCTTTTATGAGGCGTTTTATANACTATCCGTCTGACGTCGGGAATGAAGCCCATATCCAGCATCCGGTCCGCTTCATCTATAACCAAAACTTCGACGTCTCTAAGGTCAATGTCCTTTCTGTCGATAAAATCTATAAGTCGACCTGGCGTAGCGATCAGTATGTCTACGGGTTTTGAGAGCAACTTATCTCTTTGTTTTTTAAAATCAATTCCTCCAACCACGCAGAGTGTTGATTCGTCCATGTATTTACTGAGGTCATTTGAGTCGCTTTCAATTTGTAGCGCTAGTTCTCGAGTGGGTGCTAGGATGAGGGCTCTTGGTTTTCCCGTTTCAGGTGCCTCGGTCCTAGGCGACTCCCAAAAACGTGTTAATAGGGTGATNAGNAATGCGGCGGTTTTCCCTGTGCCAGTTTGCGCTTGCCCAGTAATATCATAGTCAGCAAGACTCAACGGCAGTACCTGACTTTGAATAGGAGTACAGTATTCNTATTCCAGTTCCTGTATTGCCCTCATCATNGGTAAGGGCAAGGCGAAATCATGGAAACGATCTTGATCGGGCAGGTCCGGAACTACAAATTTCTCTATTGACCACTTTGCCATATAAACTGCTACTACCTTTGCTTGATTACTTCTCTCGCTGTGATCAGTCTAGCGCATAGCGTTAAAACTTCCATGGCAGTTTTAAGTTCATCCTCTTCTGCAAAGCTAGGTGCGATTCGGATATTTGTGTTTTCTTCATCTGTTCCGGCGGGATAAGTGGCGCCCGCTGGTGTTAGAACCAACCCCGCTGTCTTAGCTAACTCAATTACCTGATCTGCCACAGGCAAAGCTGTATCGAGAGATATAAAATAGCCTCCTTTGGGTTCAGTCCAGTTTGCGATCTCAAGCTCTCCTAGATCATTTTCCAAGGACTCGAGAACGAGAGANAATTTTGGAGCCAGCAGGTCTGCATGAGCTTTCATGTGTTCTTCTAGATTTTCCATGAGGTATTGGGCGTGGCGGAGCTGATTAACTTTGTCCGAGCCTATTGAAAAAGAGCTGATTTGCTTTTCCAAAGCTTCCAGTATCAAAGGACTAGAGCTAATAAAGGCTATTCCTCCGCTCGCAAAAGTGACCTTTGAGGTCGAGGCGAACTGCACGATATGGTCTTGCGAGCCGGCTAGCTCTGCCGCCTCCGCTATTGAAGCAAGTTCATCTCCTGGAAATTGAATGTCGTGAATCGCATAAGCATTATCCCAGAAGATCACGAAATCCTCCGCTGCTGCTTTATTGGGAAGGTTTGCTAAGGCTGTCACTTGTTCGTCGGAATAAGTGATCCCCGTAGGATTAGAGTACTTGGGGACACACCAGATTCCTTTTACAGATGGGTCCTCTACGAGCGATTCCAGTTTTGTGATATCGGGCCCTTGTGCATCCATTTTAACGTTAACCATTTCAATGCCCAGAGAATCACAAACCGTGAAGTGCCTGTCGTAGCCTGGCACTAAAGTGATCATTTTAGGAGCCGTGGAATTTGCCCATTTCCTCGTGTCNTTCCAAAGCCCATGGTGTAGCGCTGTGTTTGCCGTTAGGTGCATTAAAGATAAACTGGAGTTGCCTATTGCGTAGGTAGTTTCAGGCGAGGTTCCTAGAATTTTTGCACCTAGAGCCCTTGCTTCGGCGATGCCGGTCAAGTTCCCGTAATTCCGAGTGTCTGTTCCATCAGAAGAAAAGTAATTTTCAATAGGCTGGTTAGAAATTTTATGACTGAGCTCGAGCTGTGCGTGACTGGGTTTGCCTCGACTAAGATCTAGCTTCAAGTTTTGGCCCTGCTTTATTTGAAGAGCATCTGACCACTCACTTATAAGAGCGTTGAGCTGATTCGTAGGTAATTCTTGAATAGGAATTTTCATAATCCTTTCTCCTCCTCGACACCAAGCATGATATTTAGGTTTTGAACGGCTGCTCCAGCTGCGCCTTTACCTAGGTTGTCGTATCTAGCTAGCAATACCAGCTGACTGTCGTTTCCAAAACACATCAAGTCCATGAAGTTAGTATCGTTGCAACCGATTGGGTTTAATCGACCCTTCTCTAACAGATCAACGTTGTTATAGTCATGGACTCTAATAAATTGGCACTTTCGGTATCGTTCTTTTAGGCATTCTACGATGGTATCGCCCTTACTTTCTGCAAGGCTCCCAAGGTGTATCGGAATTCGAACGATCATACCTTTGTAGTAATTAGCTACGGTGGGGAGAAATAAAGGATTTGTCGTCAACCCGGAATACTTGCGCATTTCAGGCACATGCTTGTGATTGAGAGTTAAACTATAGTCGTTCACTGCTAATAGTTGTTTTTTTGCAGTATCGCCTATCTCAAATTCTTCGATCATTTGCCTGCCCCCCCCGGAGTAGCCTGATACAGCGTTACAGGAAAGAGCGGCTTGTCTCTCAACAATTCCCGCATCTATCAGGGGTTTCACTAGCAATATAAACCCTTGGGGGTAGCAACCTGGGTTGCTAACTAATTCAGCATCTCGGATTTGTTGCCTATGATTTTCGCTGAGCTCTGGTAGTCCGTAAACCCATTGGTCGTCGATGCGGTGCGCGGTGCTCGCATCAATTATTCGAGTTTCGCTTTCTCTAAATTTGGCTGCTTCTATCGCCGCATCATCGGGCAAACAGAAAATGGTGATATCAGACGAATTGAGTAGCTCCTTTCTAGCCTCTGGTATTTTTCTTTGAGTCTCTGGGATCGTGATGATTTCCAGTTCGGAACGGCTACGAAGCATATCGAAAATCTGAAGTCCGGTCGTACCCGATTGCCCATCAATGAATACTTTTGTCATTGGTAATCAATATCTCTGCTAATTAAGGCCTGCTTTTGAGGATTTTACTTTGATTGGACGTTACTGTCTGATTTTATTGCTTACTTTCTCATAACTAACTTTAAAAGCCGGATAGTAACTCAGAAAGTCTTGGGTTTTTCGAGACGATACTTTCTCGCTCTTTTGGAGGAAGGACTCGGAGAGTGCCGAGTAACGATTGTTTTGGATAATGGCTCTCAGCTTTATGTAGAAAACGCAGAGTTTTAAGCGCATCAAACCACTGATCCAATTTTTCGTGTCGCTGGTCGCTAGACCGATAATGCGAATGCAGAGTCGACGCAAATTTCTGGAAACCTAATTCGTCAAGCTTTGAACCGATGATCTCATCGAATTGACATGGGGCTATAGCAAATGAACAGATTTCCTTGAGTGCTCGAGCCAATAATTTGAATACTAAGGGATTGTAGCTGAGATAGCTCTGACCGCTTGGGTCCTTTTCGATGATATCAAGTATTTTTTTGATGGAAGGCCCCGTGCCAATCGGCACTCGATCAGAAAGTCTGGCCTCTAAACTAATGGTTGTTTCTGTTGAGTGTTGAATGCTGTTTGTTTTGGCGATTTTATTCAAAAGATGAAAATCCTCGCCTGCGTTTCTTTTTGGATAGCCTCGGACTTGCGCGTAAGTTTCCGCGTGAATCGCAAAGGTGCTTCCCAGNGTNGGATANGCATAATTTGAATTGGCAGCTTTCAAAGAGTTTACGTAGTAAGACATGTGACCATCATAAAGAGCGATAGCTTTTAAAATTAAGGGGTCCTTCGCAATGTGTCGATGTGCGTAAACGACGGCGCCAGATTTTGGCATCAAAGTTTGGTAATAATTTTTTTCAATAGATGCGTCGGCATCTGTTTGTCTTATCCATGGGCTAGAAANTTTCTCTAATTGAATCAGTTTTAGAGCGACGTCAGTTCCGATTTTACGCGCGAGGCCAACCCCTTTTTTTGCTTCCAAAGGCTTCTCAACTCTATCGATGATAAGCAGATTGGGTAGCTTCATTTTCTTTAGATTAGAGAGTAAAGCGANGGAATTTTTTGTCGCATCTAAGCTAGCGTTATCGGGTCGATTTGCTACAACGATTCCGAGGACTGAAGGGTGTTCTACTATTCTCAAATTTTCTACAAAATCGGTGGTTTCGTCGAACGCCGGGATGACGATAGATTGGCTAAAGGATTGCTTGGGTACGTTTAACTCAAGCGCCTCTTNTTCAGCGTATTTGTCGAGATACTTGGTGATTGCTTTGCTCATTTGCAATGCCTAGTGCAAGGCGGGTTTGATCGGCAGGCTTTCAATGATCCTATTTTCTTCGGGAGCGAGAGCAGATAATCGCTCTTCGACTTCACTTTCTTCAAAATACTCTAGGGCGAGGTTAATAAATAATTTCCAATGCCTGGATTCGCTGTTAGTAATTGAACTGTAAAATCTTNTAATCGTTGCATCTTGCACATTATTTGAAATTAATTGGAATCTCTCCGCTCCTCTTCTTTCTATGAGCGCGGCGACNAGGAGCCGATCAAGCAAAAAGTGCTCTTTACCCTTTCTGACAAGTCCATTCAGTTCTTTGACGTAATGGTCTTTTGAATCTGGTCCAGGCTGGTTGTCGCGAGCAATTATCAGCCTTACGACTTCGCGATAATGGTTTAGCTCTTCGACCGCTAAATCCACCATTGCGCTAAGTAGTACTGGGCGGTCGGGATAATGAGAGGCCATGCTCATTGCCATTCCTGAAGCCTTCTTCTCGCAGGATGCATGGTCTTCAAGGAAATCGTCAAACCTATTCAGAACAACTTTTATCCAACTCTCGTGAGTGGTTTTTAGTGCTGGTATTAGTCTGAATATATCTTGTTCAGCCATCGCCCTATTTCCGATAGTTCTTGCGGGCATACCTGATGCCCCATGGCATATTCGTACCACTCCACCTGATAGGCATGACTAAGCAGTGTCTCCCTAGATGTAATGGCCTTGGTTATGGGAATCATGGGGTCGGAAATGCCGTGTGCCATGAAAATCGGAACNTCTATATTAGCAAGCCCGATTCNGTCTACGAGGGTTTCTGGNTGGTATAGGTAAGTAGATAAGGCCATTATNCCTTTAAGCCTTTGACTCGAAGACAATCCAAGGTGCAGTGCGATTACCCCTCCCTGAGAAAATCCTGCGACGGTCACTCTTTCAGAAGGGGTTCCCTGGTCTAATTCAGCTTGGATAAGCTGATAAATTAAATCGGCTGATTCTTCGATGTCCTCGATCGCACCATCGGGATTGGCTGGGTCAACATCGTACCAGCCTCTCATCGAGGCACCTCCATTTATCGTAATTGGTCTTTCAGGCGCGTTAGGAAAAATGAATTTTAGGGGAGTGGATAATCCCAACAGAGGAACTACGGGTTCAAAATCCGTAGCGTCCGCCCCTAGTCCGTGTAGCCAGATCACGGTGCCTGTTGGCTCATCACCAGTGGTTTTTTCCAGAAATTCTAATTCTTGTTGCATTAAGTGAATCGTCGCGTCGTATTAGGAGAGCTACCTTAGCCTTAAATTAATTGTTCCTCAATGAGGATCGCTTCTTGGTGGCTTGGTGTTCATAATAGGCCTATGGATGATGGTCTAGATAGAGGCGGTACGAAAGACCTTAGACGCTTAGCACCAGCCCTGAAATTTCTGCTGCCTTATAAAAAGCAAATTTTATTTGCAAGTTTTGCACTTGTTGTGACGGCTTGTGCGACTTTACTGATTGGCCAGGGAGTCCGTTTGTTAATCGACAACGGATTTGGCGGTGGCGATGGCGATGCGCTAAATGAAGCTTTGTCTTACTTTATCTCGTTTGTAGTCCTGCTTACTGTAGGAACTTTCGTTCGGTTTTACTTTGTATCCTGGATCGGTGAGCGAATCAGTGCCGACATTCGCGTTGCCGTATTTTCTCGGTTGTTGCGGATGCACCCAGGATTCTTTGAGGTGAATCTCCCTAGTGAGATTCAGACGCGGATTACAACTGATACTACTTTATTGCAGACGGTTATTGGGTCCAGCGTATCTGTTGCACTCAGAAATATTTTGCTTTTTTTTGGTGGCATGATTTTGCTTATTGTCACCAGTCCCTCTCTTGCTTTAATCGCTATTGGCGGAGTGCCCATCGTTGTAATTCCCATTGTTTTCTTTGGAAGAAAAGTTCGCTTTTTGTCTAGACAAAGCCAAGACCGGCTTGCAGATGTAGGGACCTTTGCGGGAGAAAGTTTAAGACATATAAAGATGGTTCAATCCTTTAGTCACGAGGAAAAGGACGAATTCAGCTTTACCGGACATGCCGAAGAAGCGTTTCTTGTTGCGGTCAGAAGAATCAAGCATCGAGCGCTATTGATTGCAGCTGTCATGCTTCTCGTTTTTGGTGCTGTTGGGATCATGATCTGGGTCGGTGGACAGAATGTGATTCTTGGTACTACTAGTCCGGGGCAGTTAGCGGCATTCATTTTTTATGCTGTACTAGTGGCGGGAGCTACGGGCGCGATTAGCGAGGTTTACTCTGACTTACAAAGAGCTGCAGGAGCCACGGAGCGATTGGTAGAACTCTTGGAGTCACCCGTTATGATCAGCTCTCCTGCTCAGCCGAGGGTGCTGTCAGGAGATCATGTTGAATTAGAATTTAGAAAGGTNTCATTTGCTTATGAGACTAGACCAGAAATTCAAGTCTTGTCGGAGATCGACTTTCTAGTTGGATCGGGCGAAATGGTTGCCATTGTTGGTCCTTCNGGGGCGGGGAAGAGCACAATCTTCGATCTGACACAGCGATTTTATGATCCCACTTCCGGGAGCGTTANGATAAACGGGTCGCAAATCAAGGATTTCTCGCTACAGGAGATTCGAGACAAAATGGGCTATGTGTCCCAGGACCCGGTTCTTTTCTCTGGTTCGCTGAAATCCAATTTGCTCTACGTGAATCGAAGGGTGTCTGAGGAGGACATACGAGAAGCCTTAGAGCTGGCTAAGGTGGATTTTGTTGATGACTTACCAAATGGATTAGACACGCTCGTAGGTGAGGACGGTGTGGGTTTGTCTGGTGGTCAAAGACAAAGAATCGCTATTGCAAGGGCATTACTCTCTAAACCTTCTATCTTGTTGCTTGATGAGGCGACAAGTGCTTTGGATGCGGAAAGTGAAAGTAAGATTCGTAGCAGCATTGAAAAATTAAAAGGTAAAATGTCGATATTGGTCGTCGCTCACAGGATTTCGACTGTGAGGCAAGCGGATCGGATATTAGTAATTGATAAAGGCCGCTTGATCGGAGAGGGAAGTCATGAGCAATTGCGATCCAACAACATCCTGTATGAGAAATTCGCAGATATCCAATTTGTGGCTTGAAGTTCTAGCTAAAACAATTCNGTTTGAAGATTATGATTTGTATTGTCGATGTCGACGCCAGCGCCAATAAGCCTTACTGGTAGAGCATGTCGTTCCCAGGCCTTAAAAAATAGGTCGACGAAAAGTTGCCGATCAATTTTTTCNTGAGATTGGCTAGCAGTTGTGATTTTAAAGTTGCTGAANCTTATTTTGACGGTTAGGCGTTGAATCTTGGTGTCGTTTCCAGAACCGTTTACGCGACGCTCTAGGTCCTCGACGATTTCGATTAGATGATTTTTAAAGTCTGTCTTGTGATTTAAATCTAAAGCGAACGTCCTTTCAGAGCTAATCGATTTCCTTTTGCGATTAGTGCTTACGGGCCGGTTGTCGATTCCTCTGCAAAGTTCATAAAGTCTGGTACCAAATTTCCCGTAATGACTTATTAAATCCGATAGAGGGATCTGCTTGATGTCCGAGCATACCTCAATGCCTTGACTACGCATTTTCTTTTCGGTCACCTTCCCTACGCCGAAAATTTTATTGATTGGTAATTTATCGATAAATTCCTGAGAGTCGCTTGGCGTAATCGTGAATTGCCCGTCTGGTTTTCGCCAATCCGAGGCGATTTTTGCCAGGAATTTATTAGATGCGATTCCAGCGGAAATTGTGACGCCAACCTCCTTGCGCACTCTTCCTCTTATTTCTGTGGCAATTTTTGTAGCGCTACCACCTGCTACCGTTGATTCAGAGACATCAAGGAATGCTTCGTCCAGAGATAAGGGTTCAATTTTTTTGGAGTAGTCTGAAAAGATTTCTCGGATTCGAAGTGACTCTTGCCGATATTTCTTCATATCTGGTGGCAAGATNATCAAGTTTGGNCANGCTCTAACTGCTTGNCTCATAGGCATTGCNGAATGGATACCGAAANGCCGAGCAGGATAGTTGCAAGTAGCGACAACGCCTCGNTTTTGNGGAGATCCTCCTATTGCCANTGGTAANTGGGTCANCTTAGGGTTATCTCGCATTTCTACTGAGGCATAAAAACAGTCGCAGTCACAATGTATAATTTTCCTCACAAGACGAGTTTGCTTTATATTTCAATAAAACAAAACACTCACGCACCTAATTTGGCTGGCCGCAGAGAGAAGCTGCTTTGATCATCTATCGTGAGATAAACTAGGGAAACGATAAATCGAAGGGAGAAATTAATGGGTCCATTGAGTGGGTTTAAGATTATCGAAATGGCCGGTATTGGCCCTGGTCCTTTTTGCGGAATGATGCTTTCTGACATGGGAGCCGAGGTCGTTCGCGTAGAAAGAATTGGGGCAGGAGATAAAGCGCCCAAAGATGTATTGGCCAGAAATAGACGATCAATTGGAGTCGACTTGAAACGTGCTGAAGGTGTGGAGGCAGTCTTNAGATTGATTGATTCAGCCGATGCTGTCTTTGAGGGCTTNAGGCCNGGGGTTATGGAGCGTCTTGGATTGGGCCCTGAAATTTGTCTAGAGAGAAATGGAAAAATTGTTTACGGGAGGATGACCGGGTGGGGTCAGTCTGGACCGATGGCACAAGCGGCAGGGCATGATATTAACTATATTGCACTGGCTGGCGCTTTACACGCAATTGGTAGAAAGGGTGAAAAGCCAGTGCCCCCATTAAACCTTGTAGGGGATTTTGGCGGAGGTGGAATGCTTCTCGCCTTTGGTATGGTTTGTGCGTTGCTTGAAGCCCAAAAATCTGGGGAAGGGCAGGTGGTCGATGCAGCGATGGTTGACGGAACGGCTAGCCTGATGGCGATGTTCTACTCGATGGCGGCTGGTGGGGCTTTCAGTGAGAACAGAGGCACCAATATGCTGGACGGCGGGGCGCACTTTTACGATACNTATGAGACCAAGGATGAGAAANATATCTGTATAGGATCGATAGAACCGCAGTTTTATGCAGAGCTAATTGAAAAAGCCGGCTTGGACGAAGGGAAGTATACTCCACAAATGAACCAGGGGTCTTGGCCCCAATTGACCGAGGATTTGAGCGATGTTTTTCGTTCCAAAACGCAAGCGGAGTGGTGCGATATCATGGAGGGCTCTGACGTATGTTTTGCTCCAGTATTGAGTATATTTGAGGCGCCAACACACCCTCATAATGTTGCGAGAAAGAGTTATTTAGAGGTGGATGGTGTTATGCAGCAAGCCCCCGCTCCTCGGTTTTCGAGAACCGAAGCCGCAATTTCTGGAGGTGCCCGTATCCCAGGTGAGGATACTTTGGCTGTCCTGGAAGACTACGGGTTTGATCAAACTGAAATCGAAGGGTTGAGAGCCAGTGGCGCAGTTCAGCTATAGTGGCAGAAACATAAACACGAGAACACAGATTTAATATGGCTTACGCAGATGAGTATGGTCTGTCTCTAACAGACCCTGAGGGCTTTTGGGCAACTCAAGCCGAGGACATTCCTTGGGTTTCATTCCCGGAACAGATTTTAGGAAAAGATGCCAATGGGGTCGGTAGGTGGTTCGTAGACGGAGAGATGAACACCTGCTTTGCGGCTTTGGATTGGCACGTAGAGGAGGGGCGTGGAGATAATGTTGCTCTGATTTATGACTCCCCCGTAACGGCAACTAAGGCNCAATATACCTATAAGGAGTTGCTGGACTGGACAGCNAGGATCGCGGGTGGTCTCGTATCCCTGGGGGTTAGTAAAGGTGATCGGGTAGTGATCTATATGCCTATGGTGCCAGAGACCGTAGTGGCCATGTTGGCTTGTGCNCGGATAGGGGCTATACATTCTGTGGTNTTTGGGGGTTTTGCNGCACCGGAACTGGCCAGNCGAATCGATGANGCGGAACCCAANGTTATTTTATCGGCGTCCTGTGGTATTGAGTTCGAGAAGGTAATTGAATATAAGCCGCTTCTGGATGCCGCGATTGAAATCGCAAGTTTTAAACCAGCNCACTGCGTGGTTTTACAGCGTCCTCAGTCTCAGGCAGCTTTAGTTGANCCCCGAGATATCGACTGGAAAAGTTGGGAGTCCGAGTCGGAGCCGGTTGGTTGTGTTGCGGTTCTAGCAACGGACCCACTGTACATTCTGTACACGTCGGGCACGACCGGTAAACCAAAGGGTATTGTCAGAGACAACGGGGGTCACGCTGTCGCTTTGAAATACAGTATGGGCGCCATTTATGATGTTGATGTTGGAGATGTATTTTGGGCTGCCTCAGATGTGGGTTGGGTCGTGGGTCATTCTTATATTGTCTATGGGCCNCTTCTAAAGGGGTGCACGAGTATTTTGTATGAGGGTAAGCCTATCAGNACTCCCGACGCTGGNGCTTTTTGGAGAGTTGTCTCAGAATATAAAGTTAAATCATTTTTTGTGGCGCCGACAGCTTTCAGGGCGATAAAGAAGGAAGACCCGGATTGTGCGCTTAAAGATCAATACGATATTTCGTGTCTAAAATATCAATTCGTAGCGGGAGAGCGTNTAGATCCCCCGACTTATCACTGGTTNAAAGAGCACCTAAAAATTCCTGTAATTGATCACTGGTGGCAAACTGAAACTGGATGGACAATCAGCGGCAATATGGCTGGTGTTGAACTTTTAGAGACTAGAGCAGGTTCCATTACGTTGCCTGCACCGGGTTATGANGTTCGCGTTTTGGATGAAAATGGGCTCGAAGTTGGTCCAAATCAAGAGGGCGCTATCGTCGTTAAGGGGCCTTTACCTCCGAGCGGGTTTCCCACGGTTTGGCGAGATCATGATCGCTATGAAAACGGTTACTGGAAGGACTATCCTGGATTTTATTTAACCGGAGACGGNGGATATCGAGACGAAGANGGTTACATNTATGTCATGGGCAGAATGGACGATGTGATAAATGTNGCTGGTCATCGCTTGTCAACNGGACAGATAGAAGAGGTAGTTGCTANGCATACNGTGATAGCCGAATGNGCTGTTGTAGGAATTAATGANAAGGAAAAGGGTCAGGTGCCCGTTTCNTTAATAGTGCTTAAAGACGGCGCNAATATNACNCCTGAGACNCTAGAGANAGAGTTAGTTACGATGGTTCGAGAAGCTGTCGGACCCATTGCTAATTTTAAGCGTATACTTATAGTAGAGCGGTTGCCCAAAACTCGGTCTGGCAAAATTCTTCGGCAGNTAATGAGAAAAATGATAGACAGGGAAGAATATTCGGTTCCGTCAACCATCGAAGATCCTTCTGTCATTGGAGAGCTCGAGACTGGNATCGCTAATTGGAAGCTTTAGGGAAAAGATTTGATTATTGTACAAGGTAATATTCCTCTGCGCTCAGAAGCAAGAGATAAGGCGATTGAGTTGGCTCGTAAAATGGTATCAGCTACCAGATCCGAGCAGGGGTGTATTTCCTACGATTTTTATCTGGGTTTGAGCGACCCGAATACCTTAATGGTCTTTCAAGAATGGGAAAGTATGGAGGCTTTGATGGAACACCTTCAGACTTCTCATATGGAAGATTTTCTGCGAGAGCTTCCCGATGTGGTTTCAGGTGAAATAACTACAAAGCGTTTCGCAGTGCATAAAATGGAAGANGAGGAACCTGCCGAANCGGTCCCCGCTCCAGANCCTATCATCCACTGACTACTTTAGGAGGGCGAGAGCCTTCTTTGCCAAATTTTCTCCGGCTCTTCTTGCTAGAGNTCTCTCGTCGCTTGAAAGCTCGCTGCCTAGNCTGCCNAGATGAGTGACTCCATAGGGTGTGCCCCCTGTTTGGGTATTTTTTAAGGCCTTTTCTGAATAGGGNAGGCCTGTAATAAGCATCCCGTGGTGNAACAGAGGAATCATCATAGAAAGTAGAGTAGTTTCTTGTCCTCCATGNAGGGAGTTNCTGGATGTGAAGACTGCGGCTGGTTTGCCCTCNAGNGAGTTGGCCATCCACAAGTCGGCAGTGGTATCCAAGAAGTGTTTCATTGGGCTGGCCATATTTCCAAATCGTGTGGCGCTTCCCAANGCTAGTCCNGCGCAGTTAGATAGGTCTTGNTTATCGCAGTAGACAGTGCCTTGCTCAGGCACCGAGGGCTTGGTTTGCTCGGTTTCTGTGCTGACCGGCGCAACGGTTCTCAATTTTGATTCGATTCCGCTGACGCTATCCACGCCATAACAAATTTCTTTGGCTAAGTTCGCTGTCCCTCCGGAATGAGAAAAGTACAAGACCAGAATATAAGGGTTCAATTTAAATCAGCTCCAGCACGTTTTCTGGGGGTCTGCCCAACACAGCTTTTGAATCTTTAACCACGATTGGACGTTCAATCAGGATTGGATTGCTAGACATGATTTCTAAAATGGATTCCTCATCCAAATCGGATTTTTCTAGGTTGTGAAGTGAGTAGGCGTCCTCTTTTTTGCGCAATATGTCCCGTGCTGTTAGGNCNAGNTTTTTTAGTAACTNGCCAAGTAATGCTGGGCTAGGTGGATCTTCAAGATAGTAAATGATAGNAGGCTCGATACTGTTTTCTCGAAGTAGCTCCAGCGCTTTGTTTGACTTTGAGCAATTAGGATTATGATAAATTTCCATGGACCCCATATTCTGATGCCAATTCGATTGTTGCTGGTATTATAATTAGGTTCCGTTACGAAATTAAATCGACAGAACACAGCAAGTTCTGCGGGNTCATACATGTTGAAGAGTTNTANTTTTGATCGCTTGCTGCGAGTATNGCTTATGTTNGGNTTATNTTACTCAATTGCAGCTTGTGATTCTGGTCGACCCGTTCTTACNTCTACGGGCCAGGTCATGGACTTAACCGCTCCTGAAGATGGCTTTTTATTGCTCAATTACTGGGCGGACTGGTGCTTGCCTTGTAAAGAAGAAATTCCTGAACTCAATGAGCTTCATCGAGAAGCAAAGGAACACGGTTTAGCGGTGTTTGGTGTCAGTTTTGACGAGTTAGTGGGAGGGGCTCTAGAGGAACAAGTGGAAAAAATGGAGATAGAATTTCCGGTTGTNATTGAGGANCCTCGACAGATGTTTGGGTACGGGGANCCGGAAGTATTGCCGATGACTGTGCTGATTGACTCAGATGGAAGTGTTTCCAAGATTTTAATAGGGCCACAAACGCTGGATGGCATTCTNGCAGAAATAAAAACTCTGGAAAGTCTTTAACCCTTCTCGTTGCTGCTCACCGACACTTTTGACAGCGCTTCATCGATAGGTAATTCTAGTGGCTCTAACTCTTTGCGTGTCGAGTACTCGATTACGCCTTTCTGCAAGGATTTNTCACCCAGAACGATTCGATGAGGTATACCAATAAGGTCGGCGTCTGCAAATTTAACCCCGGGACGTTCTTTGCGGTCGTCAATTAGCACTTCAACTCCCATAGCTAATGCTTTTTTATAGAGAGCGTCTGCGTTGTTTTTGACTAATTCAGATTTGTCATAATTTATTGGAATGATATGAAGATGGAAGGGGGACAACTCAGTGGTTGGCCAGACAATGCCCTTATCATCGTGGTTCTGTTCGATTAGAGCAGCTACTAGTCTTGTTACGCCCATTCCATAACAACCCATNATAGGGGCAATTGATTTTCCATTGTCATCGAGTACCGTCGCTTTCATAGGTTCGCTGTATTTGCGATCAAGCTGAAAAATATGACCAACTTCTATGCCTCGTTGAAATTTTAGTGGGCCTTGTCCGTTGATGGCGGGATCACCCTCAACGACATTGCGTATATCAACTATTTCACCATCTTTTAAGGGTCTATCACGGTCCCATCGGCAATTAGCTAGGTGATAATCTGTTTTATTTGCGCCGCAAACAAAGTTAACAAGCGCTGCCGCTTCTCTATCAACGTACAAAGGGAGGTTTGATTGAATTGGTCCTAGCGATCCAACTTTAACACCAGTGTGTTTCAGGATTTGTTCGTCAGTAGCAAAACTAATGGGCGCTGTCACGCCTAGTAATTTTTCAGCTTTAACGAGATTCAATTCGTGGTCGCCTCTAAGAACCAATGCCGTCAAACCCCCATCGTTTTCGACTAAGAGAGTTTTCAAAATCTCTTTAGCTGGTTTAGACAATTGTGTTGCGACATCATCGATAGATAAGGCGCCTGGTGTGTGAATTTCTGCTAATTCAATTGTCGATGCTTCAGATACCTCCTCCAGTCGGGCGGATTCGGCTTTCTCTATGTTCGCTGCATAATCCCCGTCTGAAGCGTAAACGATGACGTCCTCTCCAGAATTTGCCAGCACGTGGAATTCGTGGGAGTTTTCTCCGCCTATGTTGCCGGTATCAGCTATTACTGCTCGATAATCCAGCTGCATTCTATTGAGAATTACACAGTAGCAATCGTAAATCGCCTGATAGGTTTCGTCGAAACTTGCCTGGTCCAAGTGAAAGGAGTAGCCATCTTTCATTATGAATTC
>PBUF01000054.1 GCA_002727775.1 Gammaproteobacteria bacterium
CTCGGTGCTGTATACATAGTACCCTCCGCGACTTCATTCACGTGGGCTATCCAATCCTGCTCGGCCGCATTTGTAGGTTCTATTGAAGAAAACCCATTACTATCTATGTAATCAATGCAGTCCGCAATCCAGTTAACATGCTGCTCGATCGCGACTAACATGTTACAGAGAACCGAAGGACTTCCCGGCCCAGTCACAGTAAATAAATTAGGAAAGCCCGCGATTTGTAGTCCCAGATAGGCTTCAGGCCCAAATTGCCATTTTTCTTTTAGGGTTTTGCCTTGTCTTCCGATGATATTCGACTTGAGCAAAGCTCCTGTCATCGCATCAAAACCTGTCGCATAAATGATAACGTCCAATTCTTGCTCGGAATCGCCAGTCACAATGCCCTTCGGTGAAACTCTCTCTATAGGAGTCTGCTTTAGATCAATCAATGTTACATCTGGACGATTAAAGGTTTCGTAGTAGTCTCTATCCAGGACCTGTCTTTTACAGCCTAAACCATAATCTTTAGGCAAAAGGCTATTAGCCACATCCTGCTGTTCAACTATGTTAGAGATTTCCTCCCTAAACAGTTGATTGGCTATCTCATTAGCCCGCATATCCGAGTAGACGTCAGTAAACGACAACAGAACGCCTAACCCTTGTTCCGAAATCATTTGCTTTAACTGATCTTCGCTGATCTCGAGAATTTTTGACGGTCTCGCGTTTTGCGACTCCTTAGAAACAGCCCGCTTGACGCTCTCAGTTAACCTGAAATTAGAGACACCACCAAAATTAAGCTGCTGCAATTCTCTGATTTCCCGATAATTCATTCTGAATTCTGCNTGNACCTCCTCCCGCATNGCCTTACGATTTGCTGGNACTGTATAGACAGGTGATCTTTGNTAGACAAAAAGATGCTCTGATTGTTTAGCCANTTCGGGAATCGCCTGCACACCAGAACTCCCNGTNCCGATAACCCCTACCTGTTTTTTTGAAAGGTCTACNGGCTCCTTGGGCCATCTGCCCGTGTGCAGNACCTCCCCTTNAAAACTATCNGCNCCCTCTAATNAGGGCNTGTTCGGGACAGAAAGGCAGCCTGTGGCCATGACACAATATTTGGCGAGGCATCGGGTCTCTTGATCAGTAGCTATTCGCCAAAGACCCTCTCCTTCAAGAAAACGCACCTCTGTCACCCGAGAGTTAAACTCTATGTCTNGTCGTAGTTCAAAGCGATCCGCTACATGATTTGCNTATCTCAAAATNTCCGGCTGTGCAGAAAAGACTTCTGGCCAGTCCCACTCTTGTTCAAGTTCCTCCGAGAAGCCAAAAGAATATTCNATACTNGGNACATCGCACCTTGCNCCAGGNTANCGATTCCAGTACCAAGTCCCCCCGACATCACTACCNGCTTCGAATACCCTCACCCGAAGTCCTTTCTCGCGAAACTTGTGCAAGCCATACATGCCAGCGAAGCCNGCTCCTACGATAACTACATCAAATTTTTCCATTTCCAGAGAACCGCCTAAGGAGCCGAGCCGAGCTGCACAAGCTCTTCAAGAGGATCGCCGCTTTCGAATCGCTCAATCAGCTTTTCCGGGTCAAAATTAACTCCGATCGGGTTTTCAGCAAATGCCTTTCCTCTAATATAAGCATTTAACTCCTCCTTCGATTCAAAATTTTCGACCTGAAATTCAACACGTATTCCGTCGGGGTCCTCATAATATAATGATGTTGTTAACCCGTGGTTGATCGGCCAAACCGGCAAAATACCCTCACCTTTCAATCGCTTATATAACACCAATANATCCTCTAGAGAGTCTAGGGTGTANGCNACATGATCAACNCCGGCAGCGCCCTTTGGNACCTNNTCCTTATTCTGNGCNTGCACAATGGCAAGTCGATGATGCTCATCATCATAAGTCATAAAGACCAGCATCGGGTTTTGGTGCTGCACATCAAGCCCTAAGACAGTTTTGTACCAGGCAACCGATTTGTTCAAATCTTTTGCACGTAGGACAAAATGGGCGAATTTCGCTAGCTTGACTTGTTTTTTTTCATCTACTTTTCTAGGCATATTGCCCCCCTCACGCGTTTCCATCTTAGTTTGAAACGTCCCGAGTGGCCAGCACAGTAGTCATCATTTATTCTCTCGGGTTGGTATGCTAAGCCAACCCAAAAAAACAAACACAAATCCATGCAATCCTCTTTTTCAGTTGCCATCCCAAGCCGAGACATTCTAGGAGAAAGTCCCTGGTGGTGTAATAAAGAGCAAGTTCTATGGAGAGTGGATATTTTGAGTAAGCGAGTTTTCAAATGGGACTACAACACAAATACCCAGAACACATGGAGACTCAAAGACAAGGTTGGTTGTTTTGTTAAAACCCAGCACAAAAACATCGCACTAGTAGCATTATCTGACGGGGTGCACTTACTACATCTNGAGGAAAATCGAACGGAACACCTCGCGCCCCTAGAGGANGCCCAGACGAACAACCTNTTCAACGACGGCAAATGCGACCGGGCCGGAAATTTCTGGTTCGGGAGCAAGCACGAAGAGGACAAAAAGCCCACCGGAAGCCTTTACCGACTGGACAAATATGGNAAAGTGATAAAACTACTAGATGGCNTTATGACTTCAAACGGTATCGGTTGGAGCCCCGACAACNCCACTATTTATTACACCGACTCAGGGAAAAAGAGAATTTACTCACTTGCGTTTGACGGAGAAAAGATTACTAACCAACAAATCTTCGCCGAGGACGCCGACTGCGCCCCCGACGGATTAACCGTAGATTCTGAGGGTGGAGTATGGAGTGCAAAATGGGACGGCAGCCGTGTCGTTCGATATACGCCAGATAAAAAAGTAGATATAACCCTCGACCTGCCAGTGAGCAGACCAACCAGCTTAATCTTCGGCGGTCCCGAATTAACAAAACTATTCATCACGAGCGCCAGTCACGATCGGACAAAAGAGCCTATGGCCGGCCACGTATTTGTTTATGATTCCCCTATACAAGGAATTGCAGAGGTTCCTTATTTTTATAACGGTATCTAAAGAAACTCCTGATGCTCTTTAACCATTCTGTCGCAAGCCTCTACCAAAATCTCAGGCGCCGCTTTTTTTGAGTTACTCAAAACAAAAACGCCACNCACCTTGAAGCATAGTAAAGGGGTGTTACGATAATTAGCAGTCATAGTGAAGGAGAAGAGGGTGGCNACCTATATCGATTTATCCGTGCACATAGAAAATAATGAACACACTGATCACCCTGGCGGCAGTCCGAAAGTTAATTACCTAACACACGACCAAACGGCTGGCGGGTTATCTCACTTTTTCCCGGGCCTTAAACCTGAGGAGCTGCCGGATAGCGAAGGCTGGGCCGTAGAAAGCATCAACCTCTCAACGCATAACGGCACCCACATGGACGCACCGTGGCATTTTCACTCCACCACAAACTATGGGAAGGAACGGGCGCCTACAATTGATGAAACCCCTCTTGAATATTGCTTTAAGCCTGGCGTTAAGCTGGATTTCAGACATTTTGAAGACGGTTATTTAGTGACTGCAGATGATATCGAANAAGAGCTCACAAGAATTGAGCATGAGCTTGAACCCCTCGATATCGTTGTCGTCAACACCCGGGCAGGCGAAGTCTTTGGCGAGCCCGGTTATGTTGACGCCGGCTGTGGAATGGGGCGTGAAGCGACCATGTATTTAACAGAGCGTGGCGTCAGAGTGGTAGGCACCGATGGTTGGTCATGGGATGCTCCTTTTAACCACACAGCCAAAAAGTGGGCTAAAAATCGTGACCCAAGCATGATATGGGAAGGTCATAAAGCAGGAAGAGAAATACCCTATTGGCAAATGGAAAAANTGCANAACCTTGANTCATTACCTGACCACGGCTTTATGATTTCTTGCTTCCCAGTAAAAATAAAAAACGCCTCAGCTGGNTGGACCCGCTGCGTAGCGATCATTGAATGACTTTCTATCGATGATCTTTNANTTGAAAAATCNTTAATCTTTTATTTTAGGGNGTNTGTGCTAGAACTGGCTNAATTTGTAATNAGCATCTNTGNAGNCGNTAACTCANCCNGCCAAATTACGNTTAACTCCNCGCCATTCCAGNAAGCTGTCACACAATGCTTCTGGATAAATTCGCAAATTCNGCTCGGGGCGCTTCNCCGATACACATCGAAAATANACCATAAACCTNGGCTCAACACCNANCACCCGCGTGGCGGAATGAGGCGTCAGTGAATGAACAATCACCGCGTCACCAGGTTTGAGCTTCATGAAGTCTGGTTTTGGCCAAAGTTCCCCATCGGCTGACTGAGCAGCGTGTCTGGTATACAAATTTCTAACTGCTCTCGGATAGTGAACTAGTCCTCTCCCATTGGGCGCCTTACGATTTTCTCTTTCCCAACCGGGCCCATCAGGACCAAGAGGACCACCCTTTTCCAATTGATCACGAAAAAACCGCTCCATATGTCGGTGTCCACCCCTCAAAACACCGAGGTTCCCTGACCCAAGGCTCATCTGATCCGATAACGCGATGCCTACCAAAGCCGTAAAATTCATAATGTTTGCGTTGAATTCAGGATTGGTTTTGTTCACACCATTGGTGCTCTTGCTTGCATTCCAGGCCTTGAGCTTTTCACCCCGCAAACGAGTGCCGACCCTGGGTACCGCGGTACCTCCATTCCAAAGACCGTCTAGGTGCCCTGTCCAGCCATAGTGCGGCGTATCTTTGTCTAAATAACCGTATTCGTTGGTGGCATCACCAGTGTCGGACGGAAAAAGGGTTGCCAGTTGGGCAGAGCGTACCGGTAGAACCTTTGAGCCAAGCGCTTTTTCAAGGATCTTTTTCAAATCGGTTTTATTGAACAGATCAATGAAGACCTCTCCCTCGCCCGCAACAAAGATAGAACGCGTGGCTTCAACTAATCCATCCAGTTTCCGGGTTTTTACAGAGACTCCTACCTGACTAATCGCCGAGCCCATACGCAGAAACATTTCTCTTCTGGCAGCGAAAACTTTTTCAGCAGGTACGACCCCTGGGATCTTTAAATAACCTTGCCTGTAAAAGCGTTTCGATTG
>PBUF01000055.1 GCA_002727775.1 Gammaproteobacteria bacterium
AAATCCGAAAGGCTGGTTTACTTTTTTTTCGCCCGCTGAGAGGCCAGGTTACAGTGGGGTCGCAATCTATTCGAGAAAGGAACCTTCCCGAGTGGAGAGAAGCTTAGGCGTTCCTGAGTTTGATAGCGAAGGGAGATATATTTGTGTCAGTTTTGGGAGATTGACGGTAGCTAGTATTTATTTTCCAAATGGCAGCGGAAAAGAACGAGATAATAGTCGAGTACCCTATAAACTCGATTTTTACAAACGCGTCTTCTCTATCATCGAAGATAAGCGTAAAGCCGGTCCAGTTTATGTGGCGGGAGATTACAATACGGCTCATCACGAGATTGATTTAGCCAGGCCGAAGACGAACAAAAAGGCCAGTGGGTTTTTGATGGAGGAGCGTGAGGAACTGTCGCGTTGGGAAGAAGCAGGTTGGGTGGACACCTTCAGGAAAAGCCACTTGGGCGAGGAAGGACATTATAGCTGGTGGCGTCAGTTTGGAGGAGCAAGAGAAAATAACGTAGGTTGGCGTATCGATTATGTATTTGCCTCTCCAGGTGCATCAAAGTTGGTTAAAAAGGCGTTCATTTGGCCAGAAGAGATGGGTTCTGATCATTGTCCGGTTGGCGTGGATCTTACCCGTTGAAAGGGATAAGGTGAAAATACGTATTTAAAATTGTCCGCAACTCAGATCTTTGAATAGAAATTACTGAAGGAGAGATCATGGCAGAAGTAATGCCCGAACATCCCATGCTTACGGGTGGTTATGCGCCCATTCAGATGGAGTGCGATGTCGCTGATTTAGTTGTAGAAGGTGAAATACCCTTATCGTTAAACGGTATCTTTTATCGGAATGGACCAAATCCGCAGTACGCGCCTAGGGGTAACTATCACTGGTTTGCTGGCGATGGAATGATCCACGCCTTTAGAATTGAAAACGGCCGTGTATCTTATAAAAATCGATGGGTAAGAACAGTCAAGTGGAATAAGGAAAGAGAGGCCGGCAGATCGTTGTTTGGTGCTATGAATCCTTTTGATAGAGATGAAAGCGTTCAAGGAATCGAAACAGACGGATTAGCAAACACTAATATTATTTGGCACGGGAATAAATTATTAGCACTTGAAGAAGGGCATGCCCCGTTTGAATTAGACCCCTACACGCTGGAGTCGATTGGTCCGTGTAGTTTCTCTGACCGGTTGAAGGGCCCCATGACGGCACACCCCAAAATTGATCCTGAGACAGGTGAAATGTTGTTTTTTGGTTACAATGTGGATGGGGCTCTTTCTGAAAAGATGAGTTTTCATATCGTAGATAATGATGGGCGGCTGACCCGTTCTGAATTTTTTGAAGCTCCTTTCCCTGCTATGGTCCATGATTTTATTACTACTCGCGATTACGTGATTTTCCCGATCATGCCGCTAACAGGTTCAATCGATCGGGCGATGAAGGGGTTGCCTGTCTATGCTTGGGAGCCTGAGAAGGGCTCTCACGTGGGCGTTATGCCCAGGACTGGTTCCGTGGATGATTTGAGATGGTTTACTAGTGATGCTGCTTTTGTTTTTCATCCAATGAACGCTTATGCAAAGGAAGACTTAATTACCTGCGATGTCTGTCAGTTTGGGCAGGCGCCGATGTTTCCATTTGCCGATGGCACGCCAGGGGATCCTGCTAAATCATTTGCTCAATTGACTCGTTGGACTTTGGATCTTGGGAGNGAGACAGAAACCTATGACGTAGAGTTACTTGATGATCGTAAGTGTGAGTTTCCCAGNTTGGATGAACGCTTTGCCGGCTTGCAATATCGATTTGGNTACATGGCGTGCGACTCTAGACCCAAGGAAAAAGCTGGTTTGTTTAATGCGATCGCTCGTGTCGATCATTTGACTGGAAAAACGACAATGCATGAGCTGCCTTTAGGGTGCGCAACTAACGAGCCAATATTCGTTCCTACGAGTAGTGACTCTAAAGAAGGGGAAGGCGTGCTTTTGGCAAATGTCTTTGATGCGAGCCGTAATTCATCTCACTTGCTTGTTTTAGACGCCGAGAATGTTGAAGCTGAACCTCTTGCGATCGCGTACTTAGATCATCGAGTACCATTTGGATTCCATGGTAACTGGATGCCAATCTGACTGGTTGTTAATTGACTAAGGAATCCCGATCATCTTTGTTGTCGAAACCAGGACGGACATTTTTTCGGCGTCAATCCACTTTTCCATTCCGTCGGGTTGCAAGGTTTTGTTGAAATCCAAGAACTGATCGCGCCTCGAAAAGTAAAGCTCTGCCATGCCTACATATTTTGATGTCTTTGGCTGAGTGCTGTGTGCGATGACGTATCGAAATCCTCCAGTTTTTTCTAAAACTGATTTTGCATTGGCCGCGTGAGCGCCAAGCCAGTGTTGGAATAATTGGTCGTAATCGACGTCTTTTTTGGCGCTAACAAAAAAGGTTGCCTTGAAAAACTCTGAGCTCGTCGTAGGGAAAGCATCGTTCAGGGTGAGATCTCTAAAGCCGTGATTACCATCAATTACTAGGTATTCATGAGTGGCCCAGGGTGAATAAGGCTCTGCCACTTCCTGGAAAGAATCAACGGGTGTGATTCCGTGGGGTTCGTCTGGTATTGGCAGCTCTTTATCCCACCATAATTGTGCCATTCCGTCCCAATGTTCGCCGATTTGTTGTGCTGACTCTTCAAATACCGTTGCCAAATACTTGTGGGCGTGCGCTCTCCCTTTTTCCTTTTGTTCGGCTTGACCCTTGATGACGGCAGGCATGTGATTGGCAAACCAATGAACAAGCAGTTCCTCGCGAGAAGCGTTTTGCCTGCGTCTGATTAAGTAGTTCATTCTTATTAAAGGGTTTTTATTTGGATTTGTCATGCGTCCTCTTATCCTTTCCTGTTCTCTAGACAATCTAAAATGGCTGAGTTAGGTACAGCAAAACGGCAGATTGTCATGTGTGTATTCAAAGAGAACGAAGGATTCGTTCTCTTTGAAAGCAATGATTAAACCGGTTTTTTGAATTTGAGAGTCATGCGGTTAGATTCACCGATTGACTCTAAGGAGTTTTTTAACTCTTCGTTATCTTTGCTCGTGGCAAGGCTCGGAGGTAGTCTCCATACGATATCTTCAGCGGTCGGTTGGTCCTTGGGGTTTTGATTGATATCTGACTCTCCTACCAGCTCAAATCCCGCTCTTTCCATTAGATCGATAACGAAGGATTTTTTTAGGTAGCCCTTGGAGCCATCTGCCCATTCATCTGGCATCTCATCTCTGGCTTGATGTTGAACTATACCGACTACACCGCCTGGTTTGAGAATGTCGAATGTGTTTTGAATTGCTGCTGTTAAAAATCCACCTTGCGATTCGAATCTAGCGAGATTGTGTACCGCCCTAATTAGTAAAACGGCATCTGCGGTCTCTTTCATAGAGTCAGGCATATCGCCAAACATGAAACCTGCTGCGCTAGCGCCTCCTGAGCTTTGGCTTTTGTCGTTAATTTCCGCTGGCCAGGTTTGAGGCCACTTTTTCATGTTATCCAAACGCTCGCCTTTGTATCCAAAAAATGACCACATCCCCATAGCGTAGTTGGCGCCAACTAATTTCCCTTCCGATCCGAGGTAGGGAACCAATAATTTTGTGTACCAGCCTCCCCCAGGGAGAGCCTCAACGACTGTCATCCCGGGTTCGATGCCAAAGAATTCTAGGGTTTCTTTTGGGTTTCTAAATGCATACCGCTTTTTCATAGCATCTGTTTGAGAATCTAAGATCGCCTCCAACGTTGCGGTTGCGGAGTTGCTGGCGGCCTCATCAGCTCCNGTGTTGANAGACGAATCAGTACCGCCACATGAGGCTAGAACAAACACACAAAATGTTAGAATTAATTTTTTCATATTCCACTTCCTATCAGGTGTAGCAAATTGATTGTTCGATGCTGTCACGTCTTAGTCCGAATTGAAATACCACCTTTTTAATCGAAGCCTTTCCATCGGGGTTTGCGTTTCTCAGCGAATGCTAGTGGACCCTCAATAGCGTCTTCGCTCTCTGCTCGAGCTGTTTCGTACTCGTAGGAATTTGAAAAAGCTTGGGAAAGGCTCGTATCAAGTCCACGCATTGCGGCTTGTTTTGTTGCTCGGACAGCCATCGGCGAGCAAAGTAAGATGTCTTTAACCCATTCTTCAACCACCTCATCGAGTTTTTCGGCGGACACCACCTCATTAACCAGGCCGAGTTCAAAGGCTCTCGTGGCTGACATATGTCGTCCTGTCAAAAGGTACCCCATCGCTGGTTTTAAGCCGATTTGACGCGGNAGNCGGTGNACNCCCACACCTCCGGCTATCAAACCGCGTCTGGGTTCCGGCAGGCCAAATTCCGAGTTTTCTGACGCAACGATAATATCGCAAGCCAGAGCTAGTTCGAGACCGCCACCAAGGGCAAACCCATTAACTTTAGCTATGACTGGCTTTGGAAATTCCCACCGCTGGTTCAGAGGGACGGTATTTTCGTGTAGTCGATTCCATTCGGTAATTTGCTCATCTGTTGCGTTAGCTAAAAGTGCTCTGTGTTTGAGGTCCATCCCCGCACAAAAAGCTTTGTCTCCCTCGCCGCTAATCACGGCGAGCCATATGTCTTTGTTGTTTTCTACTTCGTCGAGGTGCTGAGATAGCGCATACCTTAATTCCGGATTTAATGCGTTCATGGAGTCAGGTCGATTGAGCTTGATGTAAGCGACGTGTTCTTTTACTTCAAAAATCGTTGTGCTCATGAGACTTTCTCCTATCGGATCAATTTACCGGTTCAAGCTTGATCTAGGCTTTCTGGGCAATTTGATAACCCTCTCTTTCANACAGCCTCTCCCAATAGGGCAGNATNTTTTTGGGAAGCGGNTTACCTAAAAGGCGGTCTGCTAACATAATGGTATATCCCATCATGATATCAGCGGCAGAAAAGCTGTTTGCTACCAAATATTCCTTATTAGCTACCTCGTCTGCCACGGCGTCCAGGCTGAGCGACGCTCTGTTTTTCATTTCTTCAACCACTTCTGGTATGTGTTTATCACCAGGAAATTCTCGTCCGTGATTGACGACTTCACCCAAGGGCCGAGAGAAAGTTGCCTCTGCGAACCAAGACCATTGAAGATAGAGAGCGTGATCCGCTGTGCCAATTTCAGGTTGTAGTTTTCCATTACCATATCGATCAACCAGATATTGGACCATCGCCCCAGACTCGAACATAACTAAATCGCCGTCGCTCATTGCAGGGACTTTGCCTACCGGATTGATGCTTCGCCATTCTGGGCTGGCTCGATATTCAGGGTCGAAATTTACAACTTCCACCTCATAAGGAATGGATAACTCTTCGCAGGTCCAAATCGCTCTCAAACCTCGGGTCCCTGCTACATGGTAGATTTTGATCATCGTCCCTCCAAATCTTGTTGATCAGCTAATATCCATAATTTACGCTTAGGTAGTGGAAAGGGCCAGCCTTGCTGGATTGGAGATTGTGTGTCGCTTGAACCTGTTGATGTGCTGATAATTGGCGCTGGAGCTTCCGGGTCGGCCATTGCTTGGAGCCTAGTTGAGACTCGGATGAAGATTTTATGTCTTGAGCAAGGAGACTGGGTAAACCCTCTAGACTATCCGAGCACGGGTCGAGATTGGGAGGCTCGGTCTTTCAAGGACTTCAGTATTAATCCCAACAGAAGAAAATTAAATGCAGATTATCCCATTAACGACAAGAACTCGCCTATCTCGGTAGCAAATTATAATGCTGTGGGTGGAAGCACCATTTTGTACAATGCGCACTACCCCCGATTTCATCCCTCGGATTTTCGCGTACGCAGTTTAGATGGGGTGGCAGACGATTGGCCCATCGATTATGAGACTCTTGAGCCCTTCTATGATGAAAATGATCGAATGGTCGGTGTTTCCGGTCTGGCGGGTGATACAGCATATCCTCCCAAAGAACCACAGATGCCCCCTGTACCTCTTGGATTGTCAGGAACTACTCTAGCGCAGGGATTTAATTCTATGGGGTGGCACTGGTGGCCCTCCGACGCGGCGATTGCAACAGAGGATTATGATGGTCGTGCGAAGTGCATTAACTTGGGAGCTTGTCTATCGGGTTGTGCCCAGGGGGCTAAGGCGACTCCTGATATTACCTACTGGCCCCACGCAATCCGTGCTGGGGTTGAGGTTAGAACGAATGCACGAGTTCGTGAAATCGGAATAAACGATGATGGTATGGCCAACGGCGCTTACTACTATGATGAAGATGGTGTTGAGCAATTCCAACCTGCAGAAGTTGTCGTCATGGCGTGCAATGGCGTTGGAACTCCGAGGATCTTGTTGAACTCGGTATCGGATCGATTTCCTGATGGACTCGGAAATAGCTCTGGATTGCTCGGCAAAAATTTTATGTTTCATCCTTATGGGCTGGTAAGGGGAGTGTTTGACGAGCCCATGGATGGTAATGCCGGCCCGGGTGTTTGTATATGGAGCCAGGAGTTTTATGAAACNGACNTAANTAGAGGGTTTGTTAGAGGGTTTACTTATGAATGTAATCGTGGAACCGGGCCTGTTAGCACTGCTTTGACTGGCATGTTAAGAGNGCAAATTCCTGCAGGACAGGGNTTTCACGACGCGTTTTTGAAATTGGATCGGAGAACAACGGGTATGGTAGGCATCTGTGAGGATTTGCCTGAGGAGCACAANCAGGTGACCTTGGATCCCGANTTAAAAGACAGCCACGGAATACCGGCTCCCAAAATAGATTACACGTTAAGCGAGAATAGCAAGAAGATGCTCGATTTTGTTGTNGAACGGGGCAGCGAGGTNTTGAAGGCTGCGGGGGCTAAAGAGATTTATTCTGAGACTCCTATATCTGTGGGCGGTTGGCACCTNATGGGCACTGCTCGTATGGGAACGGATCCAGATCGATCGGTGGTTAACGAGTGGGGCAGGAGTCATGACGTAAAGAACCTATTTGTGGTGGATGGAAGTGTTTTCGTGACTTCTGCGGGTGTTAATCCGACTCGCACTATTCAGGCTTTGGCTTTGTACGTGGGTGACAGNATNAAAAAACGNCTAGCGAATCTATTTGATTAGGGNATGACGATGAATGANAGGGTTATCGCAANCGAAGGAGCTTACTCAATTCAGGAGGTTGATGTCCTGAAAAGCCTGTTTGATAAGATTATTCCTGCGAGCGCGGATAACCGTTTTCCTTCAGCCGCGGATCCACAGATATTTGAAGATTTTCTCGCTTCAAGTGGGAGGTTTCGTGAAATGATCAGCAGGGCGATCCTACTCCTTCAAGAGTTAAGTGGGGCTGATTATTGTGAACTGTCCGAGGCTGACGCTGATCGTGTGACTCAACAATTTTATGGCAACAGAACGGGTCCTGTAACAACGCTCTTGAGCCTGCTTGCCCAATGTTACTACAGGGACGATCGCGTTCTCGAAGCCATCGGCTTAGAGCCTAGAGCACCATTTCCGAAGGGTTTTGAAGTGGAGAACGGAGACTGGGAGTTGCTGGAGCCCGTCAAAAGCAGAGGACCGATTTACCGTATGGTCGAGAGCTAAGACTTGGGAGGACCCGCTGACGTAAAGCGCGTGCCGGGAGGGTCCATCGCCCAGGTGGGACTGTTTGACCACTCATCTTCGAATACCAACTCAGATAACGGCCTTCTGCGCACAGGACCGTGAGAACCTGCAGGCTTGCCTAGAGTTACTGTGCAGGAAATAAAGACTTCATCAGGTATCGCCAAAAGGGATTTAAGCTCTTGATCAACTGGGCCATGGAAACCAGTGATAACACCGCCGTAGCCCAATGCCCTTGCTGCAAGGAGTAAGTTCTGAACTGCTGGATAAACGGAAGCTCCTTCCATTGGATTGGGGTCTCTATATCTAACTAAACATGGAAGGACTAGACATGGGACGTTGTGAAAATTCTCTACATACGATGCCATAGTTCGTGCCATTCTTGACTTGGGCGAATTTGGATCAGAGCCACTGCCGCTCGCATATTTATCATTCACGACTTTCTGATCCCAGATTTCTTGGGCGGCCTTTCCGATGAGTTTTTTTGCTTGATTGGCTTTTTCTCCTTTCGTGAGAACCATGAATCGAAAGGGTTGTCGGTTTGATCCGCTGGGAGCTCGAGTTGCCGACCAGATAATGTCCCTGAGATGGGAATGGGGAATCTCATCTTCGGTATAGCGGCGTATAGCCCGTGTTGTTGATAATCCTTCTAGTAGGCCTATTGGTGATTCTGTTATGGGTTTTTCTGATAGGGTCATCTCGTTTTTACTTCTTGATAGGGGTTAATGAAAAGTGTCTTAAAAAATAGTGGCTTCTTCTTTTATTCAGCTTTTATTCAGCGATTCGCTTTAGAGGAGAAACTACTTCTTTCCTCGTCAGATTTTTGACAAGAAATTCGATTGAATAGTCGATCTCCTCCTTGGGGACGTCGGGATGCAAACCTGGATTGGCATGGATTTTTTTGTTGTCGCTTTGGATCGCATCGAACAAGGCGAGATAGCCGTTCCTGTCGAATAATTCATCCTCTAATTGCATTAAGAAGGTGGTGGGGTGAGTAATTTGTTCGGCATCTTTGAGCAGCCTTTCTCCGATCATTGAGGCGGCTCCTGAAGATCCGCAAAGACCGATGACTGAAGCATTGAACTCAAGTTGAGAGGCCAAGAGCGGAACGCCGAACATTGTCCCCATTGAAAGACCAAAATAGCCGAGAGTTTCTATCGTTATATTTTTTTCTTTAAGAACATTTTCTACGGCGATTAGCCAGTCCGAGATCATGTCATCGATAAATGTGGGACGCTGCATTTCTTGAAAGAAAGCTTCGCGTCCACCGGGTTCTACTTTTCTTAGACCGTGAACTGGACCGTCGATCGACAGTACAACGATATTGTGTTGATTGACGAGATGTTTAACAAGATAGGGAATTGGATCCTGGTAGCGATCTCCAGATGCTCCATGCCCACATAGGACGACAACGTTCGATTCTGAAGATATTTTGGGGAGCCAGATCGCTCCGGTAACTCTTCGGTGCTTCGAATTGCCATCGATAACGAAATCGTTAGCGCCAAACTGTCCTTCAGTCCATTGAATCGATGCCATAGTGTGTCCGATAGATTTAAATCTTGAACTAAGCCTATCGGTTTTTCCTCTCTAGACACAAGAGAGATCGTCACTGATACTGTTTTTTGGGGGTTGGTTTGGTGAGTCGGGAGGATTCAATTGGAGAGAAATACTGCATCGGACGCGGCTGATATTAGGTTAGATCGGGAGGACCTTTACACCCGTCCCGAGGGTGAAGTTCAGGATCCACCGAACTCTTTTTGGAGTACCATCAAATATCTTGGTCCGAGTGTCATAATTTCAGCAACTATCGTTGGGTCTGGTGAGATAATTCTTACGGCGAGTCTGGGTGCGATGGTCGGCTACACCATGCTTTGGTGGGTCTTGATGTCTTGCTGGAGTAAGTCGATCTTGCAAGCCGAATTGGCTAGATATGTTGTTCTGAGTGGGGATACCTATTTAAGAGCGATAAATCGAGTCCCTGGTAAAATTCGTGGTCCCAAGGGTTATTTTTCCTGGCCGATTATCTTGGGGCTACTGGCGTTTATTCCTGGTCTAACGGGCATGGGAGGGTTAGTTGGTGGAGCTGCGCAGGCNGTAGGNCTNGTTTTTCCNGAGNTNGAACCGCTCTGGGTTGTGGGTTGTCTAGCCGTCATTACTGCTATTNTNTTGGGCAGTGGAAGCTATCATCGTCTGGAATCGATTATGCTGGTTTTCGTTTTGACCTTTACAGTTTTAACAGTCCTGAGTCTGATTTTTATGCAGGACACACAGTACGCAACCACGGTTGAGCAAATTGCTTCTGGGTTTACCTTTGAGTTTCGTACCGAATATGCTGTTTTAGCACTTGCGGCTTATGGATACACCGGCGTCAATTCAGGTGAAATTTCTTCTTATACGTATTGGTGTATNGAAAAAGGCTATCCGGCCCGAATTGGTCGTTACGATGGCTCCGAAGAATGGCGCGCACGAGCAANAGGCTGGTTAAAAGTTCTTAGAACAGATGTCTGGATAACTATGGGACTATTGACGTGCGCGACTATTCCTTTNTATTTTTTGGGTGCGGGTGTCCTNCANGCCAGTGGTCAAAGGCCTGAAGGTAGCGAAGCCATAAGTGCTCTTAGCTACATGTTTACCGAGACNCTTGGACCATGGTCTTTGTGGTTGTTTGCGTTGGGTGCTTTTTGCATTTTGTATTCGAGTACTGTAGCTGCTGTCGCCGCGGGCGGGCGATATATTCCAGATTACTTGATGGAGCTGGGGTTTCTATCTCGTGACAGAGTGGATGTGCGAAAGAANATAATAAAATGGTANGGCTTGATTGTGCCTTTTCTTGGTCTTAGTTTGTACGCAGGCTTTCAGAACCCNGTTTTGATGGTCACGATCGCTGCATCGGTGGCCGCGATCATGTTACCGGTCCAAAGCGGAATAACTATCTATTTGCAATCAACTAGATTGCCAGCTGAAATGCTGCCCGGAAGAGCTGCCTCGAGCTTTTTAAAGCTCACGTTTTTATTTCATCTCGTCATGGCAGTTTTGGTGATTTACTTTGTCATTGTTTAGTCAGATGCAAACAGGCGGGAAGAGGTTTTAAAAAGAATTACTCAGACAACTCTCTAGGAGTTAAAATTTCACAGACTTGATGAAAAAGGAGGTGTGGGCATGGCCGAATCGGTGGTGAAGATGGAGGATATTTCCGATGAAGAGTGGACGATGCGGGTCGAGTTGGCTGCTTGTTATCGTCTCTTTGTGAGGTACGGCTGGACGGATATGATATTTACTCATTTGTCTGCACGAGTGCCGGGTGAAGAAAATTTATACTTAATTAACCCCTACGGTCTTCTATTNNACGAGATCACTGCTTCCTCTTTGATCAAAGTTGATTTTGATGGGAACGTGGTTGCAGGGGATTATCCGTATAATGATGCGGGGCATGCAATCCACACNGCTGTCTTAAAATCCCGACCAGATATTAACGTTGTTATGCATAGCCATACGCGAGCAGGAATGGCTGTGTCGACTATGAAGTGCGGTCTATTGCCGCTTACGCAACAGGCGAACGAGATTATGGAAAACGTTGCTTACCATGATTACGACGTTGCGGTNGGTGCTGAGGAAGAATGTCAGCGTATAGGCGGTGATCTTGCCGATAGACATNTGATGATCATGCACAATCACGGNCTTCTTAGTTGTGGCAGAGACCCAGCCGAAGCATTCTATCTTTTGTANACATTAGAAAACGCTTGCAAGGTTCAAGTAGACAGTCTGACCTCCAATACTGAACTGGTATATACCAAAGAAGATGCTGCTAAAAAACTNAGCGCGTATGGAAAAGTCAAGCCTGACTCNCCGAGTCGTTCATCTCGNCTGGCGTGGNCCGCTCTCATTAGACAGCTTGATGCGACTGACACAAGCTACAAAGATTAAGTTAAAAATAGGTTAGTAGAGAAAGAATGCGATTCACCAAGGAACATATCCAGCACTACCAGGAAAATGGCTTTGTGATAGTTGAAAACTTTCTNACNACTGAAGAGCTGGCTNTAGCGCACGAAGAAATCCAAAGAATTCTGCCCGGGTGGTTGGAATTTGCTCAAGATCCCCAAGCTCCAAAACCGGAAGACTGGAACCGACCTCCAAAGTCTCGCAGGAATACTCGATTCCCTTTTGCTGGCGATCAACTCAATGCGGTCACGCTCCATCCTGATTTAAGAAAATTTGCGGCTTTAAATGCGGGNCACGACGACTTAGTTTGTGAACAGGGCGATCTTCATTACAAGTGCTTCGGTCATGCGTCTGATATGGACCAGGCCATGCATTTGGACTATTTGAACCATACTCTGGTCTATCCACCCAAAGATCCTAAATATTGGCAGACCGCCTACCTGATATATTATACCGATGTGACTGAAGAGTTAGCGCCAACGGCGGTTTGCTCTTGGAAGCACTATCAAGAAGACATTCTCTGGCCGACTGCATATGAAAGAGAACAACGCTCCGAGCTTTACGAAAATGAAGTGCTTGCTACGGTGCCTGCGGGTTCTGTTCTGGCTTACAGTATGAGAACGTTTCATCGCGGTACAGCCTTCAAATCGGAAGGCGCGCGCATAGGAGAATTTATTACTTATGCCCCCAAGAACTGTCCGTGGTTAGGCATCGTTGGCTGGCCCGAACAAGGNGTGCATAAGTCTTTTCGAATCTGGATGGAAAGAGCGTCTGTCGAGGAACGCGAGATGCTAGGTTTTCCAAGCCCNGGAGANTCCTACTGGACAGANGAGACTCTGGCNGGGGTCGCAGCCAGATTTCCTGATATGGATATGTCGCCATATTCTCGATGATTATTATGGCGACCTCTTCTTCATTGAGGTTTTTTCTATAGGGCCCAGCTCTGAAGTTGGTCTTTCCTTGTTTTAATATTACCAGGTATCGATGTAAGGCCTTTTCTTCTTTGTCCTAGGTTCTGGTTCTGGAATTCCATTCAATCCGGCTACGATCCAATCGCGAGAAGTTGCAGGATCGATTACATCTTCGATTCCATAAAACTCAGCAGAGTTGATGGCTTTGGCTCTCTCATAGGCCTTTTCAACTCGCTCTGTGAATACTGCGATACGTTCTTCGGCAGTGTCCATTTCCTGGAATTCGCTTCGGTATGCTAGTTTAACATTNCCCTCTATCGCCATTCCGGCAAACTCTGCCGTTGGCCAAGCCGCAGTAAAGAATGGGACTTTAGAGCTTCCGCCGCACATTGCCTGAACGCCAAGTCCATANGCCTTTCTGATGATCAGACCGAACATGGGNACTGAAAGATTGGCCCCCGTGTTAAACATTCGAGCGCAATGTCTNACCAGCGCCGTTTTCTCAACTTCTGGACCAACCATTATGCCTGGGCAGTCCATAATAGAGATTACGGGAAGATCAAAGGCGTCACATAGCTGAAGGAAGCGCGCGCCCTTATCAGCCCCATCAGAATCGATAGCTCCGGCAATGTGATGAGGATTGTTGGCAATAATTCCCATNGGCTTGCCTTCGATTCTAATCAACGAGGTCACGATGCCGATTCCGAAATCTTTGCGAATCTCCAGTACCGAGTCTTTGTCTGCTAAAGTCTCGATAACGTCTCTAACGTTATATATTTCTTTTCGATTTTCTGGNACGATGCTGCGCATNTTTCNTTGATCGGGCGCTTCCCAGTCNGAAGTAGGNCCCTGAAAATAAGAGATGTACTGNTTGGCGACTTTAGTTGCTTCGATCTCGTCTTCAACCAGGATATCTATTACNCCGTTTTCGACTTGNGACTCGGTTGGTGCAACTTCATCTGGGGCAAATATGCCTANCCCTCCGGCCTCAATCATTGCCGGNCCCCCCATGCCAATNATGGAGTTNTTGGTTGCGATGATGACGTCACAGCACGCGAGTAANGCGGTGTTACCCGCAAAACAGTAGCGAGAATTAACNCCCACTAGTGGTACCAGTCCGGAAAGCTTTGACCACTGGGTAAATGTTTCGACCTCCATACCAATACCGCCTGCACCATCGGTGTCGCCTGGTCGGCCACCCCCTCCCTCGGAATAGAGAATTACGGGTAGCTTGAATCTTTCAGCTAGGTGAAAGATTCGATCTTGTTTATTGTGATTCCATAGTCCTTGGGTCCCTGCAAGCACTGTATAGTCATAGTGCACGACTGCGCAACGTGACTCTGTTTTTGGGAAAAGTTCACCGTTTACGTGACCGATGCCCATCACTAGCCCGTCTGCAGGAGTGTTTTCTCTNAGCCAGTCGACGGTTCTTCGTTTGCGCTGTGCGGCTAGCACCATTGAGCCATATTCAACGAANGTGCCTTCATCGCANAGATCTGCGATGTTCTCTCTGGCGGTTCTTTGATTGTGTTGTCGACGACGCTCTACCGCCTTTGGTCGATTTTCATCATATAGATGGGCGTGTCGATCGAAGGTCTCTTGAAGATCGGGACGAATTTNGTCCAAGTTAATTTGGTCGTCGGCTTCGAAGTTCAATTCTCCGATGTCCCCCTCTTCAATAAAGACTAAAGGGTGACCTTCAACAATGATCTCGTTCTCCGACACNGAAACCGAATTGATGGTGCCGTTTCTATCGGCCTTGATTTGGTGCTCCATTTTCATGGCTTCCATCACNATCAGAGGCATACCAATAGCGACTTTATCTCCCGCTTCGACTTGTATCTTTATAATGGTTCCCTGAATTGGAGCTGGGATTCCAATNGAACCATTCGGTCCTGAAAGATCGATTTTTTGCTTTGTTTTCTTTTTACTCTTTCTATCCGATCCTTTGTCATAATCAAAAACCGCNAGCGGATCCGAACTATCGACCTGTGCACCAGCTAGTCCTGAGGCGAGTGGATTTAATTGTTCGTTAAGTATGTGTCTGGTCTGAAATTCACTGNTTTCAATCAGCGAGGAAGCGTTTTCATCGACCCACCGTGTTGTCACCTTACTTGCTAAAAAGTCTCCGTTTTTCAATATGGCTCTTAAAAAAGGAATGTTGGTCTCGAGACCTTCGATCCGAAACTCGGAAAGTGCTCTTTCGCATTTCTTCGCTGCTTCTTTGAAATTTGCTCGCGCTGAGTGAACGATTACTTTTGCAAGTAGCGAGTCGTAGTTGGTGCTGGGGAGAAACCCCGCGTACCCAAAGCCATCAGTTCTGACTCCCGGGCCGCTGGGAGGATCGTAGGTAGTTAACTCTCCAGTGGTAGGCTTTACGGTGCCATCTGATTCGATTGTCTCCATGTTTATTCGAGCCTGTATAGCGTAGCCAATCGCTTGAGGTGTCTCGATCAGTTCAAGTGCCTTCAAGGATTTGCCGTTCGCGATCTCGATTTGGGATTGGACTAGATCGACACCAGTTACTTCTTCAGTGACCGTGTGCTCAACTTGTAATCGAGCGTTTGCCTCTATAAAAGCGAATCTTTCTTGTCCCTTGCTCTTTGAGTCGACTAAAAATTCAAAGGTACCCAAACTATAATAGCCAACGGATTTAGCTAGTTTCTCTGCAGCTTCCTGTATAGCTAGTCGAGTTTTTTCGGGTAGATCAAAAGAGGGTGCGATTTCTATGATTTTCTGATGTCTTCTCTGAACGCTACATTCTCTGTCTCCGATCGCGAGGATATTTCCTTCGCGGTCGCCGATAATCTGAATTTCTATGTGTCTAGCGTGTTGAATAAGTTCCTCAACGTATAACTCGTCATTGCCGAACGCATTCTTTGCTTCAGACTGACACCGAAGATAAGCCTCCTCGAGTTCTTCGAGCTTTGTAACGATCCGGGTACCTCTTCCACCACCTCCCGCCAGGGCCTTGANCATGATTGCGGCGTTATCACCTAGTGACTTAAAAAATTCTTGGCAATCTTCTAGGGAGCTCGCTTTCTCAGTGCCCTGGACAATGGGAACTCCAGCTTCAATTGCCGCTTGTCTCGCTCGNGCTTTGTCCCCGAACAAGGCTAATAGAGACTGACTTGGACCAATAAATTCGATGTTGTTCTGTGAGCATTTCTCTGCGAACTCGCTATTTTCCGATAAAAANCCGTATCCTGGGTGTATTGCATCACAGTTGCAGTCTTTAGCGATGGCAATAATATTACCGATATCTAAATAGGCTTTAGCTCCCATTGACTCAAGGCAAATGGCTTCATCTGCGATCTTAGTGTGNAGGCTTTCATCATCATCCTCAGAGTAAATCGCCACGGTGGGGATATCTAACTGGGCAGCAGCCCTTGCAATTCTTATCGCGATTTCTCCACGATTTGCGATTAGTATTTTTCCTATTGTCATCTTGCNGGTTCCTCCCAACTTCTTACCCAGTAAAGCCTCTGTGTTTATGGCGCACTAGTTTTCGCGGCGCTTTTCTATCTAAAATTCAAGTTGCGAGCAGAAGAGGCATCCTGCTCTTTTGNAGATAGACAATACCTAGCAAAACGATAATCATCAAATGCATGAACCGGTTGGGGAGCTCTCAGCTTGTGAAAGAAGATTATNGTATTGGGTTAATACGANCTCTTCTGAGGGGCGACTAAATAAGGGGGTTATGAAATGACGGCGATAATCGATGAGTCGGGCTTGTCACATGATGCGATAGCGCTTTGGACCGAAGACGTGCCACTTTCGGAAGGCTCAACAATGTTAGATCAACCGATCCTAACGATACATAGAGCACCNGAGGATANAGCAAATGGGGCAGCTTGTATCGTGGCNCCAGGAGGCGGATACAGGATCTTNGCNTCTGACCATGAAGGTCTTCAGGTTGCCAAATGGCTTAATCGAAGAGGAATTACGTGTTTTGTTTTGCGCTACAGGGTTGGTCCNAAATATCATTCCAGCGTATCACTGATCGACGGATTGCGCGCAGTTCGTTTAGTACGCTATTTCTCGAAAGACTATAAAGTCGATTCAGATCGAATAGGAATGCTAGGGTTTTCTGCAGGCGGTCACTTAACTGTCGCTGTTGGAACTGGATGGGATAGCGGAAAAGAAAATAGTACCGATCCAATAGAGAAGGTCTCCAGCAGGCCAGATTTTTTGGTCCCGGTCTACGCGGTAACCAACGGTACCAAGCGAGGGCGTAAAGCCGATGAATACACATCAACCGACGAACAAGTCAATTCTAAGACGCCGCCTACTTTCATAGTGCACACTCATGAAGATTCGATTGTTCCAGCCTCACAATCGACTTTATTTTATGACGCTTTATTGGCTAAAAAGGTNCCGGCTGAATTACATGTTTTTAACAAAGGAGAGCATGGTTTAGGCATGATGCCAGGNGATCCTGATGTCGCTGAATGGGGCGAATTGCTCGTTAGGTGGTTGCGCAGGCAAAAACTTATGACCAGAGAGTCCAGAGTAAAGGTGTCTGGGAAGGTGTTACGTGGGGGTCGACCGATGGGTATGGCGTGGATTACGTTTATTCCGGACGATTTNAANGCACCNATTGCNAGANCNCGAATACAGTTNGATGNTGGCGGCTCATTTTCAATTGATGCNTTAGAGGGTCCTGTTGCTGGGAGACATTCGGTTAAGATTTATCATGTTAGTAACCAAGAGTCCCATGTCGCGACCGGTGTTTATACAATGGAGGATGCGCAAGTNTTTGAGACAAAGGCTGACTTGCGGGGAAATGATTCATTAGTATATGAGCTCGGTGAAGAAGATTTTANATTCATNTAGGTGAGATNTCTGGAGGGAGTTATGCCGAAGTTTGAGCAGATAATTTATGATGCAGCTGAGCCCGGCATCGTAAGGGTGGTGTTAAACCGTGCTGAGGCGAGAAATGCACAAGACACTCGTATGCTCTACGAGTTGAATGATGCACTGGACCTAGCAGCACAGGATGATGACGTTAAGGTGATCGTTATAGCAGCGAATGGGCCGCATTTTTCAGCAGGTCACGATCTGAGGGAGAAGGATCCTGTGGGAACGCAACAGTCTTTCAAGACTGTTACGACATGGGGCGGTTTTGAGAGGGAAGGAGCGGAAGGGCAGTTCGCCAGAGAGCAGGAGATTTACCTGGGCTTCTGTGAACGCTGGCGCAATATTCCAAAACCGACCATGGTCGAGGTTCAAGGTAAAGTGATTGCTGGTGGGGTGATGCTTGTTTGGCCGTTTGATATTGTCGTAGCATCGGAAGATGCGACTTTTCAGGACAACACTGTTGCCATGGGTATTTGTGGGGCGGAATTTTTTAATCATCCTTATGAGTTAGGCGTCAGGAAAGCGAAAGAGATGCTATTTACGTCGGATGAAGTAACCGCCCAAGATGCCTATCGATTAGGAGCGGTCAACCATGTCGTGCCCAGAGAGCAACTAACCGAGTTCACCATGGAGTTAGCTCGAAAAATTACCCAGAAGAATTTGTTCAGTTTAAAGCTAACCAAGATGGCCGTTAATTCAGCGGAAGACAATGCCGGCCGAGCTAGCACAAATCAAACTGCTTTTGCTTTGCATCATTTACTCCATACGCATTTTAAACTGACGTCGGGCATGGGGGTGGATCCAGAATTTATGCGCAACTTTGGTAAGAAGACCAGCTGATTAATCCAGAGTTTTCTAGACAGTGTTTTTTGGGTCAAAGAGCGTGTACTCTTTTTCGTCCCAAAAAACCTTGCCCGTAGGGCCGCCTGTGGGAAGCGTTGCTAGCATCTTTGCTGTTGGGTAAGTTACTTCTGGCGATTGCAAATCCGGACGATCTTTACCCCAAATACGCGTGTTGGTGGGCCCTGGTATTAGCATGTTGATCAGAATGTCTGAGTCTGAGACCTCACGTGCGGCAATTCTTGATGTAGACCAGATTGCCGACTTTGCAGCGCTATAAGCGGAGGTCCCGGGCATGTCGAATTCTGCATTTCGTGAGACTGTGTTAATGATTCTTCCATATCCTTGCTCACGCATGATTGGGATGGCTGCCCTCATACCGTAGATACAACCAAATAAATGAACAGCAATATGATCTTCGAACTTACCCTCGGTGGCATTTTCTAACTTGGGACCGAAGGCGATACCAGCGTTGTTGAACAAGATGTCCATACGCCCGGTTTTGGCGTGCGTATCAGTGATAAGTTCAGTTACTTGTTTTGAGTCACGCACGTCAACGTTTTTCGTAGAGATGCCCATATTTGACAGAGATACCAGTGACTCTTTATCTATATCAGCTGCGACTACGTTTGCCCCTTCTTGATGAAATTTTAGGGCCCAGGCTCTCCCTATGCCATTTCCCGCACCTGTGATCACGAGGGTTTTGTTGTCTATATCCATTTTTTCAAAAAATCAGCTGAACCGTCGTTCCATCAATATCGGCAAGTGTTGACCTTATCGCCGGTATCATTGGTTTTGCTAGGGATGAAGCCCAAGTTTCATATTCCTTAGTTAGCCGTTTGACAATTTCTGGATGGGAATCCGCGAGATTGTTTTGTTCCGATGGGTCCGTCTTTAGGTCATACAGCAACGTAATTTTTTCCGACGACAACTCGTGTGGCCAGCCACCCTTAGGTGGAGTTAGTCTGCCGTCATCACCTAGGTCCCTAGCAGTATAGGGAGCAACGCTGTATCGCATTAGCTTCCAGCGCTCGTCTCTAATTGCATAAGTCGGGCCCGAGCGCCAATACAAGTATTTGTGAGGAGCAGAGTTAACTTCCTTTTTGACAAATGGGATGAGATTTACGCTGTCGATTGAATAGAAGCCAGCGTGCCCTGCTGCAGCGACAAAAGTTGAGTAGAGATCTAACGTGATGACTGGTTGTTTGTAGGTCAGCCCTCTAGGTAGAAAATTATCCCAGCTCATAATTAAAGGTATACGAATGCCGCCTTCCTGGTGATATCGCTTGAAGCCTGAGTAAGGAGCGTTAGAACAGGCCCCCTCGATATAGCCTGCGCACCCGTTATCAGAGGCAAACACGACCAAAGTGTTCTCGGATAGACCTAGCGATTCCAGTTCTTTAACAATACGCCCCACGCTGTCATCTAAAGACGCTACCATAGAGGCATAAATGCGAGCCCTTTTGTCAGAAATGTGTTCATAGCGCCTTGAGTATTTCTCGATTGTCTGAAGAGGCGTATGTGGGGTTATGTGACTTAGGAATAAAAAGAAAGGTCGATGCTGATTTTTTTGAATGAAGTCGACGGCCTCTTCAGTAAAGACGTCGGTCAAATAATCGTCTACCTTCACTTCATCAAAATTACGGTAGACGGCGTTGGGCCTTTTGAGCGGTGCTCTTTGCGCTATCGAAGAATTGATAGATGCGAAGGAGGCGCCGGGTGTATCTGAATTTATGTAAGTAGTTCCTCCATCTAGAACGCCAAAAAAATCGTGGAAGCCTCTGTTGACGGGATGGTGTTGGGGTTGATGGCCAAGGTGCCATTTACCAATCAGCCCGTTTTGGTAACCCATCTCGGACAAAGTGTCGGCCACTGTGCTCACTTCAGTGCTCATTCCAAACTCTTTATCTCTTTGCGCTACATTGAATTCCCAGCCGTGCCTTTGTTGATACAAGCCGGTAACCAGGCCTGCTCTTGAGGGTGAACAGACAGGGTGTGTAACGTAAGCCTGAGTAAATTTGATGCCGTTGCGTGCTAGCTGATCTATGTGGGGCGTTTGTATAGGCCCTTGTCTATAAGCACCAACGTCCCCGATACCCAGATCGTCCGCAAGTATTAAGACGATATTTGGCTTTTGAGCACGAAGGACATCNTTTNGNGTTGTTTTGTCGCAGGCGGACATNAAACTGAGAAGACAGATAATNGATAGAGAGTATCTAATTGGCTTTGTGAGCACTTTNTTAACTTTGTTTCTGANCAAGCTGAAATTNTCNGAANGAATTGATACAGAGATCCGGTCTTTGTAGNACTGATCCGTGTCCTACGTTNTCTAANACCNGGAGCGAAGAATTGACCAGAGTTTTGTTTATCTCTCGACTCGACACAAGGTTTGGGTCGTGGTCGCCTGTAACTAATAGAACCGGCATAGACAGTTGGTTTATAGCTGAAGACAAGTCAAAGTTCGCCGCGGCGGCCAGTGCGTTCGGGACAAGTTCTGGCTGATGGTTTAGGTTGTAGTTGGCAGGTTTTTCAAATTTCTTGATGCCTTGGGAGATTTGCTTTTCAANTGCAANTTTTGCACCTTCTTTTTGGGCTNTCGGATCNGCNTTAGCTATNCTGGCATCATGAAGAACCGCNTTATTGACNCGGCCNACNTTTTTAGAGCAATAGGCGATTGCGGCTCGGGANCCCCAGGCCATTGACCAGACGATTACCTTATCGATTTGCAGTTGCTCGAGAATGCGATTCGCATCTTCGTTGTACTGATCAAGTGAAAATAAATTTGAATCAGGATCTTGGTAGATGCTAGATCCTGTGCCTCTCACGTCGAATCGAATAAACCGATANTCATCCTTCAGTTCTTTAACGACAAAATCCCACATTCGCAGTGTACAACTAGCGCCATTCCACAATAGAACCGCTGGTGATTCTTTTGATCCGTCCTCCTCATAATGAATNANNGCCCCGCTTACTTCGATTTCCACTTTTCCCTCTTTTGATGCTAAAACACTNTCTTCTACGAGCTAGATTATCTCGCGGTTATCGAGTGCAACCTAATTCTTATCAGAGTTCACAATTATCTGCGTATTTTCAACTGTTTTTGCNTTAAAGAAAGCTATCGAAATTAAGAAATCCGNTTAAGATGAGNTGTNAANGTAATTGTTTAGGGGAGTTGCTAAATTGAAGGCATGGCGGATCAATGAGTTGGGGGACCCCTGGGAAAGATTGGTGATCGAGGAAATAGAGGAGCCAAAGCCCCGCACCGGTCAGCTTTNAATTGGAGTAGAAGCGACCGATCTNAATTTTGCTGACATCTTGCANTGCCAAGGCCGTTATCAGGTTAAGTTAACGCCGCCATTTTCTCCTGGCATGAATGCNGCTGGGACTATCTTAGCTGTGGGCGACAACGTTGAACTAGAAGTGGGTCAGCGTGTGGTTGGACCGACCATGGGTGGATATGGTGGCTATGCTGCCCAATCNGTTTTGTTAGCTGAACAGTGTCAGGTATTGCCAGACTCAATAAGCTCAAAGTCGGCGTCTGCTATTCACGTCACTTATGGCACAGCTTGGTTCGCACTTCATCAACGAGGGAATCTTCAGCCGGGAGAGACTGTTTTGGTTTTGGCCGGTGCTGGCGGCGTAGGTTCGGCGGCTATACAACTAGCGAAAGCACATGGTTGTTGGGTAACGGCAGCGGCAGGTGGGACTGACAAAACNGAGCTCTGTAAAAAACTCGGNGCAGACGAAGTGATNGATTACAACACAGAGGATCTGTATGACAAANCAATGAGTCTAACTTCAAGTAGAGGCTATGATGTGATCTATGATCCCGTTGGCGGCGATTTTTTCGACGTAGCACGACGTTTGGTTGCCTGGGAAGGCCGTCTGTTGGTGATTGGCTTTGCAAGTGACAGGATACCTCAAGCGCCTGCCAATCATATCCTAATGAAAAACTACTCGGTTGTGGGAGTTCATATGGGCGCCTACCGAAAGCAGGACCCTGCTCCTTTTGATCGTTGCTACAACGAGTTATATGAAATGTTAGANAANGGAGAAATAGACCCTTGGATTGATTCGGTAGTNGGTTTTGAGGAATTGCCGGTGGCCTTGTTAAGCCTAGCAAACAGAGAAACAAAGGGTCGGCTCGTGTTTGAGCCATAGTGGTTAATGCTGGGGTATTTAATCTATCAGCAGGAATTTTTCGAAGTGATGATGTTGATTAGATTGTTGTNNAAGGGGTGAGATTAGCAAAATGAACAACAACCAATGGGTATTAGCGAGAAGACCTCCAGAAGGGTTTCCTCTTTCAGAAGACTTTACTTGGTTGAACGGTCAGATGCCTGAGATTGGCCCTAACCAAATGCTGACCAGGACGGTCTATTTGTCTCTTGATCCTTACCAGTGGGGCAGAAGACGAAGTGGCACGGAATCACCAGGTGACGTGTGTCATGGAAGAACCGTAGCGCAAGTCGTCCAAAGCAATTTGAATGGGTATAAAGAGGGCGACTTTGTCTTTAACACCAACGGCTGGCAAGAGTATGGTTTGACAGGCGAGGGAGTCTCTCATTTTGGTTACATGTTCCCGCGTCAGCTTGATCCAGGTAAGGCACCCGTTTCCACGGCGATTGGTGTCATGGGAATGCTCGGACTTACCGCATACTCAGGCTTGGTGATTCAGTGTCAACCCAGAGCGGGTGAGACCATTATTGTGTCCGCCGCATCTGGCGGAGTGGGGCAGGTAGCTTGTCAGCTTGCTAAGATTGCTGGATCCAGGGTTGTAGGAATAGCAGGTAGTTCGCAGAAACTGGATTATTTGCGCAACGAGGTTGGCGTGGACGAATGCGTCTCTCATTTAAGTGAGTCCTTTACAGAAGAGCTTCGAGAACTGTGTCCGGATGGCTGCGATGTCTACTTTGAAAATGTAGGTGGTAAAGTTTTTGAAGCGGTACTTCCTTTGCTGAATGAAGGCTCGAGAATCACCGTGTGCGGTATGATCTCCCAGTATGGTAATACCGATGGTTTAGACCCCAGACAGACCTGGGACGCGCTGGGCGAGTCTGTTTTTTCAAAGAAGAACGTTCAGGTCCATGATCTCTTTGTAGGTAATTTTGTAGAGCAATATCAGGACGAGTTTTTGTCAAAAATGGCAGGCTACATGAATTCTGGCTTGATAACCTATAAGGAAGACCGATGGGAAGGGCTTGAATCTGCGCCTGAGGCTTTTGCAGCCATGTTAACAGGCGGAAACTTTGGTAAAACAATAGTGACTGTTTCAGAGGATCTTAGTAGGGTTCAATAACAAAAAAGGCCGTACTAGACGGCCTTTCTGCTAATTTGTAGGATCACCTACGAGAGTTGACCCTCAAAATTTGCAATAGATATCACTGATCACCTCCTTTTATGTTGTTCGACTATTTCCGATTATGGATGTAAGCGTTGGGAAATCAACCAAAAATTCTAGTGATTACTACCCGATTTCAGTTTCTTTAGGAGATCCCAATCTGGGTGCCCCTTATTTTTTGAGCCTATAGGGATCACAACGACTCTTGAGGCACCTAAACTGAATTGTTTTGTAATGCGATCGAATATTTGATCATCTGAGCCCCAACAAACGACTGAATCAATTAACCGGTCGCTGCCTCCTTCTTTGAAGTCTGAGTCGGTAAACCCAAACTGTTTCCACGCTCTCTGGTAATAATCGAGGTTGACGTAATAAGCGATAGCTTTACGCGCTGTGGCTCTGGCAGAAGCGGGGTCCTCATCAAGCAAGCAGAATAGCATTGTGTTCAACGATGGCCCTTCGCCTAAAATATTTCTGGCGAAACTCACGTGTTCTTTGGGCATCAAATAGGTGTTAGCACCATCGGCTTTTTGTGCAGCGATCTCCAACATTTTTGGACCATGTGCTGCGACACTGATGGGGGTCTCAATCTGCGGGCAGGTGAGTTTGACCTGCTTCATGTCGTCCAAGTACCTACTTAGTTTGCCGAGAGGTTTTTCCCACTGGTGTCCTCTCGCTTGATTGAGGCCAGCATTGCTCACGCCCAGGCCTAATACAAAACGACCGTCCGACAATTCGCTAAGCGAGCTTGCCGACGAAATGGTCGCAGTAGCATCTCGTACGTAGATGTTGGCAATGCCGGTTCCGATTTTTAGGGTTTTGGTNTGAGACANTAAAAATCCGGCGGTGGCGAAGGGGTCTCGAGTAAAAAGTTCCGGAAGCCAAAGAGACTCGATTCCAAGCTCTTCTAAAGATGCAGCGTATTCACACAGCTCCTGAGCAGAGAGTCGGTCGGTGTTAAACAGTACTCCAGTATTCAAAATTGCTCCTTTTAGTGATTCTTGTACTTCGGAAATAATTAAAGGTTTTTACAATGCATCCTCAAGGAGTTGCCTTCCATGAGCTGCCGCCAGCCTCTCCCAGGATAGTTGAGCATGGTTGCAGCCTGCGGAAACGTCTCGAAAGATTCTTTGCATCGTATTTTTCTGATGCAGTGCGCTACCTCCGGATGACTCGAATAATCGTCTGGTTGCGGCATTACAGAGCTTGGCCGCAAATGCAGTATCTCGAGATATTTTAGAGGTCGTTCGTTTGTCCGGAGTAGGATTGGTATCNAATAGGNCGGCNGCAGCCACGACTATNCTTCTCGCNGCNTCGACTTCTGCGCTTGCTTCGGCAAGCTTTAGATANAGTGATTCAATATTAAGGAAAGGGTCTTTCTCTATTTGNNGTTGTTTTTTCTTTAAGGTTGACGCGAAAGTGTTTACCGATGACTGNGCTCCGCCAATAACGGGCCCGACAATCACCAAAGTCAATAAAGCAGCGAGAGGATTAATCACTTGAGAGAAGGGTAATATTCTGTCTGTCGAAATGCTTATTTGATCAACTTTCGCGTCTTTTGAGCCTGTTCCTTTTAGGCCCAGAACGTCCCATGAGTCTTCGTCAATTAGGTATTCTGATTTATGAAGTAGGGCTAGGACAGGTTCACCTTCTTGTTTTTTGCACCCTAGGAGTAACCAGTCTGCGTGGTCGCAACCCGAGTTAAAAGTCCAATGCCCATCTATCTTGGCCGACGTCGTGTTTTCGTCGAGATCGCAGGTTCCCTGTGGGTTAAGTGAAGCTGAAACCAGCGTCTTGGGATTACTCCAGACTTCGGATTGAATTTTTTTTGGATAAAGCCCGATGAGGTAGTTGTGCATTCCCCAGACGAAATTACACCAACCGGCGGACATGCACCCTTCGCCAAGTATTCCGCAAACTTCAATGAATTCCTTGATCGAATAATTGGAGCCTGGTTTTAACATTTGGGGTAGTTCGGATTGCTGCATCGCCTTGACTACGTCGTCGTGCAGTCTTCCTAGGCTTTCATTTTCTTTGACGAAAGAGTTAGCGCATGTCGATACTTTCTTCGCTCTCTCAAGTATAGACATGCTGTTTCCTAAATAGAATTATTGTGCCTTAATGATGCTTTGTTTCGACGGGAGAGTGCAATGCGTTTTATCACTTTGGTAGTTGGTTTGGGTATGGCATTTTGTCCATGGGCCTACTCGCAAACCGAGAAAGATTGCCGAGATCTGTATCGCTTGACTGACTTGGCTTATGCGGTGGAAACAGGAAAAGTTATTCCAAAAGCGGATGCGATACCTGAACACTGTAAAGTGAGGGCTGTGATTAATCGAGCAATTCAGGTTGAAGTCACAATGCCGGTAGAAAATTGGAATGGCCGGATGATGTTTTCTACTGTCGGAGGCGGAGCGGGTAGTATCGGAGATATAACCAGCCTTCTAGCGAGAGGTTTCGCAATGGCCTCAACCGACACCGGGCATGAGGGCATGAGTTTCGATTATGCCTATCAACCGGAAGCATTGCTGGACTATGCGTATCGAGGTGTACATTTAGCAACCCAATTTGCGAAAGCAGCGATCGAGAGTTACTACGACAGAGAGATAGACTATTCATACTTAAAGGGTTGCTCTAATGGAGGTCGAGCGGCCTTGTTGGAAGCGACCCGATTCCCGGAAGACTATGACGGAATTATTGCCGGCGCCCCCGTTTTCCGGTTCNAGGAGTTCATGCCATGGGCTATAGCTGCAGCCAAAAAACAATCGGAAGGGCCTTTGACTGAGGCATCTTTGNAACTATTGGATAAAAACTCCTCGGCCGCGTGTGATTTGCTCGATGGGGTAGAAGATGGCGTGATTAACGACCCTAGACTGTGCAGCTTGGATGTACTCGATTTGAATAAATTAGCTTGCCAGCGTGATGCTAGAGATGATTGTTTAACTGTCGATCAGATANAGACGGCTGAGCATCTATATAAGGGGCTCGAGGATTCCGAGGGTAACTTGGTGTCGCCTGGTGTGATGCCCGGAGCCGAAGCGGCCGGCGACTGGGCCATGTGGATGTTCCCCAATGCCATGGTGAGTGATGGCTCTGAATCTCTGAATGAGAGTTTGAGCTCGTTCCTGGCCATACTGATGAGACGTNTGGTTGATTTTGATATTGAGAAATTTGATCCAGCCAACGATTATGCTCAGCTCGAAGAAATCAGTTTTATGGATGTTGATACCGCAGACTTGAGNGAATTCAAAGCTCGCGGAGGCAAGATCTTGATGTACCAAGGTTGGAATGATTTCCCTTTACGTCCAGGTCGAGCGTTTGATTACTTGGCCGAGGTTGAAGAAGCTAATGGTGGGCAAAAAGAGACCCGTGACTTTTTNAGGATGTTCATGGTGCCTGGAATGGTTCATTGCGCATTGGGACCAGGAGCCTGGGTGGCTGATTATGTGGACCCGATTGTGGATTGGACTGAAAAGAATGTAGAACCGGAGGTTATTCCAGCCAGCACNGCGACGGCTGGCGGTTTCACGAGACCCTTATGCGTCTATCCCAAGCTAGCTAGATATAAGGGAAGAGGAGATCCNGATGAAGCAAGCTCCTATCGTTGTTCAGTGAAGTAAATCTCTGCTTTTCCGATTGAGCGGAGAGAACCAATTCGATTAATCGGATGGAAATTAATATGTTATGGATTTTAAAAGGAGGAAGCTATGCCTAGGTATATGATCGAGAGGGAAATACCCGAAATTGGATCTTCAGATAGAGAAGCTCTCAGAGCCGCTTCGGCTCAATCAAACGGTGTGTTATCTGCCATGCAAGCCGAGAACAAACATATACAATGGGAACAGTCTTATGTCGTTGCAGATAAAACCTTTTGTATTTACATCGCCGACAATGAGTCGCTTATTCAAGAACATGCTGAGCGCAGTGGCTTTCCTGCGTCGCAGGTCACCGAGATCACCAAAATGATTGACCCGGTTACGGCGGAGGGTTAACGAAGGGCAAAGTCGTTTTCACCAGACTGATCGATGCCTCTGATTAAAAAGACAGGTCTTTTTGTGTCCTGAGGGCTTTTATTGAGATCTCTCCTGTAAACAGAGGAAGTGGGCATGTAACGAAGCGTCATGCCTCTTCTGGGTTGGTTTGATCGATTAGCTTCTGAAGCATGCATCAAGAACACATCGTGTAGTGAGATTTGACCTGCTTCTAGTTCTATAGCCTCAGCCTTTGATTCATCAATATGGTGATGATCTAATTCTAGAGGCAGAGCGATGTCGTCAGAATTATTTAAATGGTGGCTCTCGAGGCGCTTGTCTTTGTGACTGCCAGGGAGAAATTTGAGGCATCCATTGCTAATAGTTGCATCGTCCAGTGCAATCCAGACTGTGCAGGTTGCGAGCGGGGTTATAGGCCAATATTCACCATCTTGATGCCAGGGAGTGCGTGTTCCGATTTTGGCGGGCTTGGCAAAAAAACTTGAATTCCAGAGCGCGATATCGGGACCAATTAGCTGGCTGACCATGTCGAGTATGTTTTGATCTCTCGCGTAGTTCAAAAAGCTCAAATCTTCAATGAGTAGAGCGCCGCAATAATCTGAAAATTGCGGAGACTTTGCAATCAAGCGCTTATGAGCGATTTTGATTTCTTCGATGGTGTCATCTGACAAGCGATAATCAGGTATGACGTAGCCTTGCTCGTGGTACTGATGGATTTGGTCTGGAGATAACATCCTAGCAGTTTGCCGTATTTATTTGGGGTTGCGCAAATAGCATAAACCAGTGAGTATTCCTGAGGCATAGGAAAGGGGTATTTGAAGTGAGCGAGGAACAAGAAAAGATAGACGATCAGTCGCCTAAAGTGGGTGGTGCGTACGCTCATTATGTACTTTTTGTGCTGATAATTGTTTATGTATTTAACTTCATTGATCGACAGATATTGTCGATCCTTAGTCAGGATATTCAGAGCGATCTGGGGATTTCTGATGCAGAAATGGGTTTTCTTTACGGCACTGTCTTCGCTGTTTTTTACGCGGTGTTTGGTATTCCTTTGGCTCGATTCGCAGATGTTTGGGTTCGAAGAAGTCTAATTTCTTTAGGTCTGATGTTTTGGAGTGCGATGACCGCCCTGTCAGGATTTGCAAAATCCTTTGCGATGCTGGCGACCTTTCGAATAGGTGTGGGCATAGGTGAAGCGAGTGCGTCGCCAGCAGCTTATTCCATGTTGTCCGATTACTACTCACCCAAAGTGCGGGCGACCGTAATCGCCATCTATTCTTCGGGCGTCTATATCGGCGGAGGGATTGGGTTGTTTCTGGGTGGCTTTATCATGGAAACCTGGAACGACTCGTTTCCTGTCGGCGAAGCGCCTTTAGGGTTGAAGGGCTGGCAAGCTGCGTTTTTAGCGGTGGGTATTCCTGGGATTTTGATGGCTCTGTGGGTTCGCACGTTGAAGGAGCCTGTGAGAGGAATNAGCGAAGGCCTGGTCACTGAGAAACACCCGAAACCGTTTTCTGTTTTGATGACGGAAACTGCAGCCATGATGCCGATATTCAATTTGATTGGGTTGAAGCGTGATGGNGCATCGATTCCTATTAACCTTCTTGCCGCCGCGGTGATCTTACTGGTCAGTTGGGGCTTGGTTATTTTGACTGATAATGTGCCTCAGTGGCTGGCGCTGGGGGTNGGAGTCTACGTGGTTTTNTCCTGGGCACAATCGCTAAAAGCTCGAGATCCTGCTACCTATCATATGATTTTCAAATCAAAAGCGATGGTCTACACGATGATCGCTTTTCCTTCGATATCTTTTGTGACTTACGGAGTGGGATTTTGGACAGCCCCACTGTTGCTGAGGGTGCACGATGTCACCGCAACTGAAGTAGGTATGTATATTGGCCTAGGTAGCGCTGTGGGAGGGCTATTAGGAGTGACCTTTGGCGGCATCTTAGGTGATTGGCTCAAGCAGAAACATCCAGCNGGGAGNCTNCTNGTAGGCTTGGTTGCCGTTGTCGGGACTGCGCCCTTGGTAATATGGATGATCTATACAGAAAGCCTGATGATGGCTTTTTTCCTGAATTTTGCGCATCACTTGTTCAGCGCNTGTTGGCCAGGAATTCCNCCTTCAACCGCAACAGACCTAGTCATGCCTCGAATGAGAGCAGTAGCAGGAGCTTATTACATATTGATCAACACGATGATTGGCCTTGCAATGGGGCCCTATGTAATGGGACAACTGTCAGATGTCTATGCTGCAGGAGGAATGGAGTCTGCTGAAGCGCTTCGCAGCGCGATTATGACTTCAATGTCGATTTTTGCTCTAACCCTCGTGTTTTTGTTCCTGGCTTGGAAGAACTTGCCCAAGGATGAATCCACTAGGCTTGAACGTGCGCGAGAGCATGGTGAAGACGTCGGCGAAATGACTTAGGACAGTCTCGACGAATAGTCGTCGAGACTGNAGATCATTTAGTGGTCGTGTAAATACCAGCGGGTTCCGCAAATGTCGACTCGGTCTTCATTCACGAAGCAGTCTCGATTCTCTGCTTCACTCAAGATGTGATCTCTATTTGCAACGGCAATATCCAGTCCACCTAATCCAGGTCCTCTCCCGTCCTCAGCTTCGACAAATCGAATAGTGGCGTTGTTAAAGTCCATACTAAATTCCGCCCCGTTTCTCGCAATGTTGAGACCTGCGACCTTTCCCCAGAGCTCAGCGAGTTCGAGAGGATCTGGGCTTTGAAGTTCGACACCTAAGTAGTCGACGGTAATATCTTGTTTAANCTTGTCTTCCCAGCCNANGCCTCCCACCGGATGCCAGTGACCCTGAAAATCGTTNTGTGAGTCCGACTCAATTTCGAAGAANGCGGCCTTGAGGTCTCCCGGATGTAACTGGCAAAGGTTCCAGTCCTCTCTGACNGTTTCATGGGCAACACGTACTCCATTATCCAGAGCATTTTGTCGCACCTGTTGTTGACTCTTTAGACTATCTGCCTGGGTGATCACCATATAGCCACCGTCGCCGTTTCGGCGGTCAAGGTATCTTCCGCCGGCAGTNTTTTCCTCGATCGGTGCCACAACTTCTAGAAAGTTTCTGCCAATTGGCATGAGNGTATTTTCCAGNCCAAAAACACCGACCCCAGGATCAACGAAGCATCGATTAATTCCNAGNATGGCTGTTAAGTCTTGGATCACGGGTTCAAGTTTTCGCGCGACAAGACAGATTTGTCTCAACTGTATAGTCATTTCCCCTCCCTTAAAGAAATGTAATTAGCGCCCAGATTCTGCCACAAGAAAGCTCAAATCAGAATTCTCGTCAGGCCTTATTAAGGAACGACTTGTTCTCTTAAGGTATGGAGCTATTTTTTTTCAGAGGAGGTAATTCCACAAACTCACCCTGTCGTTTTTCTGAGTTTGCTTGCATTGCCTCTTGCATTTCTGGTATTTGCATCATAGAGGCATTCCAGATGGCAATATAGTCTAAAGAGTCTGCGGTCGAGTGGTCATGAGAGTAGTTGATCATCCTTTTGCACCCGTAAACGGCCAATGGTGGTTTAGATGCGATTTCCTTGGCGATGCGCATGACATCCTCAATCATCGAGGCCTGATCAGGGTATACCTGATTTATTAGACCTACCTCCTTGGCTTCTTTTGCCATCATATTCCTTCCGGTATAGGCGAGTTCTCGAACCATCCCCTCGGGAATTTGTCTGACCAGTCTTGGGAATGTCCCGACATCTGCTGTCATGCCGATATTGACTTCAAAGATAGTGAAAAACGCGTCCTCGGATGCATAGCGCATATCACAAGCTGTGATCATGTCGAGACCGCCACCAATGCATCCGCCCTGTATGGCAGCGAGCACAGGAATTCGACAGTTTTCAATCGAATTGAAAGTATGCTGGGTATTAAGAGCGCTCCGATAAAAGCTAGCTCCATGACGAATTTTCATATCTCTAGCTTCTTTGTCAGTCTTCGGTTCCTTTGAGGAGAATGCAGCAAGGTCCATCCCTGCCGAAAAATGCGGTCCTGTTGAGGATATAACAATAGCTCGAGCCTTTACGTTTTCATCGATGTCTTCGATGATCTCTGGTAGTTCGCGCCAAAAAGCAGGATTCATGCTGTTTCTTTTTTCGGGTCTGTTTAATTTGATGTGAGCGACACTGTCTTCTATGGTGACCTCAAAGCATTCGTAGTTCATTTGTGTATTCTTCAAAAAAAGAAACAAGACTAACTTGTTAATCAATAGGGTGCGAGAGGAATCGGAAAGTGGAATTTTATACAATTTTTCTTGTTTTGAATCAGTAGGAAAACGGAGAAGCGGTATGGTCAATATTAAAATGGTCGGACAAAGGTTTGTTGCTTTATCTTGCCTGCTATTAGGCTTGTCGGTCTCTGTGAATGATGCAAAATCTGCTGCCGAAGAGCCGGATTTTCAGTCTATTTTACAAGAAGCATTGAACAAAATTCACGATGACTACGTTGATCACTTCGCTTTCAGGGAGCAGGTTACCAGGAAGGGTTTGAACGTGGTTGGAGACTATGACCCGAGCCGAGTCAATGCGCCATGGGTTCTATTAAGTTCAGACGGTAAAGAGCCTTCTGATAAGGAAAAGGAGCAGTACGCGAAGGATAAACTCAAGCAAACGGAAGACCTCAAGAAATATCCTGAAAGATCTCCTCTAGGTGTTAAAACCATGGTGCAGCCTGGTAGCTTAGAGCTACTCGAGGATCAAAATGAGCGTTGGCTGTTCTTGTTCACGCCGACGGGAGAGGATCAAAAGATGATGCGCAAGATGCAAGGACAACTGGCTATTAATAAGCAGGGAAACTACCTGGAATGGATGGACGTTCGAACTCAAAAGCCTTTCAAAGCAAATTTCGTTACCAAGATGAAGGAGTTCATTATGCACTACGAGTTTCAGCCGGCGGTCGACGGCCGAACAGTTCCTACGGACTTCGAATTTCGTATACACATAGCAGTTGGTGGGATAGATGTGGCTGACGAGCACTTATTTGCAAATTACAGTGATTATCGATTGATCGATAATTAGAAGTTGTTTGACTTATCGGCATTAGAGAGATTGCTTGCTGGCTGTGAGTCAAAATTGTCTTTAATCGAATTGAGCTCTGGTAACCAAAGACGAATTGCAAGCAGGCTAAGGCCTACAAGAGTGCCGGACAGCATGATTGCTAAAGTAATCCCATAACTTTCTGCGATTGAGCTGATGGGTATAAGGCCTATAGGCATAAAACTGTGTGTCATCATCATGATAGACATCACCCGGCCCCGGATATGATCAGGGACTAGAAGCTGTGTTAGTCCCATATTCAACGAACCAATGATTGCCCCGAAAAGCCCTGTTAGTGATATCAGGATCAGCGCGGTCTCAATAGTCTGCGCGGTGGAAAATAGGCAGATGGATAAGGCCCAAAGGTAGCCTGTTCTGAACATCAGCTTGCCTTTTTCTTCAATTTTCCCAAGTCTAGCCAGAATGAGTGAGCCAGCTAGCGCTCCAATTCCTGTTGCAGATAACAGCAAGCTCAAAGTTGAAGCATTGCCTGCCAATGCTTCTTGATTAAAGACAGGAGCCAGAAAGGTAACTGAAAACCCGAAGGTTAGCGGCACAAATCCCAGCACAAGAAGACCGAATAAGGTTTTTTCTTCTTTTAGAAAAACAAAAGCTTCAACAGTATCCCGTAAGGGGCTTTTGCTTTCCTGATGAGGTTTACCTTGATACTCCATTAGCATTGTCATTAATACTGAGATTCCGTACAAGGCGGCAACCACAAAAAAGACAATGCCGACCCCCTCGTGGGACGAGGTATCGCCCCCTGAAGCGAGCCGAATAACCAAACCGGCGAGAGCTGGTCCTGCAATTCGCGAGAGGTTAAAGGTGGCACTTTGTAGTGCAGTCGCGTTTACTATGTGGGCTTTTCCTACAATTTCGGGAGTGGCTGAGGCTCTTGCGGGCATGCTCAAGGCCAGAACCGTGCCGTTAAAAAGTCCGAAGTAAATGAAATGGGCGAAAGTGATTTGTCCATGATAGACAATCCATGCAAAGGTGATCGTCGCAACGGTATTGAGTGAACCAGAAATAATGATAATGGGTTTCTTTTTTAGTCGGTCAGCGATAACACCGCCGAGCAGGGAAAAAAACAGGGAAGGAGCCATGAAAGAAAGCATCACCCACGTTAGATCCATGGCGGAACCGGTGATGTCATAGATTAGCCAGCCTCGGGCCATGATTTGCATGTTCATAGCGAACAGGCCTGCAATGCCACTAAACCAGATTAAGCGAAAGTCCCTAAAAAATAAGGATGCGAACATTCCTTTGATTGAGCTCTTTTCGGAGCCCAAAGGATCTTCGTTAACGCTAAGGTTCATTAACAATACCCAGTCTTATTTACGTTCAATAGGTGAGCCACAAAAACGTTTTATATGATTAGCAATAGCAAGCTCAGCTCTCTCCCCGCTTCCATGATGTACTATCGTGAGACTTAGGAAAAGTAAAAAGCTGTGATAGTAGCTTGTCTTTAACTGGATTTTGCCTAAGCTAAATTGCGAAAGCATGAATAATCGATTTGATGGGAGGTGGCCGTGAGCTTTGAAAACATTTTGTATGAAGTAGAGGACGGGATTTTAACGATTACTTTGAATCGCCCGGAAATCCTAAATGCGTTCAGCGGGGGTATGCTTCGCGATATTACCGAAGCTTTTGATAGAGCCGATGCCGATGATGATGTTCACGCCGTGATTATAACCGGCGCAGGCAGAGGATTTTGTGCTGGCCAGGATTTATCGAAAGGGGATTCAACCTGGGAAGGTCATGAAGAAGCGCTTGAGGGCAAAGAGGTAGGGGACGGCGGGGGCGAATTGTCTCGTCGACTTTTTAGGAGTCTAAAGCCGGTCATTGTGGCTTTTAATGGACCAGCGGTTGGAGTCGGAATGACCTTTACTTTGGCTGCAGACGTTAGGATTGCGGTCAAAGGAGCAAAGATGGGCTTCGTTTTTTCGGCCAGAGGGATAGTCCCAGAAGGTTGCTCCTCATGGTTCCTGCCCAGGTTGGTCGGAATTAGTAAGGCTTTAGAGTGGTGCTATTCGGCTAGAATTTTTAGAGCTGAGGAAGCGCTTGAGGCAGGTCTTATTCGCAGCGTACATGAAAAAGAAGATCTGCTGCCTGCTGCTAGATCTCTCGCCAAGGAATTTGTTCAGGGAAGTTCCAAAGTCTCTAATGCAGTCCTCAGACACATGATGTGGCGAATGCTAGGAGCCCCTGATCCGATCAACGCTCATTGGGTAGATACGGCTGGGATCAACGCGTTAGCAACTTCACCAGATGCGAAAGAGGGCATCAACGCGTTTTTGGAGAAAAGGGATCCTGATTTTCCAGGTAAAGTGAGTACTGATTTGCCCGATTTTTTCCCTTGGTGGGAAGAGCCAAAATTTTCTGACGGCAAGCTGTGAGCTTAAGGTGAAAGATTACTTATTGTCTGGCCTCAAGGTGGTCGACTGTGCGACGGTGATCGCTGCGCCTGCTGCAGCTATGATGCTGGCCGATTTTGGGGCNGATGTAGTNAAGATTGAGCAGCCTGGCGAGGGCGATATGCTTAGGATGCTTGCNGGTATTAGTGGNTTTGAAACCGACTCTAACTGGTTCTGGGAANTGGACGGTCGNAANAAAAGAAGCATCGCATTGGATCTAAAGTCAGAGCAAGGGATCGAAGTGCTCCGTAAGCTCGTGGAGGGCTGTGATGTGTTTATCACTAACCAACCCTACGGTGTAAGAGAGAGCCTTGGTCTAACGTACGAGGTTTTGCGTCCTCTCAATGAGTCGATGATTTATGCTTCTCTTACCGCCTATGGCGAAAAAGGACCGGAGAGAGATCGAAAGGGGTTTGACCAATTGGCCTATTGGGCGCGAAGCGGTTTGATGGATTTGATGAGAGCCCCAGATACCCGGCCAACCCAGGGGCTCCCCGGTATGGGGGATCATCCTACCGGAGTGGCACTTTATGCCGGAATAATGACAGCACTTTTGCACCGCGAGCGAACCGGTGAAGGAGGTATGGTACATACCTCGTTATTGGCCAATGGGCTCTGGTCGGTTTCCGGGATAGCGCAGGGTGTTATGGCTGGAGGCGACTCCGTTAATTTTCGGAGTCGTAGTAGGGATTATTCAGCGATGATGTGCCCTTACCAAACCCAAGACGGTCGTTGGTTACAATTCAACATGATTCGAAATGAAGAATTGTTGTCTATTTTGTTGACTGCTTTGGATGCTCTTCATTTANTNGCNGANGAGCGCTTCTCTACTCCTGAATTAATGTTTGAAAACCGTGCNCTGCTNAGCGAGACAATTCAAAAGATCATCATCNCTAAAGATGCTCGTGACTGGTTGGATCTATTCGAGGAGTTTGAATTGCCTGTCAATTTAGTGGGTCTTGTCGAAGAAACTAAGGATGATCAGCAGGTTCTGGAAAATAAAATGGCAGTTGTGCCTGACGATGAGAGTATGGAGACAGGTTTAGTGATTAATCACCCGATTAAAGTATCCAGTGTCGAACAGGTTGGACCCAAGAGAGCCCCTGGTTTAGGAGAGCATGGTTCCGAAATCCTTAGGGAGCTGGGTTATGAAGAGCACCAGATTGAATCGATGAAAGGCAAAGGTGTGATCGGGTAAAATAAGTTAATATGTTGCCATTGTTGGCTTAAGATTAAATCAGTAACTATATTATTTGGGGGATTCCATGGCTGAAACAGTGAATACGGGGACGGATGATCTTTTGGGGGAGTTAGATTCTGGGGTGTTGACCCTGACGATGAATCGACCTGAAGCAAGAAATGCGATGTCNGGAGAGATGACGGCTGCCATGTCGGAACAGCTTGCTAGCGCGGAGCTAAACCCGGAAGTTAGATGCATCGTGCTTACTGGTGCGGGTAAAGGTTTTTGTGCGGGAGGCGATGTCAAAGGTATGGCTGCCAGTGGCGATGGAACGGTGGGTAACAACACTATTGATGGTGCCATTCATCGGCAGAGAGTAAATCAGCGCGCAACAGCTGGAAAATTATTCGGTATGCCAAAACCGACAATCGCAGCGTTACCAGGAGCGGCTGCGGGTGCTGGGCTTTCTCTGGCGCTAGCCTGTGATCTGAGGATTATGTCTTCCAACGCTATTATGACTACAGCTTTTGGTCGCGTTGGATTTTCTGGAGACTATGGGGGCACCTTTTTTATGTCTCAGCTGGTCGGAACCGCAAAGGCGCGAGAGTTGTATTTTCTGTCTGACAGAGTGAGTTCCGAAGAGGCATTAAGATTGGGGTTAACGAATTGGGTTTGCGAGCCAGAAGAGCTTGCTTCAAAAACAAGTGAAATTGCCAATAGGCTTGCAACTGGTCCGACTGTTGCTTACAGATACATGAAAGAGAATTTCGCTCGTGCAATTTCCTCGGGCGATGTGGATGATTGTCTTGATCTAGAGGCAACCCACCACGTTCATTGCGGGCAAACCGAAGATCACCGAAATGCGACTAAAGCCTTCGTTGAGAAAAAAGAACCCGTATTCAACGGTCGTTAANGGTAGGTATGGAAGCTATATGATGGAAATAGCCCCCGAAGAACAATCGCAAAGACCGAATTGGCTTTTCGGTCTTGTCTTTGTCTGTTTTCTGGTTGGTTTAACCAGGCTGGTGGGATTACCGCCTAATTTCACTCCGATTATCGCGGGTGCGATTTTTCTCCCNATAATAAGCAAAGGTGTTCNTTATGCCTTTCTTCCCGTCATTGTTTTATTTTTGACGGATCTGCTGCTTGGTTTCCATTCGACGATGGTNTACACCTATNGTTCATTGTTACTGATAGGTGCNTTGGCNCACATACTTAGCNTATCGCTAGGTTTGAAAGCGATTATGGGTGTGCTGATTTGGCATTTAATAGTGAATTTTGGAGTTTACCTTAATTCGATCCCAGCGAGACCTTTGTTTGAGGTATACGTCAGTGCGTGGCCTTTTGATTTCAGGCTCCTGGTCAGCACCCTACTATTTACTTGTTTGTTTTGGTTAACTGAACGATTGATTTCGAAGCGTTTGGAATCAGTCGATGTGAAAGCGTCACTCTAGAAACACTTGAAATAGGTGCTAAAAAGATCTTGAGTCGAGTGAGTTGACGGTTCAGTCTGAAGCAGAGATGCGCAAGCTTGCGCTAACATCGCTTGCTGGCACCAGCATTGAGTGGTTCGACTTTTTTNTATATGGAACTGCTGCGGCACTGGTGTTTCCAGTGCTCTTTTTTTCCGAAGATATGCCTCGTTACGTTAGCTTGATAGCTTCTTTCAGTACATTCGCAGTCGGGTTCCTGGCGCGACCACTTGGAGGTGTTATCTTTGGGCATTACGGGGATCGCTTTGGTAGAAAGAAGGCACTGATTATTGCTTTAACATTAATGGGTGCGTCCACCACCCTTATTGGTCTTTTACCAACTTACTCGCAGATCGGATTCCTGGCTCCCTTGTTGCTGGTTTTTTTCCGATTTATCCAAGGATTAGCGGTAGGAGGACAGTGGGGAGGAGCGATGCTTCTCGTAACAGAGAATGCGCCTGCCAATCGCAGAGGATTTTACGGCGCGTTTGCCCAGGCAGGAGCACCAACAGGTCTGGTCTTGGCTAATTTAGCTTTTATCGCTGTTTCGACATCGATGAGCGAGCAAGACTTTATGTCATGGGGGTGGAGGCTACCCTTTGTCGCGAGCATCGTTCTAATAGCGCTTAGTCTCTACATACAACTTACAATCGAAGACACGGAAGTCTTTCGGCGCCTTAGTTCGTCAGCTAGGGAAAGCAAGCAAGAAGTGCAAAAATCGCCAGTGATAAGAGTGGTAAAACAGTATCCAAGAGAAATCCTATTGGCTGCAGGGGCTTTTCTCGCAGTTCAGGTCAGTTTTTATATTTTTGTAACCTTCGCTATTGCNTATGGAACGGACTATGGGGGAGTGGGCTTAAGTGAAACGGAGATGCTATTAGCTGTTTTAGTTTCTTCAGCCATGCAGATACCAGGTGTTTTTTATTTTTCCCATTTATCGGATCGAATAGGCAGAAGAAAAATATACATGGCTGGCGCTATTTTGATGGCGGGCTGGTCATTTGTGGTGTTCCCCTTAATGGATACTGGTTCCATTCCGTTGATTGTTTTAGGNCTCGGTGTCGCTCAGATCATTATTTCGATGATGTATGGACCTCAGGCAGCAATGCTGGCAGAACTTTTTGCAACAGAAGTCAGATATTCTGGAGCCTCTTTGGGTTATCAGTTGGGAGCTATAGTTGGTGGTGGTGCCGCTCCCATCGTCGCGACAGCCATTCTCGCCTCTACCGGCGAGACTATAGGTATTTCGATATACATTGCTTTAGCCTCTTTGGTTACTTGGGTTTCTATTTTTCTTCTGAAAGAAACGAATACGCGTAGCTTATAAGAAACACTCAGTGCGTCGCGCTCAAACTTTTATTTAAGTTAGCAGTCGAAGGCTTAGAATGTCAGGTGTTTGCTTTTCTGGAGATTTATAAATGACTCGACCAAAACCTCTCGAAGGTATTAAGGTGATTGATCTTACTCAAGTATTAGCTGGTCCCTATTGTACTTATCAGTTGGCCTTACTCGGCGCAAAGATAATCAAAATCGAACCTCCAGGTGGCGAACTAACACGCTTTGGGGGTGGATCTCAGGAATTGTCTAAAGAGAAGCTTGGGCTCGCCTTTTGTACTCAGAATTCGGACAAAGATTGCGTGGAAGCAGACCTAAAAAATCCGGATATCATTTCNAAAATATTGGACTTGATTGCTGGCGCCGACATATTTGTCCAGAACTATCGTCCCGGAGTTGCAGATCGACTGGGGTTGTCTGAAGAAGCGGTGGTAGCTGCTAATCCAAGGATTATTTACTGTTCTATATCAGCTTATGGAGGGGAGGGTCCGATTGGACATCGGCCAGCATACGACCACGTCGTACAAGCAATGAGCGGGATTATGTCGACCACTGGTCCGGAAGAATCGGGGCCAATCAAAGTGGGCGCTCCTTATATCGATTACGCAACCGGTTTGAATGCGGCCTTTGCGGTGATGGCTGCACTAAGAGAGCGCGACCGCACTGATAAACACCAAATTGTTGATGTTGCTATGCTGGACACAGCGCTTAATCTAATGGCCAACAATGTCGTGACAACTGCCAATACGGGTGTCGAGATTCCCAAGCTGGGTAACGAGGCAGCAAGTCGAGCGCCTTCGTCGGGGTGTTTTGAAACTCGAGACGGAGGACTAATTATGCTTGCCGCTAACAATGAGCGACAGTTCAAAGATCTTTGCAGGGTGCTGGGACACGAGGAGTGGGTTGCCGACCCTCGGTGGAACAGCCCGATGGTCCGTGCAGAAAATCAGGAAACGCTGCGAGAGGAGTTGATAGCCGTATTCTTGACTAAATCCGCCCAGGATTGGGAAGTTATGCTCGATCAAGCTGGAGTGCCGTCTAGCAGGGTACGAACGCTCAAAGAGGTCATGTCTGAAGGACAGCCGGAAGCCAGGTCGTTACTGGGTGAGCTGAAAGTGGGCGATGCTCAGATCGCTACCCGGTTACCTGCTATTGGTTTTCGATTAAACGGCGATAGCTTGTTACCAGAAAGGCCACCTCGAAAGGTAGGAGAAGACAATGAGCGTTATCTCTCTTGAGAAATTGTTTTTAGTATCCGGCAAAAAAGATTGCGTCTGATCTGGTTCGCTGCTATTCGTTTCATCTTAAGGAGATGCTGCTAGTCCGTAAGAGGCAGGATCGGCTGAAAGTAACCAGCCCTTTCAACTTGGCTTGCGATTTGGAACAACAGTTTTTCATTTCCGAAGCTGGCCACCAGTTGGGAGCCGATCGGTAATCCTTCTGAATTTAATCCCAAGGGTAAACTGCAGGCAGGGTGACCTGTGTCGTTAAACAAGGATGTATACCCGATCATTTGATACAGTAAGCTCAGATAGCTGTCTGTGTCTTCGCTCATGGTATCAAGGGCTCCGATTTTTGGTGGGGCACATGCGAGACTAGGGGAAAGAATTAGATCAAAGTCTTTGAAAAATTCGGAAACGATTCTGCCCATTTGATGAATATCTCCCACAGCGCCTGCATAGTCTGGTCCAGATATTTCTTGCGCACTTAGGTAATTGTTCCAGGTTACCCTCTCAAGGTGTTCCTCGGTGATTACTAAATCAAGTTTTTTTGCCATTTTTTCCACTGTTGAGCCGATATGACAGACGGCGATAATCCCATGGGCAGAACGGACCAATTCTTGGTTTATCGGTAATTTTGTTTCCTCGATCGTGTGGCCAAGATCTTCGAGGTTTTTCGCTGCCTTTCTTGTTATTTCAACGACCTCAGGGTCGTGAGCGGCTCCATTGAAGGTGTGAACGCACAGAGCAATGCGACATTTCCCGGGTTCAATAGCATGGGTTTCGAAAAATGAAGAGTCGAGGTTTGGCGCGTGATAAGGGCTGCCGGGTTCGGGGCCTTGAGTACAGTCGAGAAGTAAGGCGGAGTCTCTGACAGTTTTCGTTATCGCATGCGAGGTAGAGAGCCCTCCCCATCCTTCCATCGCAAAAGGCCCAATCGGAACACGTCCTCGCGTTGGTTTGAGTCCAAAAAGTCCACAACAGCTGGCTGGGATTCGTATCGAACCTCCTCCATCGGAAGCATTAGCCATTGGGACGATGCCGCTGGCAACAGCAGCAGCAGCTCCACCGCTGGACCCACCGGGTGAATAAAGAAGATTCCAGGGGTTTTTTGTAGGACCGTGAAGTTGAGGCTCGGTCGTGGTCGCTAATCCAAATTCGGGTGTGTTGGTTTTACCAAATATTGCTAGGCCTGCGGATTTGTAACGAGTGACCAATGTCGTGTCTTGATCAGAGGATTCGTTTAGAAATAGCCTTGAACTATTAGTGGTTACGGTCCCAGACAATTGTTGATTAAGATTTTTGATCACAAACGGAATACCTGCGAAGGGCCCTTCGGCTAGGTCGTTCAGTTGTTGATCGGCCAGTTCCCAGAAGGTTTGCACAATCGCATTGACAGGCTCATTCTTAAGGTCAGTCAGTTCTTGGGCTAGGGCCATTAGCTCAGCAGGAGTCACCTGTTTATCATTGATCAGGTTAGCAAGATCAACGGCATCTAATTCTTTATACTCGTAGGTTTTCATGTTGTCGTGAGTGTCACTATAGAGTTGGGGTATATTACCAGCAAAGAANNAGTACGATTTCAAATTCATTTGCTGACNNGTGGTNGCTTAGGCTGTACNAATCAGAATTTTGGGTGTTAAGGGAGTGACTATGGANGTGAAACGGTTAGCTGAGCCACTCGGGGCTATCGTCANTGGGATCGACGTTCGAGAGGTAGACNGCTCGAGTTTTCANCAAATCAATGAGTTATTTTGTGAATACCATATGCTGGTATTTCCTGGNCAGNTACTTACGCCTGAAGAGCAGATTAAATTTGCTGAGTATTGGGGTGANCTCGTCGCTCATCCGTATGCGGCTATGAAAGACTATCCGACCTTGATTGAACTAAAAAATCATGGGAAACGAGTGGATGTGAATCAGCATTGGCATTCGGATATGACTTATAATCTAAAACCCCCGAAGTTGACCATGCTCTATGCGCTTGAAGCGCCGGAGTTCGGAGGGGAAACTGCTTTTGCGAATCAGATTTTGGCTTATAAAGAGCTTTCCGAAGGTTTCAANGAAANNATCGANGGCTTGGTGGCCTTTCATACCGCTGGCGGTTTGGCGCAGATATANGGGGAAAAATCTGAGAAGGCCCCCAGCGCAGAACACCCTTTAGTTAGAATCCATGACGAAAATAAGCAGAAAGGGCTATACGCTTGCAGGGCTTTTACGAAAAAAATAGTAGGGTGGTCTGGNCAGGAAAGNAAAGCGATGTTGGAGTTTTTATTCGAACACTCGGTCCGNCTTGANTATCAGGCGCGGCACCGATACCGACCTGGNGACTTGGTTATGTGGGACAATCGTTGCTTGCTCCACTATGCGGTGCATGATCACGGCGATGANCCAAGAGTGTTGAGAAGGCTGCAAGTAGTTGGGAGTTGATNGTTATGTTTGATCACNTGAGAGCACGAGACCTAAAGGAAGAATATAGCTCCAGAAAAATCACAGATGAAAAGGCTTTCTACGATATTTGGTGTGAAGACATTGCGAAGGATCAGGATCTTTTGTCTAGAGCTCTGAACGGCGGCATAGTTTCGCACTGTTTCTCGTGGGTGTTTTTGTCCGGATATCAATCTGCGATAAGTCACACTTTCTCTGAGGTAAACAAAGACGACTGGGCAAGTTTTGCAGTATCAGAGGANAGAACCGGAGAGAAACCAGGGTTAAATTGGACTAANTCTGATGGCATTTTTGTGTTGGATGGTTATAAAACCTGGGTTGCAGGNGTTNGACAAACTCAACAGTTGGTAGTGAAGGCTGGTAGAGGTGAGCAGGCCCTTTATTTCTGTGTGGAGCGGGAAACAGCCGGACTGTCTTTCGAGCTGAAAGAAAAGGGGTTTCTTCCTGAAATGAGTGAAGGGATTGCCTGTTTCAATGATGTGAAGCTATCGTCAGAGAAATTGGTTAGTAGTGAGAGNGTTCGTTTGTTCGGCAAATCAGAAATTTTGTATATCTACCTGTCTTTCTGTGGGTTGGTCATCGGACGCAGCAATNATGAGACTATCTCGGNTGATTCTTGGGCATTAGCGAAAAGGATTGGAACNGCTCTGCAAGATGATGACTACTCNGAANTCAAGAGTATTGATCACGAGATTCAGGAAACCAGGTTAAAAGCNAAAGACAGCATAGAAGGGGTTCCTGGGTGGGAGCAAGACCAGAAGCTGATCGCCATGTACTCTAAAGGTATTCAGGGGAATTAAGGCTNCCGTCAATTAGCGTTTTTACCGGCTATTGTTATTTCGAGCAGAGTCGGCGACTTGCTTTCGAATGCTTTTTTTACTGCGGCCTCAATTTTTTCAGGGTCGTCAATGCGCTCCGCATGAACACCATGTCCTTGGGCGAGCGCGACGAAATCGATAATGGGTCCCTCAAGATCCATNTGNGGATAAGGATTATTCGACGCACTGTCGTATCTTAGGCGATATATATCGAGGTTGTGCTTGAGTACTCGGTATTCGCGGTTTGCCCAGATAACGAAAAGGATCGGGAGTTTATGATGCGAAGCTGACCACAAAGCTTGGATGGAGTACATTGCTGATCCGTCCCCGGAAAAACACACAACTGGTTTNTCAGGATGTGCTATTTGTATGCCGATAGCACCAGCAACTCCCTGGCCAATACCTCCGCCTCGCCCAGCATAGAACTGATGCGGTCTTGAAAGATTTAGAGCGCTAGCTACCTCGCCTGAACTGGTAATGGACTCGTCGACGACTATGGCGTCGACGGGAAGAGCTTTTATCACCTCTGATGCTGCAGTTGATGGATGCATCGGAGAGTCTTCTGGTGAAATTGAACTTTGACTTTTTTTGTGTTCGTTTTGCTCTCCGATCGCTAATAGTTTTTCGTTTCTCGAGTTAGAGGCTGCGCTCGAAGTCAACGATTGTGATAACTGTTTAAGTGTTTTCCCAATGTGGCCCACAATTCCATAGGAAACCGAGAAATTTTGTTCGAGCTGTTTAGCTGAAGATTCTATTTGAAGTACTTCCACGTTGTCCGGAATCATACTTTCCGCGTCAAACCATACTTCCTCAAAAAATTGTCCGCCTACTAACAACACCAAATCAAAAGGTGATAACAAGTTTCGAATAGCAGAGGCGTGAAAAGGCATACGACCCTGGTAGTTTGGGTGTTTGTTAGGAAAATTGTTGTGAACTCGTATTCCTTCCTGAAAAACTGTCGCGCCGGTGATCTCGGCGATCTTTGTTAAAGAGTCAAACCCGTCGTAGACAGTAACATCGTCGCCCGCGATGATAGCTGGTGCATTAGCCTTAGATAATCTATCGGCTAAGCCTTGAATCTGATCGAGATCTGCTGACGGAGGTATAAGTTGGCCTTTGTTGTTTGCAGCTAACACGAGAGTTTCTGTTGACATCACGTCTACTGGAAGACTGACAAATACAGGCCCCCGAGGTGGCGTCATGGCAATTTTAAAGGCTCTACTGAGAATTGGGCCCATTTCATCTGCCGTTCTGGGTTCTACAGACCACTTGACTACCGGCTTGGCCATCTCGACCAGATCATAGGAAAGCAAAGGTTCACGCAGACGCATTCTAGTATCTTGTTGACCTGCGGTGATTAAAACCGGTGAGTTTGCTTTTAAAGCGCCGAACGCCATCCCGATAGCATTTCCTAATCCTGGTGCAACATGCAGATTTACGACACTTGTGAGTCCCTTTGCTTGAGCGTAGAAACTTGCCGCGCTCATCGCGATGCTTTCCTGCAGGGCTACGTAGTATTTGATGCTGGGGTAATCTATAAGACTGTCTAGAAGTGGGTTTTCTGTGGTTCCTGGGTTGCCAAAAATAGCATCTACGCCATGAGCCATTAGACTTTCCATGAATACTTGTCTTCCCCGCATCTCGAAGTCTCCCTTTAAGATCTATAGACTTTAACGCAACTGATAAAAAAAGTGTTGGGACTTTCTGCCGAATTAATGGGGTAGACCTTGAACTGAATACTGAGAGGATATNGTGAGTTGGCAAGATGAAGTTGATGAATTAAATCGCCAGGAGCAGCTGGCAAGAGAGATGGGCGGAAAGGAAGGCATTGACTTCCAGCATGGAAGAGGAAAGCTTACGGTCCGAGAACGTATAGATTTGCTGGCAGACGAAAATTCCTTTCACGAAGTTGGTACGTTAACCGGAACAGCCGAATGGGACGGTGATGAGCTTAAAGAATTTAAGCCTTCGAATACCATCATCGGCATCTGTAAAGTCAATGACCGGAAAGTGTCCTTCTCCGGAGGCGATTTTACAATTAGAGGTGGCGCATCCGATGCTAANGTNGGAGATAAACGGGGCTACATAGAGGAATTGTCGCTAAAGTCCAGGATACCNTTTGTNCGGTTGCTNGATGCGACNGGAGGAAGTGTGAAGACCTTTGAGCAAATAGGTCGGACTTANCTGCCCGGCAACAGCACGGGAGGTGGACGCGTTGATGAAATGCTTAACACGGTNCCGGTTGTCTCTGCCGTGNTAGGTTCTGTCGCTGGATTGCCNGCTGTGCAGGCTTGTCTTTGTCATTTCAATGTTATGGTCAAGAATACTTCTCAGGTTTTTGTGGCCGGCCCAAAGGTTGTCGAACAGGCTACTGGCAGATCGATTTCCAAGGAAGAACTCGGCGATGAGCGAATTCAGGTTAAGAATGGCGTCATAATGAATTTGGCAGANAGTGAAGAAGACGCTATGGATCAGGTAAAACAGTTTTTGTCCTATATGCCTCAGAGTGTTTATCAGGTGCCGCCGAAGGTCGAATGCAAAGATGATCCAGAAAGAAGGGAGGAGGAGCTCTTATCGATTGTTCCCAAGAATCGACGTCAAATTTACGATCCATTTAAAATTGTCTCAGCGGTTTTGGATCAAGACTCCTTTTTCGAGATAGCCCCATTCTATGGAAAAGCGCGCATCACTGGATTAGCTCGAGTGGATGGGTTTCCTGTCGGAGTAATGGCTAATAACCCCAAATACAATGGCGGTTCGATGGATATTGCGGCTGGAGAGAAAACGCTCCGTTTGTTGGATCTTTGTGAAACTTTCCACTTACCTCTGGTTTACTTTGCTGATGAGCCTGGTTTTTCTGTAGGCCCTCAACAGGAGGAGCAAGGTATTGTTCGTGCTGGCGCTAGAGTGGTTAGCGCGTTTTCGGCAAGCCGCACGCCCTATATATGCTTTGTGGTTCGGCAATTATATGGAGTCGCGGGTGGGTTGCATTCTCGCAGCGAGGGCCTCTACAGGCGTTACGCCTGGCCTTCCACGCATGGCGGCTCGATGCATATAGAAGGTGGAACAGCGATAGCTTATAAGAGAGAGATTGAAAGCGCCGACGACCCGATTTTAAAAAAAGAGGAAATTGAAGCCAGACTGCAGGCAATTTCTTCTCCCTTCAGAAATGCTCATGCTTTCGGTATAGAGAATATTATTGATCCTAGAGAAAGCCGTCCTTTACTTGTGGATTTCGTAAGGGATGCCTACGAAGTTATAGCAGGGGAGGTCGGCAAGCCTACGTTAACGCGTTATCGACCTTAATCCCTGTTTGAATGGATTGATTTGTTCTGGCAGGCTCATAGAGGAGAGGCAGGTACGATTAGGAGGGGAGAGATGATAGAGAGAATTATTTGCTTAGCTTTTCTGGTGCTTCTGAGTAGTGCTCAATTTACTAGGGCGAAGAGTACTCAGGAAACCGAGACTCATAGGTTGACAGAGGTTGGGAAGGGGATTTACTTGGCGCAGACCACAGCCAGACTTTTTAATAGTAATGCGTTGGTGGTGATAAATGACGAAGATGTGCTTGTAGTCGACTCTCATATAACCCCAACCAAAGGAAGGGAACTAATATCCTCGATTAGATCGCTGACTAGCAAACCTGTAACCACGTTAATAAACTCACATTTTCACTTTGATCACTCCCATGGCAATCAAGCGTTTACGGACGAAAGGTCTCCCTATTCAACTGGTCTGGAGATCATAGGTCATGAGTTCACCCGACAGATGATGTCAGATTCTCCTCTTGAACAAGGAACCTTTAAAAGAGGATTATCTGGCACTGAGGGCGCTGTTGAGCGTTTGGGTGGACAGTTAAAGAATTCAAAGGACAGTTCTCAAAGAGAAAAAATTCAGAGCCAGTATGATCTTATGCGATCTCATTTGTCCGAATGGGATGAAATAGCGCCGGTCGCTCCTACTTTATCCTTTAGTGATCGTATGACACTTTTTAGGGGGTCCAGAGAAATTCAGATTCACTTTTTTGGACGAGCTCATACAGGGGGGGACGTGGTGGTTTATTTCCCCGAAGACAAGTTGGCCTTCACAGGAGACATGATGTTAGCGGGGCCATCCTGGTTAGGAGATGGTTACGTAGATGAGTTCCCCGCCACTCTCGAAAATTTGAAGTCTTTAGATATAAAGAAGATCGTCCCTGGTCATGGTATGCCTTTTACTGATGTGTCCAAGATAGGTTTGGCGCAAGAGTTTTATTCGGATCTTTGGAAAAAAACTACGCATTTTTATGAACAGGGTGTCAGTGCTGAAGCAGCCTCCAAAGCCATTGATATGACNAATTTTAGAGATAGTCTTGGGGTGTTGCGTGTCGGGTATGATTTGCTTGCTGTGAACCGCATGTACGAGCGGATGAGAGGAGAGGATTGAACCTCTCCTTTTCTGAAGTTTAGATTGCTTTAGGAAACAACCGCTCCTCCATCGCACGTGATCACGTCGCCCACCGTGAAGCCACATGCTCGTGAACTCAGAAAAATTGCCAGGCCTGCAATGTCCTCTGCCATTCCCACCCTGCCTCGTGGGTTGCTTCTACCTACTGCTTCCCAGTCTGTATTTTCCGTATCCCCTCCACCGCCAACTCCCGCGCTCAACATAAATGTAGGAAAAGGGCCTGGCGCAATTCCATTAACGATGATATTTCGCTTNATCAGGTGNGCGGCTAAGACGCGAGTCAAATGATGGACAGCTGCTTTAGAGGGACCNTATGAGAAATTATCAAAAACGGGAGTCTTGATTCCNTCNACTGAACCCACATTTATGACGTGGGCTGGGTTTTCAGGTGTNGTGTTTTCTTGAAGATGCTGGAGTAGTTGTTGTGTGAGGAAGAAAACGCCTTTTACGTTGGTATTCATTACTTTGTCCCAACCCAATTCTGGAAACTCTTCAAGAGGTGCCCCCCATGCGACTCCGGCATTGTTAACAAGAATATCTAGACTTGTTTCATGTTTAGAAAATTCTTGTACAAAATTATTGATTCCGTCGAGATTGGAAAGATCCGCGGAAATGGGAATGCATTCACCACCAAATTCATCAACCAATCTGGCTGCGGTAGCTATGCATGCGTCCGCTTTTCGCGAACTGATATAAACTTTAGCTCCGTTGGCAAGGTAACCTGCTGCGATCATTTCACCTATACCTCTGGAACCNCCAGTTACTATTGCTACTTTCCCTTCNACAGAAAAAAGATTTTTCATGATTCCTCGCTTAAACTCTGGAGTATTACTTAATCTAATAGATATTAACTGACAGTGTTGACCCGATGAAAGGATAGCACTCAACAGAACACATTAATTTTTAGGAGGAAGGTCAATGAGCGAAGTAATATACAGCGAGTTCAGAAAACCAAGGCAAATGCTGGGTACTCAGGAATACGATGGTCATCTATCGATACATGATGACAAAATGGCCGGCGATCTTGGCTTCAGCGGTGCGCCCATTGAGGGACCAACCCATTTTAGTCAATTTGTGCGACTCCTTCATAAAGTCTATGGAGATGAATGGTTTTCAAAGGGCTGTATCAGCGCGCATTACCAAAATATGGTTGTCGAGGGGGAGAGTGTTCGAGCTTTTGTGGAAATGCCTGCCGAGGAAAAGGGTATTGCGAGGATAGGCGCTGAGAAAGAAGACGGAACGCCGGTTTTGACGGGCACTGCGTCTATAGGCCCTGATTATGGCGAAACGGAAATCGATATAAGAATGTCTAGACTTAGGCCGTCGGAGCAGCTGGTTATTTTAAGTGATCTGAAAGTGGGTCAACTGGGCGCCGGCAATCCCGAGAGCGTCAGAATGGGGTTTGATCAAAATATGGGGTCGATGTATCCCTTTTCTCTAGCCGAGAAATTGCAGGCTATCACTGAAGATCACGAGTACTACCATGACGCAAACCAGGATGCCTTGCCCTGGGAAAAACCGGTTGTACCTCTGGAAATGATCAGCGTTTTGACTCAGTACACCAGTGGACTATCGGGTTATCGCTCGAGAGGACCCGCTATAGGTCTTTTCGCTGGCCAGGAAATTAAGCTAATCAATGGGCCTATTTTTGTTGATCATCCGTATAAGCTTGAACGGGAAATCGTCGCTCTGAGCGAGAGTAAACGAACTGAGTCAAATTGGATTAAGACAAAAGTTATCGACGAAGTTTCCGAGCAGTTAGTCGCTGAAGTGATTCTAAATTCCGCGACTCTAAAAGACTCTTATGAAAAGTACGAAGAGGACGCTAGGGCGTTGGGCTTAAACGTTTGATGACTTAGCCCAGTGAGGCGATATGCTCAAGCATTTCGTCTCGCTCCAGACCTCGAGGCCGCTGAACTCCCTGATTTTTTCGTCTTCCCCTCAGCATGTAGAGAAAGACGGTGCGTCTAATCTTTGGGTCCTTGAGAAAATCGCCCGGATTTTCTAGAAGGTTGACCGTTTTTGCAATCCCGCGCTGAACCGTTATGGTTTCTTTAGCGGCAGCGCCTAGTGCATCTCCGAAGGATTTCCCAAGCCACTGTTTGAAAGACCACTTCTCTTTTTGACTCTTCCCGTGGATCAACTCGGCTGATTTTCTAATGCCGTTCTTGTCTTCTCGCAAGCTTGCATCAAAGATTGGTCTAATTTTGTTTGTTGTTTCCTCTGAAAAACGAATCGCACGAGCGAAGGGGTCTCTCGTTTCGTTCAGTACATCAGCGAGAATGTGTGCATGTAACGTGGCCGTGCTGCAACCCCTGCCATATAGAGGGTTCGTCCTAGCGTGCGAGTCTCCAACAGCGAAGAAATTTAAGATTTGGGGCTGTCCCTGGTCCAGATAATCACGCCAGACCGCGTGAATCTGTCCTATGCCAAATGGTTCTGTCGTCGCATCGGACTTGTCAGAACCAATCCAAGGAAGTAAGCCCGGGATGGTTCTGCAAACTGAATCAAACCCGCCACCTGTTTTGATGGTTTTTCTCAGCTCGGTTTCTGCTAGTGGTAAACAGATGATCAGCGCGAAGTGACCGGCGTCGCCTGGAAATACGCCATATTTCATGTATCCCAGGTCGCCCATGCTAGGGTCTTCCTGGTGTCTGGATGGTTCGTCGATACCCTGTTTTAACTTGTAGTGTCGTGTGTAATAGACAATTTCTGCGTCATCTCGCTGCTCGTTGATTTCAATATCCTTTGCTGCGAGCCACTGATGGAATTTGCTTGATCGGCCTGTCGCGTCAATAATCAAATCAAAATCCCTGACACTCTCTAGGTTATTATCTTGTCTGTCAGTTATCCGTAAACCCGTGGCGGTGTTCTGACCATCTTTATGTTGAATCTCTAGGTTTGTGATGTAGCTTTTGTTGTTGATTTCAATGTTGGGAATCCGTTCAACATATCGCCGAAGTACCGTCTCCATGGTAGCGCGTCGGCACATCAAGACCCATATTTTTTCGTCGCCTGGCTCCGGCTGATAGGTTGAGGACAAGTGTGGTGGAATCATGTCTTTGAAGGCTACTTTTCTAGCACCAGCTGAGAAAAAATCTTCTAATAAGTCAGGGTATTTTTCTTCTAACACACTGCACATAAGCCCCAGAAAGGCGTGCGGATGCCTGAACTGAGCCGCGCCTCGGCGAGTCCATTCGAAAAACGCTTGGTCTGGGTCTCCAGAGGGTGGAGGAACATCCCTCTCAAATAAGGAGACTCTAAACCCTTTTTGATTTAGAGCTAGCGCCGTGCAAAGACCGCAAATGCCTGCACCAACGATAGCGACGGATTCTGATTGATTTACGTTTTCGAATGAAGAGACTGCTTGATTATTCATCCTTCCATTATCTCCTTTTCGATAGTTCTAATAAATAGACCTATGCACGTTTTTAGTTGCGCTAAATTTTAAGGTTCAATAAATCTTGCCTAATCTCTAAGATGTAGGAAGGGCAAATACGAAAAAGAGGGTAAAAGATGCTTAATAGTGTTCAGTTAGGGCCGAGTGGTCTTAGGGTTTCAGAGCTTTGTTTGGGCACCATGAATTTTGGGATACCGGGCAGAGGTCATCAGGGAGACTGGACGTTGACCGAGGAAGAGGCAAAGCCCATTTTTAAGTCTGCTATAGACCATGGCCTTTATTATTTTGATTGTGCTGATGTTTATGGGCTGGGTGCGTCAGAAGAGGTTGTTGGGTCTTTACTAAATAGTTTATTGCCCAGAGATGAGTACGTGCTCGCGACGAAGATTTCTATGCCAATGGGAGCTGGGGCGAATCAATCGGGATTATCCCGAAAACACGTGATGGAGGGGATTGACGCCTGTCTCAAAAGGCTGGGTCACGACTATATCGACCACCTAGTTATCCATCGCCATCCGCATGGAGTCCCAGGCCAAGTTAGAGTCCCTATTGAGGAGACTATGGAGGCTCTCCATGACGTTGTTAAGGCTGGCAAGGTGCTTTACCTGGGTGGTTCTTCGATGTTTGCGTGGCAATTTGCAGAACTGCAAATGACTGCAAAGATGAATAATTGGACCCGATTTATTTCTATGCAGAATCATTACAATCTGGTTTATCGAGAAGAGGAGAGAGAAATGAACCCTTACTGTGCGCAGTCGGGAATTGCGCTCATGCCCTGGTCTCCTTTGGCTAGAGGAATCCTTGCTGGAGCTTATCAAGGGGGATTTGATGGCGGGAGCACTAATCGTTCGAAAGGACAAGATAGGGCTCGTACCGAAGGTCTTTATCACGGTGAACACGTCTTTCAGGTTGCCGAGAGAGTTATAGAGGTGGCGTCGAAGTATGGAAAAAAACCAGCTCAGATAGCGCTCGCTTGGCTGCTCAACAAGCCCGAGATTGTGTCACCTGTAGTGGGCGTATCAAGACCTGAGCAACTCGATGAACTGACTGATGCCGCTACCATAGTGCTCGAAGAGTCTGATGTTGCTTATCTAGAGGAGTTATATTCCCCTGTTCACAACTTGTTGTCGCTTGGGTTTTCTTGATGCTTGATGGCGCATACGCTTGAATAAGTTGAAACCAGGTAGGGCACTAGAAAAGTAGCTATGATTTGAAAAGAGTGGTGAACCTCGAGTTTGCCGGTGAAGAACGAATCACTATGGTTGATAAGGGCGAGTATTGAGCCAACGACTAAGCTTACTTTAAAAGCACGCGTTCTTACTTCTTGTCTCTTAGCGAGGCGCAGAAAATCGTACATTGAGGCGCCGGATTCGATTAACCGAGTAAAATAATTGATGCAATACCGGCCGCGCCTCCGATCATTTGTGCAGTTCTGAGTTTTTTCGAATTCAGTTTTTTGAGGCTTTCTAGAGGGTCCATGCCGCGCAGAACTTCCCAGATGATTTTGTATTCGACCATGAGAGCAAAGACACAGAAACCAAATATAGAGGACACGAGCACAATTTCTGCCAGATTGTTGAGAGGAAGCGCGAAGAACAGAACGGCAAGTACTCCCCAGTGTCCAATCTGACCACCATAGCTCATCCAGAGAAATTGGGACTTCGTGTTTTGCTCGAAGTCAAAATTAAATCTGAAAATCGATAAGGGTTTGCCGGCAAATCGGGTTGTATTTCCGCCAGAACCTCGAGCACCTGCATAATGACCCCACTCGTGAAACAAGGACGCTACTATAAACCCGACAATCAGAGCATCGGCAGCCATAAGAACCTTAGCGAGTAGCAGATCAGAAAATTGAAACCATGAATAAGCTGCTGCCCAAATGGAAAGAGCTGCGAGCAGTAATAAAGCATCTTTAAACAGCATCGATGTCAGAGGAGGTTCTTTAATTTCTTCGTGTTGATCTAATGTTTCTGCCACTCGTGTTACTCCTGTTTCTTCAGCACTTGTCCACCTTATCAGTGACTTGCAGGCATTTGAATAGAATAGATTGCCCAACGACCCCACTGTTTTAAGAGTCTAATAACCCTCGATTTTGTTGATGATGCCGTCTAGCGGAAGATTTTGTCGGAATTTTTCGACATTGGAAATGAAGCGTTCCAGATTTCTTGATGCCCTGAACTGGCTTGCGCCGGCCGTATGCGGAGTCATTACTACGTTAGGTAATCGCCACAAATCGCTGTCTGCGGGCAACGGTTCGCGTGGCGTGACATCTAATCCCGCTCCGCGAACGTGACCCGATTTCAGAGCTTCTACCAGAGAATCTTCGTCAATGATTTCACCTCTGGTCACATTGATGATGTAAGCGCCAGGTTTTAACCGGCTGAGTGTCGCTTGATTAATTAGCTTGTCTGTTTCTTGAGTAAGAGGACAGCAAATTGAGAGGACATCGCTCCAGGCTAGTAAATCGTCCAGCGCTTCAGTTGATTCTACCTTTTTAACAGAATCTGTTCCGGCCATGACGTCTTTATCAATCGCTCGAATCTTCAGTCCGAAGGCATTTCCCCTCCTAGCTATTGCTCTGCCTGTGCCTCCAAAGCCAATTATTCCGAGGTTGAGTCCTGTTAGCTCAACTTCTTGGGCCCTTAGTTCAGGGCGATTGTTCCAGCTATCTGGGCCCAAGTCTCGAGCGGCGGCTAGTTGTCGAGTTAGGGTTAACAGCAAGCCAAAGGCATGGTCGGCTAGATGCTCACCCACCAAACCTTTCTCGCTTGTAAGCAAAACGTCGCTGTTGATGAATTCGGGATACATAAATGAGTCGACTCCCGAAGAAATGGATTGAACCCATCGAAGCTTTTTAGCTGACGAGAATAATTTCGGAGTCACTATTCCAAGAACTATATCCGCATCTACTATATGGTTGTGTGCGTTTGCGTGTTCGCAAATTACTACCTCACTATCTGCGCCCGCGATAGTCTTCATGGTTTCCACTGATTGTTCTGGTATTTCGGTTAACGTAAGCCCAGGTATAATTAATATTTTTAGTCCCATCAAATTATCTCCAAAGAGACTGAGCCCAACTCGTGGCTAAATTCGCCTTTAAAAAAACCTTTAGCAAATGGAGTTTTACCAAAAGCGCCGGTGATGACCTTGTGTTCTTTTTCGATTGCTAAGCCGTGTGCTCCTAGTTTGTTTGCCAAGGTGCAAATGGATTGATAGTGGTCGTCTATGTGGTCTTTACTAACTGTTTTTTCTATCGCTTTTCCGTTGGCATATAGCTCGACGAAAATTTCGTTGATCTCGATGTCGGTTCCGGCATCTTGCCCGTAGACGATGCCCCAATTAGATAGATTGTCGGCAACTCGCAGTCCACTACTGGCAGTGTTTGGTAAGCGCTTTTGATTAATTTCGAATCCCGGATGGATCGACGCAACTTTGAGCTTGGCATCTTCGATAGTTGTTCCAGCTGACAGGCTTGAATCAAAACCGAAACAAACTTCGTTTTCGACCCCACCATTGTATAGTTCTTTTAGGTCCAGTTTTATGTTGTCCACGCCGATCCTGCTTTTCAGAATAAAACCGAAGGGCCTGATCCCATCGCCCATGGCGTTTCTCGAGGCGCCTGAGGTCATACCGATTTTCCAGCCCCCTAATTCTTCCCCTTGGTCTAGCCATCTTTCGAGGAGTTGTATTTGGAGGTTTTGACCCTCTTCAATGCTTAGAGGAGTGTCCATCAAGATTTGTGGAGCTTGTTGCCCGGGATTTTGATGGAGGAACCATAATCGATCTAGAATTGAAATGGACATTGGAGAANCCTCGGATGANCANANCAGTTTAACAAAATTANTGTGGGGTGCCTTATCAATTCATTTGATGCATGATTAGACAGTNGANGGGGATTTGATATTTGGAGAGAAAGCTATGAGNTATGCGCCGGCCGATCGAGATTACTATGATGCNGACAGTCATATCATGGAACTACCGAATTTTCTTACTTCTTATGCAGACCCGAAGATCNGCGACCAGATACCTGAGGTAAGCTATAGCGCCTCACTGGTGACTGATGAAGAAGTTGAGATCATCATGAGTCAGGGTGGTAAGCATTCAGCAGAACACATCCAGAANCAGCTTGAGTTGGGGGATGACTTAATAGCGAAGTCAAAAGAAATCCAGGCTTTAGGTGCTTTTGACTCCACGGATAGATCCGANGCGCTTGACTTGCTGGGTTTTANACAGCAATTGGTCTTTGCAACGCATAGCGTGGCCTTTCCATTTCACCCCAGTTCAAAAAAACCTTCTGAGTTGCGGTATGGTGCTGCTAGGGCTCATAACAGACACATGGTCGATTTCTGCTCAGATGACGANCGTTTGCTGGGGGTTGGNATAGTNCCCTTGGATGATCCNGAGTATGCNNTAGCAGAGGCGGANTGGGCGATCGACAANGGACTCAANGCTATATGGGTTCCTCATAGAGCNCCGATTGACAGATCNCCAGGGCANGTTGAACTNGAGCCGTTTTGGCANATACTGGCTGATTCTAATACGCCTTTTGTCCTTCATGTTGGAGGATCACCTCTACAGGTTCTCGGCTCTTGGAGTAACAACGGNAGGGCTGCGACCAAGGACTGGATGGGTGGAGGCGAAAATGTCAGAACTAAGGACGCGGCGCTGCTGCACCAGCCACCTGAAACNTTCGTAAGTATGTTGGTGCTTGATGGTGTGCTGGAGCGACANCCCCGGTTAAAAGGGGCTGCTGTCGAGTTAGGGGCAGGCTGGGTTCCAGANTTGATNCGAAGACTTGACTGGGTCAGTAAAGTCTACAGCAGAGTGGACGANTCAGTCCGATTTGAGAGACCGCCCTCGGAGCAAATTANAGAGCAGTTGGCTTTTACTCCTTTNCATCATGAAGATGTCAANAGGCTTATTGAAGACTCGCACGAAGATCTTTATCTATTTTCCAGTGATTATCCTCATGTGGAAGGAACCAAGGATCCTATCGGTCGATTTGAGCGTTTTATTTCCGACCTTGATGAAGATTTGAAAGACAAGTTCTATAGCGGAAATTTCCTAAGAATTTGGTCTGATAGCCGTGTCTAAAGCGATTTGAGTGAGTACTGCGGCCGACGAAGAGTCGGCCGTTTCTTTGGCAAGCTTTCTTTTGTTAATCGTTTGGCTCGTAAAACATAGACGTGCGACCTGCATCAATGACGAGATCATGACAACTAACGAACTGGCCTGCGTCACTTGCCAAGTATAGAGCGCCTTCTGCTATGTCCTGAGCGACTCCTGCCTTTTTCAGTGGTACGGCCTTAGCCAGATTATTTTTAAGCTTTTCCATTTTTTTCTCGTTTTCTTCGTCAGACAAAGTGTTAGCGCGAGATGAACCGCCGTAAAAAATTGGAGTCGCTATTGCTCCTGGAGAGATAGAGTTGACCCGTATATTGAAAGGACCGAGCTCTATTCCCGACATCCTTGTGAAGTGTGTTACTCCNGCTTTGAGGGCTGAATACAGAGGGTCTCCTTGGCGATAGCGAAGTCCGGCAACACTGGAGTTATTGATGATTACGCCGCCTCCGTTTTTCTTCATGGGTTCGATCGCGTATCGCGTACCCAAAATGACGCTTGAAAACAGNAGTTTGACCCCATAATCGATATGATTTTGAGACAACTCTTCTAAAGGTGCACCTACGGGTCCGCCAGCATTGTTAAACAGAATATCTAGCTTTCCCAACGTTTGGACTGTGAAATCAATTGAAGCGGCGATTTCTGCTTCATTGGTGATGTCCGCTTCATAGAAAGTTGCGGAGCTTCCCAAGTTTTCTGCCAGCAGNTGGCCTTTGTCTTTNGACCTTCCTGAAATAACGACTTTGGCGCCTTCTCGAACAAAAAGCTCCGCAGTGGCCGCTCCAATCCCACTCGTTCCTCCAGTTATCAGCGCAGTTTTGCCGTCTAGTCTTCCAGTCATTTATGATCTCCCTTTTCGTTAAATTCCAGCTATTCATCAAGCCCTTTTTGATTAGTTTTCACTATACGCCGAAATGAATATTTCATCTCCTTATTGCAACGATAGATACATATATCAAGGACATAATGAGTAACACGAGAAATCTGAGGTCGCTCAGATATATGGTAGGTTCAATTGGGTAAGCGATAGTTTTGGTTAGAGCGGCGATTTTATATTCGTGTCTTTCATAGGAGCTAGGATGAAGGGCGATTTCGATTAAATCTGCTCGGCTTCGGTATCTAAATAAAGCGCCATGAGTCCAAGATGTGGCGTTATCAATTCCCGCAATATCGAGTACGGTATGGACAGCATGACCAAAAAATACCGGATGAGAAGCTCTTTTGAATTGCTCGGCATACATATGTTCCATGTAGATATTCATGAGTTCTTCTGGTCCCGCACCCTGCCGAGTTTTGGGCATTTTTGGAGGTGAAGGGTTCATGTCGATTGCGTTAAGCATTATGAATTGGTTGCCTGTGTCCGTACGCATGAATTTTTCCCACTTTTGAAGATCTTCTTGTTTCATTCCGTTTTTTGTAAGACCCACGATCGCTTGGTCGATTTCCTGGTTTGTCATGGGGCCACCGAGATGGGTATACCAGCCGCTGAATATGGCATAGAGCACGCCAGTTATGATTAATATGTTTTTGTTGGACAATGAAGGTCCCCTTGGGTTGTTTTCGAAGATGGTCCCGCAAGCTTATATCTGATTTTTGAGGAGTGCACTTTGTTTGCATTCCCTCTTTATAAACAATTACATTGGGAGATAGGGTTTAGTAATTGTTGAGTAGGGGGTGGAACGGCATGAGTGAGCCTTTAGAAGGATTTAGGGTGGTTGAGCTGACATTAGCAGTCCAAGGGCCTGCTGCTGGGCTATATCTTCGGGATATGGGAGCTGAAGTGCTCAAGGTTGAACCACCGATAGGCGATTCGAGTCGTCACGGAAGAAATAAGAATAATGAGACGCCTGAAGGTACATACGGTCCCCAATTTGTTGCCGTAAACCGAGGGAAGCGTTCTCTATGTATTGATTTGACGACCGATTTAGGAAAGAAAGCCTTTCATGGGTTGCTCGGCCAGGCTGATGTGCTACTGACAAACTATCGGATGCCGGCTCTGCGAAAACTAGGATTGGATTATGAGAGTCTTCAAGAGCGTTATCCGGAATTAATCTACGCGAGTGTTAACGGTTTTGGCCCTGAGGGACCTGACGCAGACAAAGCCATGCTTGATGGGGCTGCGGTCGCGCGTGGCGGGATGCTGTCATTGACAGGAAAAAAAGAAGAGCTGCCAGTTCTTTTGGGGACTGTTGTTGGAGACACCGGAGGGGCAATGCAGCTAGCGCTTGGTGTGTTGACCGCGCTGCTAGCGAGAGAGCGATTTGGTGGTGGCCAAAAAGTCAGTGTGAGCGGGCTGGGCGCACAGTTATGGTTTCAGCAATGGGAATTGACTCATGAATCGATGACGGGAGAGCTTTTGGAACGTGATGGTCAGCACCACTGCAATATTCGAGGACCTTATGGGCTGTATCGAACCGCTGACTCTAAAGCAATATTGCTCGCCAATAGCATGACTCTGGAATCCTGGGACGCCTTTTGCGTGTTTGCTGATGTCCCGGAATTAGTATTTCACCCGAAACTCCAAACCCCAGGGGGACGTCTTGGTGAAGGGCTAACGGAAGGGGAATCCGAAGAAATTCGCAAAAGGTTGGAAATCGCTTTTGTAAAGAAAACTTCAAAAGAATGGGATGAATTTCTGAGAACACAACCCGAAATTATTTGGGAGCGTGTTAGGAACCATCAAGAAGTTTTCGAAGACGAACAGAATTTAGTCAATGGATATTTTACTGAAGTAAATATTCCGGGTCTGGGTAAGCGAACGACAGTCGGAAATCTTGTTAAATTGAGCAGAACGCCAGGCAGTGAAAAGGGGGATCCTCCTGTTTTGGGTGAAGCTAACGAGGAAGTGCTCAGCGGGATCGGCCTGTCACAATCAGAAGTAACGGAAATAGGCACGGTGGTCGAGACTGCTCGAGAGGAGGCAGTCGCAGCCTATGAAAAGCTACGAGAAAATTAGTTTGTACAATAGTCTCGTAGCTAGAGTGGTTTTTAAGTTGCTGCTTTGCTGATTGAGTCCATGGCTTCCTCTAGGGCGGCAGTCCTTTCCTTCCAAGTTGACCCCCCGGTGGAAATGCGCAAAGTGTTGACTCCGGCTGCTTTGAAGGCATCTAACCTTTCCTCCACCATTGATTGCGTTCCGATAAAATTGGACATGGTAATCAGCTCGTCCGGCACCTGCCTGATTGCCTCGTCGCGATTACCGGCAACCCAAAGGCTTTGAACCTCTTTAGCTACGTCCTCATATCCGGCTCGACAATAGGCATCATTGTAGAAATTGGTTTTTGCTGATCCCATGGCACCTAAAGTGAATGCCATACCCGGCCTTAGTTTGTTAATTAGCCCGTCCACATCATCACTTATTTCGAAATAACCCCCGGCCTGAATATCAATGTCATTGAGAGAACGTCCCGCTTTTTTAGTTCCAGTGCTCAAATCGTCGAGAAAAACGCTGGCGTGCTCTGGCAGGAAACAGGTGCCAAGCCACCCGTTGGCCAGTTCCCCTGTCATTTGTAAAGACTTTGGGCCTAATGTTGCGAGATAAATCGGTAGTTCAGGTCGAGGTGGTTGTGAAAGCCTGATGGCCTTACCTTCACCTCCGGGTCTAGGAAGCAGGTAATGTTCTCCCTCGAAGGCTATTTTTTCTCCGGCCAGGGCAATTCTGAGAATCTCTACACATTCCCTTAACCGAGATAAGGGTTTGGCAAAGGAGGCCCCATGCAGTCCCTCTACAACCTGAGGTCCACTAACACCCAGGCCGAGTATGAAACGACCTTTTGAGACCGTATCGAGACTTTGTGCTGTCATGGCCATCATTGATGGCACGCGAGAGCTGATCTGTAGGATGCCCGTACCTAATTTTATTTTTTCAGTCTTAGCAGCGAGATAGGCTAAAGGAACTATTGCATCCATACCCCAGGCTTCTGCCGACCAAGCTTGATCAACTCCCAATTTGTCCGCTTCTTGTGTGTAGTCCACAAGATCGTCCCAGTCCTCGCCATTGTAATAAGCTGATCCTATAGAAATAGAAATTTTCATCTTAAAGCTCCCTGATAACTGGCTCTTAGTTTGGCAGGCAAAACCTATGATGTCCAAATTCGCGATATTTAAGGAGTCCTTCTATAGGTGTTTTTCCCCACTAGGTTTTTTTGTCAAGTTCTTGTGATAACTAAGGAAATAGGTTGGAATATTGTTCTGGGGGAAGAGCGCGCAAGGTATTTGCCAAGCGAAGCTGGGTATTGCTTACTGCAGATGAAGCAATGCGCCCTGTAATAGAAGAACTCAATCGGATTTTTGAAAACGGATTAAATTGAAATGAACATAATGATGTTGTTAGAAATGGTTCAAGCGACTTTTCCTGAGCGTAAAGCATTCACAGATGGAAGCTCGGGCACTAGTTACACTTATCAGGAATTATTTGAAGCTGCGAGACTAAGAGCAGCTAGCGTTAAGGCTACTGGAGCCTCCAGACTGGTTAAGCTCGACGTGAGCAATCTTGGAACTCCGTTGAGTCTGTTTTCGAGTGCATGGGCTGGCGTGCCTTATGTTCCTCTCAATTATCGATTAACCGATGAGGAGATTGAGGCGTTATTAAAGCGAGTAACCCCTGCGTATTTGGTGACCCAAGAGGACCGGGTCGATACTCTAGGAGCAGTGGACGAGGTGTCTGCTCGGACTACTGCAGCTTTCTTAGACGCTGGAAATCACCAACAAGCGATCGAGGGCGAATGGTCGATGGACCCGGAGGAAATTGCAGTTCTCTTGTTTACTAGTGGTACGACTGGCACTCCCAAAGCGGCCGTTCTTCGGCACAAGCATTTGGTATCCTACATTTTGGGTTCTGTTGAATTTGCCGGTGCCGGCGATGATGAAGCCGCTTTGGTTTGTGTTCCTCCGTATCATATAGCAGGTATTGCCGCTCTTCTGAGCTCTGTCTACTCAGGCCGACACGTCGTTCAGCTTCCTAATTTTACCGCGGAGGATTGGATCAGGTTGGCTAGGGAGCATGCAGTAACGACTGCCTTTGTGGTACCCACTATGTTGGCACGTATTGTTGAAACTCTGGAGGGAGAGTCTTCAGCTGACATGCCTCACCTGAAAAGTTTGTCGTATGGGGGTGGAAAGATGCCTTTGAGCGTCATTGAAAAAGCNATGACGTTGTTTCCAGACACTAATTTCACCAATGCATACGGTCTTACTGAGACTAGCTCGACGATCACTCTTCTAGGGCCTGATGATCACCGCGAAGCGATAGCAAGCTCGGATGAAAGCGTCAGACGGCGCTTGGTATCAGTTGGTCAGCCCTTACCAGGAATTGAGTTGGAAATTCGTGATGAGGATGGAAATGTAGTCGCTCCAGGTGAGCGAGGTGAAATATATGTGCGGGGTGAGCAAGTCTCGGGCGAATACGAAGGTAAAGGGTCTGTTGTTGATGCCGATGGATGGTTCCCTACACGAGATGCTGGTAGCGTAGATTCTGAGGGCTTCCTATTTATAGAGGGAAGAGCAGATGATGTCATAGTGAGAGGTGGAGAAAATTTATCTCCAGGCGAAATAGAAGATGTNTTGCTTACCCACCCAAGCATCGCAGACGTGGCTGTGGTTGGAATACCCGACGAACAATGGGGAGAAGGAGTTGCAGCAGCACTTGTAGCTAAAGATGGTTTTACGATTGATCAAGAAGAGATCAAGGAATTCGTTAAGGCTGAATTAAGGAGTTCGAGAGTTCCACAACTTATGGTTGTTTGGGATGAGTTGCCCTACAACGAAACCGGTAAGTTACTTCGGCGCGTCGTGAGAGAAGAGTTAAGTAAGTAGCTCGTCTATCAGGCCCCATTTCAGAGCTGTTTCGCTGTCAATTCGAGTTCCGCTCAAAGCCATGAACGCTGCTCGTCTGCGGCCAATGCGTTTGTTTATGCTTACAGTGCCCCCTGCTCCGGGGATGAGTCCCATGCCGACCTCTGGTAATTGGAAAAATGAATTTTGGTGAGCAGTGATTTGGTTACTAAACGCAGTCAGTTCTATGCCGGCACCTATGCATGCACCATGGACTTTGAAATGGGTTTTATCTGTCAGTTTCGCAAGAAGGCTGCCAGCACTTCGAGTCGTACGACTTAAATGAGCATTAGCGGGGTCTTTCACCGAGCCAAACTCGTTTAGATCTCCGCCTGAGCAGAAAGATCGGCCTTTGCCTGTGATGATTACTTTCGTAATCGAAGAATCATGGAGTGCTAGATGAAGGGCGCTACAAAATTCATCCTTTAGTTCTTCTGAATAGGCGTTGTGCTGATCTGGACGGTCCAAGGTAATGTGAAGCGAGTTTCCTTCTCTGTCGATAATTACGTTTGCGCTTTGGTTTTGGTGGTTCTCACCGATTTTTCTCTTTAGTAGCCAGTCCTGAAAACCGCGGCTTTCCAGGAGAGTACTGTAAGCTAACGACTCAAGGACGAGACCCTGGTTGATATTTGACGATTCGTTTGCTCTTAAAACCTGACACGCAACCGCAGAGGCCTCAGGTTGCGCAGTTATTGCTTCAAGGATNTCGTCTAACCGANTCGCGTCACAGGACAGATCGATGGGCGCTTCTGGTGGTATTGGACTTCCGTTTTCAAGAGCAATGATGGGGCAGCGGCTTTGGAAGGGTAGTTCTTCCCAATCGCCCTGGGAGTTTGGATCGACCACTACATAGTAACAACCATGCGATAATGAAAGCTCCTCTGCTAAGATAGGGCTCTTCAACATGGTGGCTAGTTCTTTGCGAGAAACGAACTCATTCATAGCATGAAGTATACATGCCTTCGAGAAATGCGAGCCTCAATATTGATGTCTCAAAGNNTGGTTGTTTTCGAGCGCGTTTAAGAAGGTGTTAATTAAGAACGCACAGATAGGCACTCAAGTCTCAGACATTAGATTNTCCGATGTCATTGAATTAATAGGCCAGGATTTGCCGATAATCGGTAATAATGAAGAGGTAATTGATGTGCAGGGCGCGGATGTNATTCCTGGCTTGCACGATCATCATATTCACTTCTTTGCTAGTTTGGCTAGGGAGTACTCGGTCGAATGTGGCCCGCCATTTGTTNGGAATTTGTCTGAACTGGCAAGTTGCCTTAGAAAACCCTCAATNCCAAATGGATGGGTCAGAGGATTTGGATATCATGAGTCCGTAGCCGGTGACATNGACCGACANACAGTGGATTTAATNATAAATGATCGGCCCGTTCGCATACAGCATAGATCAGGGAAGATGTGGATTCTGAATACCTACGCATGCGAGTTACTCCAAATTGACAAACANATTCAATTAGAGGGTGTAGAAAAGAACAAAGATGGTCTGCCCACTGGCAGATTGTTCCGTTTAGATGGTTGGTTAAGAGAGCAAGTAGAAGAAGAGAATAGGGNGCTCATAAAACCATTTTCGGAAAAGCTTTTGAGTATGGGTATCACTGGTTTTACCGATGCNTCCTACACNAATAATTTCGAGACTCTCGCTTTTTTTNAAGAACTTCGGTCCTCTAAAGAAATCGCTCAGAGGGTAACGTTAATGGGTGATGAGTCATTGGGATCTGGTTTTTTAAAGATTATGCTNGACGAGGACAATTTACCTGAATTGGGCGAACTTCAGAAGCGAACCAGCGATGCCCACGAGCAAGGTCGGGGAGTTGCATTTCATTGCGTCACTCAAGTGGAGCTTTTATATGCGTTGGAAGCGCTTCGAGATTCTCCNAACGGAAACCTAGACCGGATAGAGCACGCTTCNTTGGTGAGCCCAGACTATTTTGAAATGATTCGNGAAATGGAAGTCTTGGTAGTTACCCAGCCCGGCTTTATTTGGTCTAAGGGCGAGCAGTATCTGAAAGACGTGGATGCCAGGGATCAAATCGATCTTTATCGTTACGGGAGTTTGTTAAAAAACAATATTCCTGTGATAGCTAGCTCAGATTCACCTTACGGCCCTTTATCTCCTTGGAAAATAATTGGCACAGCGGCTGATCGAAAGACTCGCGAGGGACAAGTCGTTGGTGCCGAAGAAGCAGTATCAAGAAGCAAAGCCATTGAGGGNTATCTAACCAAGCCAGGGCAGTTGAGGGAGCCTAAAAGGTCTTTGAACCCAGGAGAGCCTGCCGATNTTTGCGTNNTNAAAGCAGGNTTTTCTCTTGANAAGGATTCTNTAAATAATGAGGAGCCNGTTGNNCATACCATNGTTAATGGNGAGCTCCTTTATTCGNCNAGNTCTTTTAAAACTTCCTGAGTATGCTCGCCTCTTAANGGAGGTCTTTTTGAAATAGACCACGGCGCTTTTGGTAGGTTAAACGGNGCGCCAGGGTAGGTTATATGTCTTCCAANATCTTCGTGCTCCACTTCAACATGAAAGCCACGTTNACGAAAATGNGGATCTTCAAAGGCNTCTTCAGGACTATTCACNATGCCCACAGCAAGCCCAACATTTTGACAGCCTACAAAAAAGTCATAAGCATCGATGGAGGCTGCGATTAATTTAAGGCCTTCTCTGCCTGCTGCAAATATCGC
>PBUF01000056.1 GCA_002727775.1 Gammaproteobacteria bacterium
CCTAAATAGACAGATATCGAGTTATGCACTTTGAGAAACAGAGCGTGTGCAACAACCAAAAATATTGGAACTGACAATAAATTTACTGTCTTGTTAGTAACCTCCATTATGTTCCCAGGAACTAATTCAATAAAATAACTAAACACTATTACAGAAATCCCAATTGCCATAGAAATCCATCTTGCATAAAGCAGAGACAAAGAATCAGAAAATTCACCCTTAAGCCTAGCCACATAGTCTGTCATAACTACGGCGCTTATCGAATTCACTCCAGAATCTACACTGGACATCGCGGCGGAGAAGAGACCGCACAAGACTATCCCGGAGACAAAGGGAGGAAGATGAAAAGCGATAAAATACGGGAAAATTTGATCAGCGTCGTTTTGCAAAGACAGGCCGGTACTTAATTCCGAAGGATTTAACTGAAAGAAACCCAACAACGAAAAGCCTACTAAGGTTAGCGTGACCGCGACAATACTTGAAAACAATAGATTTATTGCCAACGACGTTCTCGCTGCGCCTACATTTGCAGATGCCATGAATCGCTGCACCGAAACCTGATCTCCTATTTGAGTGGCGACATACCAGACAAAAGTCGTCAAAACGGTTCCGACAAAAGTTACTCTGGTAGACAAATCCAAACTGAATAATGGCTGTTCATCCCACAATTGAGACTGCCAATGAGTAGGAAACCAAGAGAAACCATCGACTCTAATCGATACTAAAACCAACACTGCCAACCCTCCGACTAGAAGTAAAATAGTCTGTATGAGGTCCGTAATCATCACAGCTCTAATACCCCCAAGAGATGTGTAGATAAGCGCAACGACTGTAATAATGACTATAAGGAAAGGAAGGTAGCCGGGACTCAGGCCGACCATCACCAACAAAGCATTTGAGGTCAGGTTGATTAGCAGGCACATCCAAAAGATCCTCAACAAAATGAACATCGTCGCCGAAAATAATCTCATACGTAATCCAAGTCGTTCCTCTACACGCTCATAAATGCTGATACTCCTTACCGCCATCAGCTTTGGTAACAACAAATATCCGACAACAAAAAATATCAAGGGATAGGCGAACAACCTGGTCAAATGCATTGGGCCTTTGTTTATTGTTTCCCCTGGAAGGGAAAGATANGAAATGGTGCTGAGAAGCGTTGCAAATAGAGAGGCCCCTATTAGCAAAGGAGAAACTTTAGAGTTAGCAATAAAAAACTGACTAGAATCTGTTTGCTTTCTTCCAATCAGCCAACCAAAGAAAATAATTGTGCTGACGTACGTAAGAAATATGACCCAATCAACTAAAGCCAGTCCCATCGTTAAGCATTCTCTAGTGCTGAAGGATCAATATAACATGCAAGATTGGTCGGGACGGCAGGATTTGAACCTGCGACCACTTGACCCCCAGTCAAGTGCGCTACCAGACTGCGCTACGCCCCGAATATGCGAAATGATAAACGCGCTAGACGTCTTAAGGAAGAAGCAGCTCTAATAAAAGCAAATTAAATCCAAACCAATAATAGATAAAAGAAGACTATCGGCTGTATTCTTGATACCCAAATCTCTCAAAATNAGGTCGCTTCAAAGTGAAATTAGGCGCAATTCTAGGCCCCATAAAAACACCATCCGATGCTAGTGAACTTCGCGTACAAGCAGCCAANTTAGAAAAAGCAGGATACGAAAGTTTGTGGGCAGTCCAAGCAATTGGACGAGGATTCACCGTCACTGATCCTTTGATTACGCTTTGTGTAGCTGCGACAGTNACCAAGTGCGAACTAGGCACCGCGATACTTCAACTCCCACTGTATAACCCGATGGACTTGGCTCATAGGGTCTACTCCATAATGCAGTTAGCAGAGAANGACTTCCTTTTAGGTCTTGGAACAGGATCNACTGAATCAGACTTCAACGCATTTAGTCAAAATTACAGCANCCGTTTCGTTGACTTCGAAAAAAANTTAACCGAACTGAAAGAGATATTTCAAAATAACGGTAACTCAGAAATACAACTAAACCATTGGCCTGTGGTGGAGGCAGGNCCTCCTTTGTTATTGGGAACCTGGGGGAAAAACGTCAAGTCCGCAGCCTCAAAATTTGATGGCTGGATTGCCTCTGCCCATTATCGAACTCCTGATGAGATCNTTGAAGNNNTAAAGCAATACAGATCAGAAAACGGAAAGCGAGCAATAGTTTCNACAATACAAATCAGTAAAGACACCGACATCGGGGAACTAAGAGAGAAACTGAGAAGATTTTCCGACGCCGGCTTTGACGACGCCGTCGTTATGTTNTTACCTGGCGCTCCCTCAATAGACAAGATTAGATCCTTAATCTAACTCGAAGTATCAATCTGTTNATGCTNTTTCAAATCAAAAACAACATCAGGCAGCAAGGGTATTTTCACTCTAACTTCTTGTGTAATTGGTCCATGAGAAGAACTCGCTATGGTCACGTTTAATCGACGAGATCTTCCTTTGTAGTCTCTAACGCGGTAATAACACTTAAGTATAGGACCAAACTTTTCTTTCTTTTGTTTGATCTCTTTTACTTTGGTTAAGAACANCTCAAAAGTATCCTCGCCATCATTGACGTGNGATCCATCNTAGCANCGTGGGGTTAAAAAAAGCGCTGTGACCAGGTCATCACCTTTTGGTCGATCAGAAAATTGAAATGNTTTNNCTCCTGGAGGCAGAAATCGGACGCCCTCCGCNTCCAAGACTACGAGTTTTAGTTCATGATCTTTGCTTTCGGACCTCGCGTAGTACTTTTCCATTTTCGGAGATCCGTTCTCCAAACTACCGATCGCCGCAAAATCGCCTTTCCACCGGTAATATTTATTTATAAGTCCTTTAGTCTCAAAGTGCCCAGAAAAAGAGTATCTTGAATGAGTAGAAGATCGCTTGAAGTGAAAGTCACCTGTATCCAAAAAAGCTATTCTGACGTTATANACCAAACTGNGTTCANTAACTCCNGCNNANACANATAAAGGAAGGACAAGAAGTAAACNGGAGCCTAACAAACGGGATAATTTCAATTAGTTCCAGTCTCGTANCAATCAAGAATTTAAAGTACTCAANACCTCTTCAAGCTCTTCGATNGTCTGTTTNATGAGCATGGTTGANATATTNGCATCNTCCTTNGCTTCATCACCNGCCAANAAAGATCTAGCTCCAGCNATNGTATANCCTTTTTCATANAGCAANGTTCTGATCTGNCTTATGTGTAAAACGTCCTCTCGCTGNTAATAGCGGCGGTTTCCCCTGCGTTTTACNGGTTTNACNTGAGTGAACTCCTGCTCCCAGTATCTCAAAACGTGAGGTTTTACATCACAAAGCTTACTAACTTCCCCTATCGTAAAATATTGCTTACCTGGAATAATCGGGAATTCATTCGTACTTAACGGTTCACTCATAGCACTTTCAGTCTCACTTAACTCAAGCGTATTTCTCGTTCTCCTCACCAGAGTATACTTCNACCCTTGCTTTTAATTTTTGCCCAGCGTGAAAAGTCACTACTCTTCNAGCTGATATAGGAACGTCTTCCCCTGTTTTTGGATTTCGTCCGGGACGCTCTTTCTTCTCTTTCAACTCGAAATTCCCAAAGCCCGACAATTTGACCTGGACATTCTCCTCTAAAGACCTGCTAATTTCTTCGAAAAATAGTTCCACAACTTCNTTTGCTTCCCTCTTATTCAAACCCAGTTGNTCAAACAACTGTTCCGCTAAATCTGCTTTCGTCAACGCACCCATCTAAAATCCTTTGACATCAACTTAAAAAGAAATCCAGCCATTCCTATCTTTGTGTNGCACCTAGCTTGTCTTGCAAGGCCTTCAACACAGAAGAAGCTAACTCATTGATTTCCTGCTCATTTAGAGTCGCTTTTTGGCTTTGTAACGTCAAGCCCAATCCAACACTTTTTTGCGAATCAAGCATCCCGTCACCCTGGTACACGTCAAAAATGACAGAATCGACCAACAATTCACCCAGGGTTTCAACAGCTATTTTTTTAATATCAGCTACTTCAACGGCTTGGTCCACAAGGATAGAGATATCTCTTCTAACACTTGGATATTTTGATAATTCCTTGAATGTCCTCTTTTGCCTTCTAAGAGCCAACGATGTCTCTATCTCGAAGACAAANGATTCCTCAACNTCTAATTCNTTAGAAATCGAGGGGTGTAATTGACCAAAGNAACCTGCATGAGCTCCATCTACGNAGACATCGACCCCTTGTCCTGGATGTAAGATCGGGTTCGATGTTTTCTTNTACTCGACACTTTCATCGCCAATCAACTCAAGCAAGTAATCTNCGCATCCTTTGATATCGTAAAAATCAACTCGCCGCAGGCCCTGAGTCCAAGCTTCCGGTTCTGCGTTACCCCAAATTAAACCTGTCAAAACTTCAGCTTGAANTAATCCTTCTTTGCGAATCCTAAAAACCGAACCTAATTCAAATAACCGAATTGCTTCCTGCTGTCGATATTTATTGGCCTGAGCAGCCTCAATGAGGCCAGGCAATAAATTACTTCTCATAACTGACTGTTCCGATGACATGGGATTAGCAAGAGCTAAAAATTCTCNCTCGGGATCGAGCAAGCTCATCTTATTTGGGTCAACAAAGCTATAAGAAATAACTTCCTGAAAACCCAAATTAGCTATGTGTTTCTTTAGATCAAATTGTCGAATCTGGGTCTCAATTACCTTTTGCAGGGATTGTGTCGTCTTAGGCGATCTTGTTGGAATATTCTCATAGCCAAAAACGCGCGCAATTTCTTCTATTAAGTCGGCTTCCAAACTCACATCAAATCGATGAGAAGGTGTTGTTACCAACCAATGCACGTCATCCTCTGATTCTAAATATTCGGGGCTCTGAGTGATAAACCCTAATCGATTAATAATCTCGTCAACTTTCTCAGAATCAATTTCAACCCCCAACAAACCATTCAATCGTTTTAACGAAAGCTGAACTGGTTGTTGCTGTTGCAGACTCTCTGNTACTTGAGTCTCTAGGACAGGACCAGGCTTGCCGCCCACAACATCAATAAGTAAAGCAGTAGCTCGTTCAATTGCTTCAACCGGCAAACTGGGATCCACACCTCTCTCAAATCGATGACAGGCATCTGTCTGTAAGCCAAATCTTCGAGCCGTGCCCGCTAGAGAAAGAGGGCTGAAGAAGGCCGCCTCTAAAAACACATCTATTGTGGTAGAACTGACCGCACTATCTAGCCCACCCATAACGCCGGCTAATGCAACCGGTTTCACACTATCAGCTATAACNAGCGCTCGATCATCTAACTCAATCNAACTCTCGTCCAAAAGANGGAGAGATTCTCCGGAAGACGCTTTTCTCACAACTATTTCTTCAGAGAGAGCNCCCAGATCAAAGGCATGCATCGGCTGGCCNAGCTCGAGCATGACATAGTTAGTNATGTCGACAACAGCATCTATNCTGCGCAAACCTGAACGCCTTAACTTCTCCTTTATCCAGAGCGGCGCCTCAGCATCAGGCTTAATCCCCTTGATAACGCGCCCAACATAAAGCGGACAGTCTCCTGGACTATCCAGTTTAACCGGCAATGTGTCGGAAATTTGANCCTCAACTGAAGGAATNTCCACCTTAGTGAACTCCAGTTGATTCAAAACNGCGACTTCTCTCGCAATTCCTTGGATACTTAGACAATCTCCGCGGTTAGGAGTCAGATCCAGATCTACTATGGTATCTCGGACAAACAGGGAATCGGTGACGGCTTCTCCTAGATTGCTAGAGTCAGGCAACTCTANTATGCCCTCATCATCATCCCCCAAACCAAGTTCTTTTTGACTNCAAAGCATTCCTTCAGAGTCTATTCCTCTGATCTTGGTTTTTTCAATTTTCACACCGCCCTTCAGCTCTGTCCCGACCAAAGCTAAAGCCGTCTTCAGTCCGGCCCTTGCATTCGGTGCGCCACAGACCACCGTGACAGTTTCTTCTCCGTAAGAGACCTTACATTCGTTTAAGTGCTTGGAGTCCGGTACCGAGGCAATGCTTTGTATTTCTGCAATAACCACTCCNGAGAGACCATCGCCCACCTCTTCATAACCATCAACCTCAAGCCCTGCCATAGTTAGCTGGTGGAAAAACTCTTCATTTTCTGGGACTGGGCTGACCCACTCTTCTAACCAGGCTTTGCTAAATTTCACTGTAACTTCTCACGCTCTCAATTAAACTGTCGCAAGAACCGCAGATCACTTTCAAAAAATAATCTTAGATCGTTAACCTCGTACAGCAACATAGCGAGACGATCCGCACCAAAACCAAAAGCAAATCCACTGTATTTCTCGGTATCAATACCCGACATGTTTAACACATTAGGATGAACCATCCCGGAACCAAGCACTTCAAGCCAGCCCGTATTACTGCAAACTCTGCATCCCTTACCATTGCAATTGACACATTGCACATCCACTTCAGCTGATGGCTCAGTAAAAGGAAAGTAGGAAGGACGAAACCTGACAGCAAGTTCTTTCTCAAAAAATTTCATCAAAAATTCTGTCAAAGTTCCCTTTAGATCAGCAAAACTGATTCCTTCATCCACAACCAAGCCCTCGACCTGGTGGAACATCGGGCTATGNGTCAAATCTGAATCTCTTCTATAAACTCTCCCCGGACATATAACTCGAATCGGAGGGTTTTGCTTCTCCATTGTACGAACTTGGCTAGGAGATGTGTGAGTCCTCAATAAGCNACCATCGCCGAAATAGAAAGTATCATGCATNGCTCGCGCTGGATGGTGTTCAGGAATATTTAGTGCTTCAAAATTATGATATTCGTCTTCCACTTCCGGACCTGTTACCACTTCGTAACCTGAGCCAATAAACAACTCCTCAATCCGATTAAGCACTTGAGTAACCGGGTGCAATCCACCTAAAAAAGAACGCCTGCCCGGCAACGTAATGTCTATTGAACCGCTAGCTAATTCTTCTTCAAGTTGACTATTAGCCAGACTTGCCTTGCGATGCTCAATGGCATCCTGAATTGCTGATTTAGCCTGGTTTATGGCTTCGCCTGCCTTAGGCCTTTCGGTCGGATCCATCTGACCCAAACTCTTTAATAAAGTTGTCAATTCGCCTTTCTTTCCCAGAAAGCTTACTCTGACCTCATCAAGAGACCGCAAATCATTAGAGTTTGATATTTCTGATAAAGCTCTGTCTAACGTATTTTCAACGTCCACGGGATTTCCTTTATCGAGAAAGGGCTAGATGCCGCTCAGCCCCTTGTATAGAAAACAAGATGCGAAAATTCCTTGCTCTAAGCTGCCTCAGAAACCGAGCCAGAGCGCGCCCTCTCAACAAGAGTTGCGAACACTTGCTTCTCATGAAGCGCTATATCTGCCAAGACCTTGCGATCTACTTCTATGCCGACACTCTTAAGACCAGCTATAAAACGGCTATATGACAAACCATGCTCTCTGGCAGCCGCATTTATGCGAATAATCCATAGCTGACGAAATTGTCTTTTTCGCTGTCTTCTGTCTCGATACGCATACTGACCGGCACGTATCACCGCCTGCTTGGCTACCTTAAATGTTCTGCTTCTCGCTCCATAATAGCCCTTAGCAGATTTCAGAATTCTCTTTCTTCTAGCGCGTGAGGCGACACTTCTCTTGATTCGGGGCATATTTTCACCTCGCCTTTTTAGGCAGCATTCGCTTAACGGAAGGCACGTCTGCCGCAGACACACCTGTGAACCCTCTTAATTGACGTTTTCTCTTCGTAGTCATCTTCGTCAATATGTGGCTTTTATTACTTCGCTTGCGCTTGAACCCATTGGCGGTTTTTTTAAATCGCTTGGCAGCACCACGATTAGTTTTCATTTTTGGCATAAAGCAGGATCTCCGTCCTAAATCAGTCGATCAAAATCTGACCGCTCTCTATTTTTTCTTCTTCGGTGCTAGCACCATTATTACCTGTCGCCCTTCGAATTCCGGCTCAGATTCAATCTGCCCGAAATCTGCAAGATCCTCTGAGATTCTTGTCATAAGCGACATTCCTATTTCAGGATGAACAACCTCACGACCTCTAAATCTCATCGAGACCTTCGCCTTGTCTCCTTCTTCCAGAAACCTTTTCAGATTTCGTAATTTAACCTGGTAATCAGCTTCTTCAGTTCCAGGCCTGAATTTCATCTCTTTCACCTGAATCTGTTTTTGTTTTTTCCTTTGAGCCGCTTTCGTCTTCTTTAACTCAAAAACGTGCTTCCCATAATCCATCACTTTACAAACTGGAGGCTCCGCTTCTGCCGCAACTAACACTAGATCCAGGCCCGAAGACCGAGCTTCTGCTAATGCCTCAGATCTCGATACTATGCCCCGTTGCTCTCCTCCGGCACCTACCAATCGCACATTTGAGGCAACAATGTCTTCATTCAGCAAAGCCTTGTCTACCTTTTTAGTCCTTTTGATCTGACGCTCCCCCTATATATATCCGGATAACTATCTCCTACAGGCAATTTNGCTATTTGTTCTTGCTANAAGTTCCAACGNATAAGGTCTTATCACTACCTCAANCTAAACCCAAAACGCTGGACCGCGCATTCTAATGCTCTATGGTAAATGCTTCAATAGCCTACTATCTAAATAAACACCTTAAATACGGGCTACTTAACCGATAACTGAACGAGGACTCCGTTTGCAGATTTGGGATGAATAAAGACCTGCGGTCCNCCCTCTCCTATCAGCTGCACACCTGATTCTTTGAGATTNGCTGTTGTTTCTTCCAAATCGTCAACACTCATAGACAAGGTGTGAATCCCCTCACCCCGGCTTGAAATGGCCTTGCCAACGGCTCCTTCAGGATCAGTCGGCGACACAATTTCAATAAAGCCGCCGCCCGGCAAATCAAAAAAAGCTTGTTGTATGCCTAAATCCTGATTCTGGTCTATTCGACTGACTGAATAACCCAATATGGATTCCCAGTTTTTNACTGATGAATCAAAGTCCTCTACTCGAATCACTACGTGATGTACATCCGTTAAAGCCATTGCACCCCCCTAAACACTATCTNATAATTAATAAGTAAGTTGGTCGTTTCTTTCCCAACACGGATAACCAGCTTTCTCCACTACATCGCAATTTACAATCCCGATACCCTCTTTCATTTTACGAGGGAACACTAAGAGATAATCTCCACGTCTACACCGAACATTCCANTATGCCTTAGAGCTNGAGTCAAACCCCTGAAAATAAGTTTTCATCCCTTTAGGNCATACTTTNCCCGNTTTCTCAACAGTATCAGCGAGTTTCTTGTTACGCGCATCGACATCCATCTTGATTANAGTATCGTGNCCNGCATTCTTTCTGTTTTCTCCAGAAAATTCTGCAGCNTTTGATTCCAAGGNAAACGCCAANAAGAAAAGACTNACTATAANAATAGTCATTAGAAAATGGATACCTTTCATAACTGTCTCATCACAAAACCACAAACTCTAACTCATCTCTATTCGATAACAAAATTTTAAACATTATCAACCGAAGGTTTACGATCTAGCTCATAAGCTCTCCTAAGAACCCCGTCAAAAATCTGACGCGTTGATTTGTACGGACAATGTCGTCCTGTAACTAGCGCTGGCGGGGTAAACATTTGAGGAAAAATGCTCTATAGTTGTCCTAGAGAGATTGATCAACCAAATCATAAACACAAATAATTTCGAATCCACCTAGGGGGTATTATGTTCGAAAGAAAAAAACTATCTGCTGCGATTATTTCGGTCCTTGCTACCACCGGAGCCTCAGCAGCAACGGAGATCGAAGAAGTTGTCGTAACAGCAACAAAGCGAGCGTCTTCTACGCAAGACATTCCAGTAGCGGTTCAAGCCGTAACCGAAGATACACTTGAAGATCTCGCCATCGGAAATTTCGAGGACTACATTAGGTATTTGCCTAACGTCACTGCAGGCGGAAGAGGTCCAGGACAAAATACAGCCTACATTCGAGGAATGGCTATTGAGCCGATTACGGTCCTATTGTCTGGGGCACAAGGAACTGCTCCGAACGTAGCCATGTATCTGGACGAACAACCCGTAACAGCGCCTGCGAGAAACTTAGATTTATATGCAACGGACGTCCAACGAGTTGAAGTACTGCCAGGACCCCAAGGGACTTTGTTTGGCGCTAGCAGCCAAGCAGGGACGATTCGCTTAATCACCAATAAGCCAGAATTCGACGGTTTTGATATTGGTGTCGATCTTAGTGTTTCGACTACTGAGTATGGTGAAGAAAGTGAAACAGTCGAAACGTTTATCAATATTCCAGTAAATGACCGGATTGCTCTTAGAGCGGCTATGTACTCCGCTGAAGAGGGCGGCTATATCGATAACGTACCAGGAACCTTCACAACTAATCCCGCCGTGAACCCTGCATCATTGGCTGGCACCGCGGTCAAATATGACACAGCTCATAACACCGCTTTGGTGGAGGAAGACTTTAATGATGCCAAATACCGAGGAGGCCGATTCAGCGCCAGAGGCATGATTAATGAAGATTGGGACATCCTGTTGCAGCACACAGAACAGGAGCTTAGGGCCGATGGTGTTTTTGATTATGACCCTGAAGTCGGTGACCTCCAGGCAACCAGATTCTTCCCAGACTCTCTTGATGACGAATTCGGTCTTACGGCGTGGACGTTGACAGGACGGCTGGGAGCACTCGATGTAGTTTACACGGGAGGCTACCTAGATCGAGAAATCGAGCAAAGCGTTGACTACACAGGATACAACAACTCGGGTGGCTACATCGCTTACTACACCTGCACCTACTCAAATCCAGCTTATATTACGAACTACGGGCTTGATCCAGATGCAGGTTACGTCACCCCAGGCGGTCGTGAGTGCCGAGATCCTGTCAAAGGCGCGGTCATCTACCAAACTCATGAGAGAAACACGCATGAGGTAAGGATCAGTACTCCTCAGGACAAGAAAGTACGAGTTACCGCTGGATTTTTCTACGATGATTTTCAGCTAGAAACTCAAGATGATTATCACTATGCCGCGATACAATCACTTGGTTTCGTACCTAACTTACCGGTTTCCACGGCAGCCAAGGTCAACCCAAACGATAGAGGACCTAACGTAGCTTTCTTCAACGACATCAGGAGAATGGAAGAGCAGATGGCCTTCTTTGGGGAGGTCTCTTATGACTTCACCGATAATCTTGAGCTGATAGTTGGTTTACGTTACTACGACATGGAAATTGACTTTGAAGGATCATCAAATTTTGGTGACGGTATTTTCCAAGGCTCTCCAGCCACCAATGGAGTGGTCAACAAAGATCGAGGCCGAGACTACGACATATCCGGCGGTCACACTACAGAGCCTTTAGAGTTGGACGACGTTATTGTTAAGTTTACTGCGAATTACAAATTTAACGACGATGTACTGCTTTATGGAACATACTCTGAAGGATTTAGACCTGGAGGCTGGAATAGAGGCGGCGGTATACCAGCTCGAAATCCAGCTTATCCGACGGTCAGTGCAACGTATGAGTCAGATGATGTCCAGAACTACGAACTGGGCTGGAAAATGACATTGATGGATGGTGCCATGAGATTTAACGGCAGCGCCTACTATGTGGACTGGACTGATATGCAGGTCACGCGATTCGACCCGCAAAATGTATCCATTCTTACTTTTGTAGAGAATGCCGCTGATGCATCTATTCAAGGTGTAGAGGGCGACATTATTTACAAGCCCAGCGAGAACCTAACTTTGTTCGGTGGATTTTCATTCAACGATACTGAGTTGAAAGCGGTTTTCGGGCAAGCAGTTGAGCTTGCACCTGTAGGTAGCGAGTTACCACTTACGCCGAATCACCAGTTCAGCCTGAGAGCTCGATACGATTGGTTCCTGGACAATGGTTGGAACACGTATGCAATGGGTGCCATCCAGCATGCTTCTACCAGTTATAGTTCGGTGGTTGCTGCCAAACGGGTTGGTCAAGATAACTATACCCAAATGGATGCATCTATCGGTGCGACCAAAGAGTCGTGGAAGGTAGAATTATTTGCCGAGAACATGACCAATGAGCGTGCTGAACTATTCATCAACGATCAGGACGATACGATGAGAATCGCTACCAATCGTCCCTTCACTCTTAGCTTAAGAGTGTCATACGATCTTTGATAGTAGCGAGCAACACGACGAAGAACTAGAGCCTACTCACCTGGATGAAGCCAAACGGCTTCTCCAGGCGGGAAAGGTTCCTGCCGCGTACGCTGCCCTAGAATCCCTTAAATCCGAACATAGCCAGAAGCCAGAATGGCTTTACCTGCGTGCTGTCTGCGAAAGATATCTAGGAAATACTCAAGAAGCCCTGAATACAGTAGCCTCGCTCATTAAAAGCTATCCCAGGCATGCGAGAGCGTATCAGGAAAGGGGGCATCTGACACGCTATCTCGGCCCTGAGGAAGCCGCGATAAGGTCCTATGAGAAAGCACTCGATTTGAATCCAACTCTAATGGCAAGCTGGAAAAACCTTGCTGAACTATTTCTCAAACAAGGTAAATCGGAGCAATATGGATTAGTACTTAAAGAATTGGAACGCCTCAACTCTTTACCTGCTGAAATCCGCTCGGTCGCCAGTTTTTTATACGAGGGGAAACTATTCAAAGCGGAGAGACTGTGTCGAGAATATCTCAAACGCCACCCAAAATACGTCGAAGCTATGCGCCTACTGGCGTTGATTGGCGCCAAGCTGCACGTTTTGGACGATGCTGAGTTTCTGCTTGAAAGCGCTTTAGAGTTCGATCCCAATAATCTGCAAGTGCGAATGGACTATATAGGCGTCTTACAACGTCGACAAAAATTCTCCGACGCACTAGAACAAGCGAAATTGATTCAACAGTCAGACCCAGAGCAGAATTCATTCAAACTGGTCTACGCAAACGCTCTGGCCGCCGCAGGAAAGTATGAAGAAGCGCTAGAACTCTATCTGAACGAATTACCTAAACAGCCAAATAACGCCACTCTTCAAATGGCCATGGGTCACGCCTACAAAACAATCGGCAATCAAAAGAAAGCCATCTCTTCCTACGAGAATGCCACAAAAATCAGAACCGACTTCGGAGATGCCTACTGGAGTCTTGCCAATCTGAAAACCTATAAGTTTTCGAACAAGCAAATACAGTCTATGGAAGCCGTTGCAGCCGATTCAGAAACAAGCTTGGAGGACCAATACCACACTTGCTTTGCTTTAGGTAAAGCCTTGGAGGATCAAGGCGACTACGAGCGAAGTTTCAAATACTACGAAAAGGGAAATTCTCTTAAAAAAACGGAAAGCAGGTATGACTCGGAAAAAATGACGATCGAACTTAAACTTCAAAAAGAAGTTTGTAGCAGATCTTTTTTTTCCGAAAGACAGGACTTCGGAGCTGAAGCTCCAGATCCTATTTTTATCGTAGGTTTGCCTCGAGCAGGCTCAACCCTTCTTGAACAAATTTTAGCGTCGCACTCTGAGGTAGAGGGCACGCTAGAGCTTCCCAATGTCCTATCTCTGGTGAGGAAATTACAAGGGAGGCGCCGCGTATCTGATCGTCCTCGTTATCCGGACATTTTGAATAAGCTAAACAGGGAGGATTTCAAAAAGTTTGGTGAACAATACATTGCTGATACTGCTTTTCATCGAACTCAAAAGAAAGCTTTTTTCACAGACAAGATGCCTAACAATTTTCGTCACATTGGCTTAATACATCTCATCTTGCCCAATGCAAAAATCATTGATGCCAGAAGAGAACCAATGGACTGCTGTTTTAGCTGCTTCAAGCAACTATTTGCTGAAGGACAAGAATTCACATATAACTTGAAGGACTTAAGCCAATACTATCGAGACTATGTTGATCTGATGTCCCACTGGGATAAAGTTCTACCAGGACGCGTACTAAGAGTAGATCATGAAGATGTTATCCAGGACCTGGAGACCCAGGTTAAGAGGTTACTGGATTATTGCGGGTTAGGNTTTGAGGAAGAGTGTTTGGAATTTTATAACACGGACCGTGCGGTCAGGACAGCGAGCTCAGAACANGTCCGTCANCCAATTTACAAGTCTTCCGAACANTGGAAAAATTTCGAGTCTCATTTAAGCGAGTTAAAAAAAATTTAAAANAGGAATTGGGAGAATATGTCAGAAGTTAATCACATAGAAGCTGAAACACCCGCTCCTAGCTTAGACACGGCGGTTTTTATTCCCTCTGGATTTATCGTCTTAATCGCAGGAATTTCACTAGTCGCATTCCCACAACAAGCAGGTGAAATAGCCGCTTATTGGATGACTGCTGTTACCACAAATTTTGGCTGGTTATTTTCTCTAGTAGCNTTTGTGACTTTAATCTTCTGTTTCTGGCTGGCGTTTGGGCGCTATGGTCAAGTCAAACTCGGACAACCGNAAGATAAACCCGAATTCTCAGAACTGTCTTGGGCAGCAATGATGTTCAGCGCTGGAATTGGAATTGGTCTCGTGAGTTGGGCATTTGTGGAACCCGTCATCTATCTTCAGGGCCCTCCTTTTGCGCTCCCACCAGGTAGTAATGAGTCTGCAGAGTGGGCCCATATGTACACCATGTTTCATTGGGGGATCGTCCCTTGGGCCTTTTACGCACTACCCACTATACCCATCGCTTATATGCTCTATGTAAAGCGATCTCCTTTCCTCCGAATAAGTAACAGNATCAATGGAGCTCTNCCNGANCCACACCANAGAAAGTGGGANCCAGTCATCGACACACTGGTTATCATTGGCATAGTTGGCGGTGCGGGCACTTCTTTGGGCCTTGGCGTGCCTTTGGTTTCCGCTTTTTTTGGTGAACTCTTTGGATTAAAGGATGGGTTTGGCCTTCAGATTCTGGTTTTAACCTTTTGGACTTTGATATTTGCGACCAGCGTCTATCGAGGCTTGAATTCTGGTATCCGGCTGCTGGCCGACACAAATATTTTGTTGGCCATGTTAGTGCTCCTGTTTATATTGGTTGTCGGGCCTACAGTTTTAATTCTGACGATGACTGCCAATAGTTTCGGGTTATTGCTCGATAACTTTTTCAGGATGAGTTTTTGGTTAGACCCAATAAATCAAAGCGATTTCCCGAGGGACTGGACCCTATTTTACTGGGCCTGGTGGATAGCTTATGCACCCTTGATGGGTCTGTTTTTTGGTNGGATATCTCGAGGAAGAACTATTAAACAAACTGTTCTGGGAGTCATCGGATGGGGATCAACCGGATGCGTTCTGTTCATGGCTGTTTGTGGAGGTTATGCCCTGCACTTAGAAATGAACGGTATTATCCCAGTCAGCGACATCATTCGGGAAAGTGGTAATCCAGCGGCCGTTGTCGCNATCGTTTCAACACTCCCTGGCTCNACCATAGCNATNGNNGTTTTCACNGTNCTCTCTTTTATTTTTCTTGCTACGACGCTCGATTCAGTGGCATATGTACTTGCTGGCATTACCACTAAGAATCTGCCAGGCGACCAAGAACCCGACCGGGTTTATCGACTGATTTGGGCTTTTTTCCTCGCATTCATTGCCGTAGGTTTACTCGTCGTCGGCGGCCTGACAACGGTTCAATCTTCATCAGTCGTGACCTCTCTTCCACTAATACCAGTCTTATTCCTTTTGGCCGTATCCATTTTCAGATGGCTACAAAAAGACTTTGGTAGCCTTGTCGAGCGCCCTATTTTGTCCGTTCGTATCGATGAAGAGGGAAATAAGGAAATCATCAAAGAATAGGTGGCTGAAACCCAAATTATCGAAAAAAGTTTTGATCACTCTCAATTTGCTTCCAGTTAAAAAAGCCGGTGATTTAACAGTTAACCTAATTTGCTTAACGTTATTCCTGTCTTCTACCAATATAATCGCTTCTGAAAAAGAAGAATGGACTCTGAAAATTCAACAAGATGGCATCGCGGTTTACACAAAGAAAGTAGCAGGTTCTCGAATCGACGCCTTTAAAGCGACGACAATGATCAGTGCAGAATACGAAAAAGTAAAAGAGGTCATTCTAGATTATCCTAACTATCCGACGTGGTATCAGGACTACAAAGCAGGAGAGATTTTAGAGCAGACAAATCAAGACGAGATTGTTGTTCGTTTTATTATAAATGCGCCCTTTCCGATCAAAGACCGCGATTCAGTAAATCGGGTCTATGTTCGACAAACAGATGAGCACATTGAAGTAACACTGGAAAGCGCCCCGACATTTATCCCGCATAACAAAAAACAGATCAGAATGACTATTTCATCAGGGAGATGGACATTAGAGAAAGAAGATAATCAAACGCGAGTTACTCTCGAATATCATGCCGATCCAGAGATCCCTGTTCCTTCTTGGGTCTCAAATCGCTACGTTGTACAGGGCCCTGCAAAATCTTTATCCAACCTAAAAAAGCGACTTCAATAATCAGGGTTAACTTCATTTCCTCGAATCGATAAATCAAAAGCCCTGTAATACCGCGTCGATCGCAGCCGAAAAGGCCAAGGGTTGATCGAGCATTATATGATGATAAGCATTATTGATTTGCACCATAGGAATATTGTCAGAGCTATTCGACCGAATATGTTTCGCGGCTTTAGAACTAAACATCTGCGAATGCTCTCCATAGATGACCGCCCTCGGAAGCTCCATGTCAGCAAATCGATTCGACAGACTTTGCCACCAATCCGGACTCCTCTCTTCATCAGGCCCTAATATGCGCGGATCAAATTTCCAAATCCATCCCTTCTCGACTTCTTTTAAAGAATGATAAGCCATATATTCCATGAGATACCGATTCTCGCAAGGTTGCTCAGGCGCTAGCCGAAAGCGCTTTTTAGCTGCCTCCAACGTCTCGGAAACCCTGTGGGGCTTGACGCCTCTCTGCTGTCTTTTTTTTCTGTAGCTTTCAAAATCTGAGATTTCATCTGGAGCCAGCATAGTCATATCACAAACAATCAATCCGCCCCATAGTTCCGCCTCTTTTTCGGCCGCGGTTAAGCCGACCGAACCTCCATAACTGTGACAGACTAGAAAAGGTTTCTTATTCTGTCTCGTCATTCCGAGCTGTGTAGCCACCGCTTTTGCTTCGTCAACTCGATCTAGTACCGTATAGCTCTCTCGCCAACCAGAGTCACCCATTCCAGAAAGATCGAAGGCAGCCAAGTGATAGTTTTCTGCCAATAAGGGCGCGATGAAAGCCCAACAACGGGCATGCGCCATAAATCCATGCATCAGGATGATCCCAGGATTAGAAGGATTACCCCAAGAAAAAAAGTGAACCTTCGTTCCTCCACAGTCGACCCAGCCTTCCCTTCTCTCAACGGTAAAGGCGTTGTTGAACCACTCAGGCGCATCCGTATTAATGTGACGTAAATCCTCTAATGGAGATTTCGAATTACTACTACTAGACATTGCTCTTCAACAAATCAATCAACAAGAGGCCACATACTGAAAGCAGTTTTTACTTCCCAATCGAAAAATGACTCTAAAGAGATAGACTCAATATTTCGACATCAGCGGCTGCACCAAATAATCTCGAAGCCTCAAAAGGCACTTCGTCAACCGGCACAAGGGCAGGCCACATTTCTAACAGATCTTCCAATCTGTCTCTCAATAAGCCAATCACCACTAGTTGATTTTCAGACAAACCCATTTTTTGTTCACGATTTTGCGTTAAATCCATGGCGATCTCGATGAAGCCACGGGCATCCTGATACTCGTGCACATTGTTAACTTGACCATCAATAATACCAACAGCGTATTCTCTCGCTGCCTGAGAGATGAGGCGATTGACTAATTCCAACAACTCTCCCACAGTCAACTCTAACGAACCCTGCGATCCCTTTATAGCATCGACAAGTGTTAGATAATCTTGCTCTATCGCCTTCTTGTTTCCGCTGACTACTGAATTCGAGAAGGTGCTCAACTCTGAGGCGAAGCCCGGTAAACCCTTCGCTTCAAATACTTCCACAAGATCTGAATAAATCTCATCTTCAGGGTGCTTTGCGTGCATCGCCGCGTGGTCTAAATACCCTGTCATAGATAAGCGCTCTGCCACCCAGAGATGCCCCCGAATCAAACTTAGCTCATAAACGTAGCTAACGGAGTCGGTTACTAATTCTTGAATCCTCTGATCACCAGCTCCATCTGACCCTTGTTTAACTGAAGCGTCTAAACCCCCACTANTNNCNTTTTCTGANCATCCAAAAAGACAGACGACACCAAGCACTCCAAAATACTGGAAAAGAGNCTTAATCATGATTACCTATCCNNGTTGTTTTTATTTTTTTACCAGCCCACCAACTTCCGTTGTTTCTCGTTTAGCTCGGGTTTTGCAGGCCATTTATATTTTGCCCTGTCTTCCACAGACAAAATTTGAGGAAACTCATCAGCATTGATAAAACGATCAGACCAGTTTGTAGTCGACGTACGATCCTCCACTGCCTGTTTTCGTTTGGAGATCACCTCTTCGTTTGACTTAGATTTAGGCATCATGCAAATCAAACTACCTACCCTAAGAAGATCATTCGAATTCGGGGGCTCTTCAATACCGTGACTACTACAATGAATCGTTCTGGAATCCCAAATCATTAAATCCCCTGGCTCCATAAGCGCAACGATTGGCTGCGTGTCTGAAAGCAAAGGATCATCTTTTGGAAATCGAAAGTGATCTATGGATGGATGTATTCTCGCCAAACGCTCTTCATATTGTTCAGGGATGGTAACGAAACGCTTGTGACTCTTTGGAATCATCACGTTGCCACCCGTGTACCTAGTNACNTCCATTAAGTTCAAAACCCCCTGAAAACAATGTTTACCGGGCCTGCCCAATGGATGCTGGTCAATGTGAAGCCAGTCTGTGCCTAAATTCGTCTTCCATTCTTCNCGGNAGGTCCATGGTCTCCAAATAGTGATGCCATCAAAACTCGTTAGAAGTTCATCCGTATCCCAAATCGACGCAAAACACTTTGAAACATTATCTATATCTCTTAGATACCATTGCATTTCGGAGTGCCCAACACCATAGCTCGGCAAAATGCCACCATGAACGGCAGTAGGCCACTTATCATCTGTCCAAGTGTTTTTGTCCTCTCTGTCGATGCCTGTTGACAAACCTTCGAGATAATCCCACATCAGCTCAAGAGCATGCGCTGTTTGTTGCCCATCAAGCACATTCGCGAACACCACGAACCCCTCTTCATCGAGGTAGTTAAGCGCTTCTACGCTACCCGGCTCAAAACGTGGTACTTCTTTAAACTCAATCTCAATGTTCCTCGACACAATTTCTCCCCTATGTCTAAGAGCCTAACCAAAAATCCGATCGGTAGGCCTTCTCGAGTTTAACTGGTTTAATCTGGGATGTAATCTACCCCTAATAATTGGTTAAACCACTAAACATTAAAAGGATACAGCCTCATGAAACATACAATAATGTTAGCCCTTCTTGTTGTAATGGCTATCGACGTCAAAGTCGTCATGGCGGATGATCTTAGCCACTCTTCACAAGAAGCATTAATTGTCATGGATCAATTTTTGGAAGCGTTCAACGAAAGAGATATCGAAGCCTGGTCCAAAACTCTGAATTATCCCCATGTTAGATTCGCAAGCGGTCAAGTGAAGGTCTGGGAAAATCGTCAGGCTTTCGTGTCCGAAACCAATCTACAACCTCTGATCGAATCTGGGTGGAACCATTCGCGCTGGCTTCGGCGCGAGGTGGTCTTATCGTCACCCTTGAAGGTACATATCTCTACCTCTTTTGAAAGGTACGACAAAGATAATCAAGCCATAAGCGCTTATGAATCCCTTTATATCATCACTAGAAAAGACAACCAGTGGGGTATTCAGGCTAGATCCAGCCTTGCTCCTTGACAAAGCACCTAAAAAAAGGAACGGGCTACTGATGTCCCCTGGGCATTGCATCTCTTAGCGTGTCATCAAAATCGGAAGCCACCCACTCACATTGAGCTGTATTCCAGTGAGAAAAAAAACGACGTGTAGATTCGTCGGGATGCAAAGCTAACCTCTTAGGAAACAGGTTCCAATCAGTCAGCACTGGAGAGGGAGATCTTATATACTTTGTATCCGTCCGAAGCCAGCCTCCTCTAGCGTAGTACTGATGCCAGGTTCGCCTTCGTTGCACACCATCGCCATCATATCTCGTGTGATAAATGGCGGTGTCATATAAAATGCAGGTTCCTGCCGCGCCATAAATCGGGACCTCGGAATAGTGCTCTTCAAGACTTTCGTGTGCTTCCTTCAGGGTTTTAAACCGGTTGCTGGCTGGAACGACGCAAAAGGCCGGAGCCCCTTGGCCTACATCTGTCAAATAATGGATGGCGCACAACCAATCGCAGGGGTAGTAGGGCATCCTTTCAAAACGATCCTCTCGAACCGCGTCGTGATGAAAGTTCATTGCGCCAAGCCCCGCATTTTCAGGTGTTTCTCTGAAATTGAATTCACTGAACCTCACGCACTCATCTCCGCCTAGTAATTCACTCACAACAGGATAAGAGCTCGGGTGTTGGGTATACGGATCTAACTCCGGATAGTCCAGTAGTGGCTGAGAAAATATAAGGCCCTGATGACGGTGATGGGGTTTTCTGTTGCCTTCAAGACCCCATTTCTCAGGGTGTTGTTTTTGCGTTCGATCATAAAACTCATTGAGATGCTCGATCTCTTGAGGGTTGAGACAATCTGATAACACCACGTAGCCAAATTCACGGAAGAAAGCACAGGCTCGCTCCAAGTCAATCTTTGGATTAAACGCCTCCAGTTCTGAATCAGATAGTTTTCCAAAGCCCTGATTAGCGAGCTTTCCATCTCCTGATAAATTTGTTTGTTGTTCTAATTTTACCGCCATCGCTTACTTTCCTGCCTTAGTCAAGCTACATCTGTATAAGCTATTGAGACAGTCTATCACCAAATATCTCGACCCAAATCAAATAACCTTTGTCCTTACACGCAGCTCAACCCAGAAATATTGACGATGTCCCACTAACTTGTCTGGTTAAAGACGGGCCAGCGAGTTTCTAGCTTACCCCCTGACACAGTTATCAAATCTCCAAATTGCAGCATGACATGCTCACTCTGGGTAGGCCGATAAAACACATAGTCATCCACATCTAGCTCAACATCTCCGGCCGTTGTAATAGGGCTCTGATTAGTGCTCTGGTATATCGGCTTGCCAACATCTTGCGGTGAAGCGATCTTCGCTTTCCAGTACCCACCGTAAATATAGTAAAGCCTCTCCATATCCTTCGGTGGCGTCCGTAGAAAGGGGTTGCCTTCATATCGCTTCAGAATCGGCGTTGCAATAAAGCAAGCTGGTCTGTTTCCCTTCAAATGATAGGTATCGAAATCAGTCGGCATAACGACCGCGGAACCCGCCGACAAATCATTCATCGTGTCGTCTTTCTCATAAATTTTTAAGGTGTGGCTNCCGGCNCCATTAAAAGACATNTTTCTNGTATCAAGACCAGANCNNNCNAGNTTTTGTTTAAAGCCNCGATAGACGTTTAAAACATCTTGAACCGATTTGTCATGGAGTTGTGCTTTCNGTCCAGTCAGGTGTGGCTCGTACCCCATTAGTCCAGAGATTTCGACTCTCGAACCAGAAGCTCCAACTTTTTCAATAGAGGAGGCAAGTTGCTCGACACTTACATACCCACCTCGACGCAAACCTACGTCGATTTCAATATTGAGCTTCATTGAAACTCCTAATTCTTTCGCTAATTGCATGTACTGCAACAAGCGATCCGGAGAGTCTATAAGCCACTGGACTTTACCGGCAGCATCATAAGACCGCTTACCAAGCTTTGTATAAAACATTTTCGCCGCATTTATCGGCAGCGGTTTGCCAAGCAAGACATCCGATTGTGGTAGGTTTTCTGCCACCGCATTGAGGAAAGGCTGATGAAACACCATCAAAGAGTTGGTCTTTGATCGAGACATCACATGCTCCAACAGCTCCAAAGACGGCAATGATTTCACGACTACCCGATAGTTTTTTTTCTTACCCACCGAATTAGCAATCACGTCTATATTGTGATTGACGGCTTCTCGGTCAATGAGCATAACAGGACGGCCCGGTCCTTCCCTTTTTAACGATTCGTTCAACTTAGAAAAGTANGAGTTGTGAGGATTGCGTGCAAAAACCCCGGGAGCCCAAAGCATCGCCCCACTAGCGGCGGGAACTCCACCAGCTAGACCCAATAGTAACGAGCGTCTTTTCATATTTATTTCTATGTCGAAAAACCCGGGANAAAAAGTTTCTTCAAGTGATCGTTTAGCAATCTGCCCTTTGGATCAAGGCTNTCTCGTAATTCTACAAAATCACGAAATCGCGGATACAACGCATCAAGTTCCTTAAACCCTAGGGAATGAATCTTTCCCCAGTGGGGTCTTCCCTCATATTTCCAAAATATGGGCTCTATAAGATCAAAATAAGGTTTGAAATCCTCTCCAGCTGTTCTATGAACCGAGATAGCAGCATGGTCCTCGTCTCCAGAGCTCATGCTCAGCCACGTATCGTCGCGACGCACATAGCGGTACTCCAAAGGGAAAACGACATCAATCTCCTTATCAATTATCGTTTTCACGATCTCTCTTAAACAGGGCGCGCCCGCGTCCAGAGGCACTGAATACTCCATTTCGTTAAATCGATTGTTTCGTATATTGCTCAATATTTTGTAGGATACATCGATCGCCTGACTCTCCCCTATCATTGCTGCGACTCCATCGACCAAAGGCTTTCGAAGTCCTGGCGAAACGTTTGACCAAGCCGACATTGCGTTTGCAAACAATGCCGCTTCCTCTGCTGACGGAGGGGGATTGTTAATCGGTTCATCCGTCTCATCAATCGCAAGGGTCAAAGCATAGTCCGAATGGGTCAGTGGAAACATCTCGTAATGCCGATGGCTTTGCGCAGATTCATCAAAGTGTTCCAAGACTTGTTCTATGGGCTCACAGCCATTGACAGCCTTTAATCGATACGGTGTTCGATTTTGCAGTTTCATCGACGTGACGATACCTAGAGCACCTAAACTAACCCGGGCTGCATTAAAAAGGTCAGAATCGTTTTCTGCATTAATATCCACAATGTCGCCCTGGGCTGTCGCCATACGGATCTCTTTGACAAAACCTGACAAACTGGGAAATTTCAAACCTGTACCATGAGTCGAAGTTGCTGTCGCGCCCGCAATCGTTTGACGATCTATGTCAGGTAAGTTGATCATCGCCTGACCTATTGAATCTAATAGTGGTCCTGTATCACCCAATCGAGTACCCGCTCCCCAGGTAGCGGTCAGAGCACTTTCATCATAGCTGTACAATCCAGATAACTGGTCAATGATGATCAAATCTCCGTCCGTGGGTACCAGTGGACTGAAGGAATGACCGGACCCAACTGTTCTTATAGACCCAGAGGACTGCTTTAAAAATTCAACAAGTTCTGATTCATCTGTCGGAGAAATGCGGCTAGCAGGATACGATAATAAATTTCCAGACCAGTTTCGCCAGGGTAGGGTTTTTTTCTTCCCTGAGAACGCCTCGATTGGTGACACAAACCCCATTAACCCAGCCATAGCTGAGTGAGCCAGAAACCTTCTTCTACTCACGTTCTTCAATGTGTGTCGCCCTTCATAAAACTTATCATTGCCAGAAAGTCAGACTCTTCACAAGACATGCAATACCCCAAGGGAGGCATATTGTTAAGACCTTCTACCGTGCTGGCTAGCAACTCCTCTTTGCTCTTGCCTGCCAGTTCTGACCAATCTTCTTCAAACCCAATCTTGGGAGCTCCACCATTTCCATCAATGTGACATAGGGCACAGCTTGTCTGCCATTTCGCCAAAACCAAGGGCTCCAATACTGGGAGAGAATCTTGCCGGTGCGAGTCATCTGCGTTAGATAACTGACTGGACTCAATGGCATTAAGCGTTGGTTCATTCTGCGAACAAGCTCCCAGTAATAACGCGCTAATCAGTATCATCGATCTAAAAGTCATTCAGCTACTCCCTACTCTGATTGGATCATAAACTGATCACAAATAGCTGGCCACGAGTACTTCAAAAAATCCGGAAGACCTGCAGTCTGTTCATCACGAGTCCAAGTCATTTGTGCTTCGCTGATTGAACGAAGCGTGTGTGTCATCTGTTGTTCACATTTATTACTCAAAATNATATGCATAACAAAAATAATAATATCCCAGNAAATNTNATGGTCGATGCACTAAGCCCAGCGANCCCCTTTNCTCGCGCNAATCAAACCCAAANTGATCNGACCGCAGCACCTCAAAACCCTNTTGAGTCGGTCAGGACATCAGTTAATAACAATGTAAATGCTGTACCTCAAGATGGGGTAGAAGTCATACTGACTCAAGCAGAACGAGTAGCAGAAGAGTTAACCTACGAAAATCTTAGGCCTAACCGTTCAACACAAGGAAATATCGAATCTAATAACGAAGGGGAAAGCGCAGCAGATGAAGCACTCAACAGTGACACTCTAGAAGGAAGCCGTCTTTAATCCATCGCCTCTTTTTGATCAACCATCATGCTATCGCCAATTGAACTGCCTCTTGGCTCAAAAAACACAGGGACCAAAAAACAGCCAAAAGCTGATGGGCTCTCAATGTTTTTAGCCAGCAGCCCAGCAAAGAAATTGGCACCATGAGATAGCCAAATAACTTTTCTAGTGGTAACTGTTCAAAATCAAGCATTAACACGGTCATATCTAAGTGAGCCCACAACACCGCCAAAACGATGTAAAAAGGTTTCTTTTGCTCCAAAAAAACATCAAATGCATCTGAGTCTGTCCCAGACTCTCTCGGAATCGGTAGCAATACAGATATCAGGAAAAAGCAGACTACGGTAAAAAATGGTCCAAAAATAAAAGACCAAATCGAGATTTCAGTATAATCAACATAGATTCGCCAAAATGCCCATAAGTAACCTATCGTACAAATTAGTAATATCACACACCAAAGGGACCTGAACCAAAGCGTACCCCAGCTCCCCACACGCAAAGTGATCGCCAGTTTATTAAGCAGATTGGTAATTGAGATACCGAGAACTATCGCAACAACCATGGACATGTACTCGAATATAGACAACTGCGGCCTCAAGGGTGATGTCAGAGAGATCCCAATTTATCTTCTCATCTCAACAAACAAAAGAACTAGCGGCATAAAAAAGATAATTTGATCTAACCTTAAGACAACGAATATGCGAGACTCTCGACCTATGGATAAATCGCAAGTCACAAATAAACCGAACTCTTTGATCGATTCTGAAGACCGTATCCTAGAATCCGTTCCCTACATGCAGAGACTCAGAGACTATTATTTAGCCCTCGGCTACGGCAATCCTTACCAATGGGCCTCCTACTCGGAAGTCCCCTTCGCAACTCTGACGAAACCGCTGTCTGAGTCAAAAATTGGCCTTATCACCACTGCCGCCCCCTATAAAGAGGGCGCTGGAGATCAAGGACCAAAAGCACCATACAACGCGGCCGCGAAATTCTACAAGGTCTATTCAGGAAACACTGATCAAGTCGACTTTCTTGGTATATCCCACGTCGGATACGATAGAAAATATTCGACCGCAGAGGACATAAATTCGTTCTTTCCTCTTGAGGCACTCAAAAGAGCAGAGCGACAAGGCAGAGTTGGTCAGCTTTCTGCCAGATACTACGGAGCTCCCACCAATCGCAGCCAAGCAACGACCATCAAACAGGACTGTTCCGATTTGCTAGATCTCCTCAGGCAAGACGATGTAGATGTAGTAGTCCTGGTGCCAAACTGACCCGTCTGCCACCAGACCGTGAGTCTGGTTGCCCGACATTTGGAAGCTAATAAAATTCCCACCGTGATTGCTGGTTCTGCTAAAGACATCGTTGAGCACTGTGGTGTACCCAGGTTTTTATTCTCGGATTTTCCACTTGGTAACTCCGCTGGCAAACCGAGAGATTTGGTCTCTCAAGACAGGACATTGGAGCTTGCATTTCAACTCTTGGAGAGCTCAATTGCCCCGAGGACCACCGTGCAATCACCTGAAATTTGGTCTCCCAGTCATGAGTGGAAACTCGATTTCCAGAATGTGGACCGCATACCAGCGGAAGAGATTAAACGGCGGAGGCTAGAATTCGACAAAATCAAAGAAATTGGTCAGCAAGTACGCGATGAAACTTTGAATACCGACACCAACTGATAGTCGTGCCATCTCTTGGTTAAAACAATGACAGCCCTGTTTATTAATCTTTTTTCGCCTAGGGTTTCAGCTTGTCACTCTTAGAAGCGCTGATACTTGGAGTCATTCAGGGACTCACCGAATTCCTACCAGTTAGCAGCAGCGGACATCTAGAGCTTGGGAAATTCTTACTGGGCGACAACAGTATGCCCCGCGAAAGTATGATGTTTACTGTTGTTCTTCACTTCGCGACCGCCCTCAGTACCCTGCTTGTATTTAGAAAAGAAGTTGCATCGATACTCATGGGACTGCTTGAATTTAGAAACAATGAGCCCTTTCAATTTTCACTGAAAATTCTGTTAAGCATGATACCAGCCGGGCTTGTCGGGTTTTTCTATTCTGAACAGCTAGAAAGATTGTTTGATAAGCAAATACTACTGGTTGGTCTCATGTTGCTGGTAACCGGTTTACTCTTATTTGTAGCCGATCGGTCCCGTGACACAGATAAAGACGTGTCTTTTATTCACGCGCTCGTATTGGGCCTCGCCCAAGCAATCGCTATTCTCCCCGGAATTTCTCGCTCAGGCGCAACGATATCCACAGCCGTGCTGTTGGGTATCGATCGAACTAAAGCAGCTAGCTTCTCCTTTCTGATGGTTATCCCGCTGATTTTAGGAAAAATTACCAAAGATTTACTCGACGGTGCTCTAGCATTGAAAGACGACCAGCTTTTGATATTGATGGGAGGGTTCACGGCTGCTTTTCTTACAGGCATCGTTGCCTGTAAATGGATGATCTCGCTAGTTCAGAAAGCCCAACTAAAATACTTCGCTTATTACTGCTTTGTCGTTGGAACTCTGGCGATCTTTGCCGACTTAGCTTCTTGAAATTGATGGACCAACCCGTCGGATCGATGTGTTGGTCCATCCTAGGGACTACGCGATAGCAATCTCTGCAATATTCTGGAGGTGCTCGGTTGGCTCAGCGGCACCCATCATAGGCACAACAACCCGGCCAACTCCAACAGACGTGAGTTCCTCAAGAAAATCTCGACCTCCTTGTCCAGGCCACATGCAGGTGATCTCAATTTCAGTAACATCTCGACCAATTTTGTCGCACTCTATTTTAAGACTCTCTAAATGTGTTTTAAGTTCGCTGGGGTCACCTGTTGGCGCAAACCANCCATTTCCTAACTGAGCCGTGCGCTCAAAGATCTTCCCTTTGACACCACCCATGACCACAGGGAAGGGGTTCTGTATTGGTAACGGATAACTCTTGAAGCCATGCCACGAAATGAAATCGCTCTCATGCTCTACTACTTCCTCTGACCAGACTTTTCGCATTCCTGCCACATAATCGTCAAACCGCGCTCCTCGCTTCTCATAGGGCACGCCCAGGGCTTCAAATTCTTCCTTTAACCAGCCAATGCCCACACCAAGCATAAACCGACCGTTTGAGACGAAGTCCAAACTCGCAGCCTGTTTCGCCATATACAAGGGATTAACCTGAGATAGTATGTTAACTCCGGTTCCCAGACGAATTTCCTTGGTTACCGCGGCAACGGCTGTCAAAGCAATAAGAGGATCCACAAAGTTCGTCTCTGGTGGCATTCCCATCTTGCCGGAACTGTTATAGGGATATTTGGACTCATAATCGATTGGCACTATCACATGCTCAAAAGTCCAGACTGACTCATATCTCAATGATTCAGCCAGTTTTGCCAGGCCAACAATCTGTTCGACACTTTCCACACCAATATTGACAGGAATAATTCCTACTTTCATTTAAACCCCCTCTAGCTGAAAAACTAATATTGACTTGACTGAAACACTACATATTACCCTATACAAAAGCATCCTCGTGANAAACAAAACCATAAATTGTTTATATAAAAAGTCACAAAACTGCCAGCTGGGCAAACATCTCCCTGATAGAATGTTAGCGAAACAACTGCCAAGCAAAGTTATTTAATATGAAGACTCTCAAATGGATTGGCCTGGCTTTTTTAGTTCTGATTTTGGCGTCGCTGCCCTTTATATTTGAAAAAGATATTCCAAAAGAAATTGTTGATGAGAAATACTCAAGCTCAGCTTCAAAATTCTTAATTACAGATAAAGGAGCAAGAATCCATTATCGCGACCATGGGATCAAAGCGAGCCCTACTATTGTTTTAGTACATGGCGCAATGGCGTCACTTCATACCTGGGAGCCCTGGGTGGAAATNTTAAGCTCGAAGTACAGGATAGTAACGCTGGATTTACCTGGCCACGGNTTAACAGGGAAAGTCCCTCAAAACGCTTTCGGTCCAGACAACTTCACTGAGACAATCAANGCGGTCGTTAATGAACTTGGGATAGANCGTTTTGTTCTCGGGGGAAACTCGATGGGTGGNGGCGCGACTTGGCGATATACNCTGAATCATCCTGACCGAGTAGTCGCTATGATTTTAGTTGCCTCNGTGGGGCTCTCTTCCTGGAGAAAAACTGATCAACAGGACAGAGACAGATCGACGGGAGACACTCCGATAGGCTTCTATCTGCTTGGTCAGCCCTGGTTCAGAGCCGTTGCACGCTATCTAGACCCTGAGCTTCTAGTCGAGCAAGGGTTGATGGCTGCCTATAATAATTCGCCTGTAGTTGATCAAAGACTTGTTGATCGATACTACGAGTTGATAATGAGGGAAGGAACCCGCGAGGCCATACTTCGGCGGGGCGGGCCACCAAGAGCTCGGAATCAACAAGAGCCTGATCTTAGCCAACTGGTTCAACCTACCCTTGTGATGTGGGGAGCCAAGGACGCCTTAGTACCAGTATCCATCGCTGAGCAATTCGATAAAACGTTGCCAAACGCTGACGTAATTGTCTACCCAGATCTTGGGCATATACCAATGGAAGAAGACCCTGTACGCACCGCAAAAAAGGTAATGGCTTTTTTGGAATCGCTTACCTTTTGATACGATGCCACTTGATTCTTAAAGCGCGGCAGAAGCTCTAAACCGAGCAAGGGAGATACAATGTAATGCGAAGTCCTTTACTCCAATTGGTTCTAGTACTATTCCTGATAACGTCCTGTGGAGGAGGATCAGGAAGTGGTTCTCAGCCTAGTCAAGTCCAAACCCCCGCACAGGCCTCCCCCAACACTTCTGGCTCTACGAGCACAACCACCGATAGAGCAGATAATACGACACCTAACTGCAGCGAATACCAATCAGAAACGGCGAGCTCAGAAACTCAGACTGAAACCCCAATAAACGTCCAGCGCTGTGCTCTCCGACACGGAGGTCTGGATAGAGTTTTCTACATGTACATTCCTACTTCCTATACGAGTTCAAGCGATAATCAACCGCTGTTGTTTAGTCTTCATGGGTACACTAGCAGCGCCTTAACTAATCTTAGCTACACTGGCTTTGAGAGCCCGGCAAACGCTAATGGTTTCATCGTAATTTACCCCCAGGGATCGATTCTACAATCAACTGGAGCGACTCACTGGAACGTTGGGGGCTGGACTACCAGTAGTACAACTGACGACGTAAATTACATTGAAACAATCATTGATTATATGTTGACCGAGTACCGAATAGATCCAGACCGAATCTACTCCACCGGCATGTCAAATGGCGGTTTTATGAGCTATCGCCTCGCTTGTGAACTAGGAACAAAAATTGCCGCAATAGCTTCGGTCACGGGATCCATGACGCCCGAGACCCTGGAGGCTTGTAATCCAGCACATCCAACGTCAGTCCTTCAAATTCATGGAGTTCTTGATAACACCGTTCCAAGAAGCGGTAACGACGGAATGAAACCCATTGATGAAGTCATGACGTTTTGGCAGATCAATAATAGGTGCAATGAAACGCCAGAAACCAAGGTAATCAGCGACCTAACCTTAGACGGATTTGGCGGCACTCAAACTAACTATCCTGATTGCCAAAATGGNGTTGAGGTAACGCTCTTNCTGTTGGATAAAATGGGGCACGAATGGCCTCTTTCTGGCGCACATGATGTAAACGCTCCNACCGCGATTTGGAATTTTCTTTCTCGATTCAACCGATATGGTCTAATTCAGTGAACGCTTTCATCCGAGCTAGCTAGCTGGCGGATGAAGCCAAATCANCATGTTAGAAATTCAAAACCTGAAAATTGAACCCCAGTCGAAGGCGTTTTCACACGAATTCAAGCAAGCTACTACAACGGTTGTATTGGGCCGAAACGATTCGGGGAAAACCAATCTGCTTCGATTTCTGGCGGGTTTATCCAGCCCTGCCAAAGGCCGTTTAAAACTCAACGAAAAAAACATAACCAATACTGGGGCTCAAAACCGGTCAGTCGCTTTAGTCGTACAACATTTCGTTAACTACCCCAATTGGAATGTTAAGCAAAATATCATCTCGCCAATGCTCCCAAAAGGTCTGTCAAAACAAGAGCAGGATAAAAGAGCAACAAACATCGCTGAGAAAATGGGGCTTGGAGANTTACTCGATAGGATGCCTAACGAACTGAGTGGCGGGCAACAACAACGACTGGCCATCGCAAGAGCATTAGCAAAAGAGGCACAGGTCTTATTGCTAGATGAACCTTTTGCAAATCTCGATTACAAACTCAGAGAATTAATCGCATTCGAGCTGCAAGAACTACTTGCTGAGCAAGGCACTATGGTTATCTATGCGACATCAAGTCCTCGCGAAGCCTTTGCCATGGGAAACGAAATCTTATTGCTTGCCAATCAGCAAAAACTGCAGGCAGGNCCAATTTTAGACCTGTATCAAAACCCAATCAGCAAAGAAGCAGCNGATCTTTTTAGCGAGCCCAGCGTTAATNTGATTCCCGCTANTTCGGGACAAATTTCCCACGCTCAATTAACNGCAGTTAGACCAGAGCACGTGCGCATCGCGAACGAAATCTCCTCTGACGANGAAACCCACTTTAAATTCACAGTGCGCGCGACAGAGACTACCGGTGACGAGACCATTCTGCATGGAAAGGTAGAGGACGTCGATTGGGTGATTCGAAGGCCAGGAATGATATCAATATCAGCAGGCGATACCGTTTCCGTATCCGTCCATAAGAAAGACCTACTGATCTTTCAGGANAGATCGTTGTGACGATAATCCAATTAGAAAACCTTGAATTTCGTTACCCAGGTTCCAAAGATCTNGCTTTAAAACCAGTCTCCTTAGNCATAGAAAGCGGAGAGGCTTTTGCCCTANTAGGAGCCTCCGGAGCAGGCAAAACCACTCTACTAAATCTGCTATCCGGTATATTGAATCCCAGTTCTGGTNTCATTAAATTTGATCAAAAATGCATCAATTTANTTAAAAGTCGCGACAGGAANCTCGCTCAGGTATTCCAGTTCCCTGTTCTTTACGAAGCCCTTTCGGTGAAAGAGAACCTGGAGTTTCCTATTAAAGTCCGCAAGTTCAATGGGCGTCCTGCTCAAANGCGCTTTGATCAAATCGTTACACANTTAANTATCTCANACCTATTTGATAANCGTCCGNCAGAGCTATCGCTATTCCAAAAACAATTAGTCGCTATCGGCAAATCGCTAATGCGTCCTGACATTTCAGTCGTGCTTCTGGACGAGCCACTAACTTCNGTNGAGCCTCGNATCAAGTGGCAACTTCGCGAGACACTNCGCNCTCTCCAGGAAGAACTAAAACTAACCATGATCTANGTTACCCACGATCAAACCGAAGCCCTCACCTTCGCAGATCGAGTCGCTGTAATGCATCAAGGTGAAATCTTACAAATCGACGCACCTCAATCTCTTTATGAAAGGCCGNCTCAAAAGTTTGTCGGATCTTTTATCGGGTCTCCAGGGATGAACTTTGTTTCGAGCGAGTTCTTGACCTCCAATATTTCCAAGATGGGTTCTGAAAAAGAGATTGGCTTTCGCCCAGAGTGGGCAAGATTTATAGCTCCTGAAGAGGGAGATTTGANTGGCGTAGTGATCAAAACTCAACTCACTGGCACTGAATTGGGCTTGGCCAAAGGTATCACCTGGATATCAACACCAGGCGGCGAAATAGCCATTACTGGGCCTCTGGAACATCCACGGAATAAAGAGGTCGCAATCAAGCTAGAACAGTTCTTAACATTTCAATCAGACAAACTCGTTGACAATCCTGAATATGTTTAAAACCCGAAACAACAAGGCCTGGCTGGGGGTATTACCAGTAGTACTCATCGTTTCATTCAGCGGCGTTATCCCTTTGATGGCCGTCGTCAATTATTCAGTACAAGATATCCTGGACTTCAATACTCGATTTTTTGTTGGCCTCCAGTGGTATCAAGAAACCCTTCAAGATCCCAGATTTATCGATGCTTTCCTCCGCCAAATAGCGTTCAGCATCAGTATTTTAATAGTCGAAGTGCCTCTAGGAATCATTATAGCCAGGGGTATGCCGCGGACCGGTTGGACCGCCTCTGTAATTCTCGTTCTCTTAGCAATACCCCTACTAATACCCTGGAACGTTGTTGGCACCATCTGGCAACTCTTTGCACGCTCAGACATCGGGCTACTGGGAGTAGCTTTGAATGCTATGGGATTTTCCTATAACTACACTGCGGACCCGTTTGACGCCTGGCTGACCCTATTGGCAATGGACGTTTGGCATTGGACTTCTCTGGTCGCATTGCTTGCCTACGCAGGCTTATCTTCCGTCCCCTCTGTTTACTATCAAGCTGCAGAGCTTGACGGGGCTAATGCATGGCACGTGTTTCGGCACATTGAATTGCCCAGGCTAAAGAGTGTGCTAATCATCGCGATTCTACTCAGGCTGATCGACAGTTTTATGATTTATACTGAGCCCTTTGTTCTTACCGGGGGAGGCCCTGGAAATACTACGACATTTCTTAGCCAGTACCTGGCAACGATCGCGGTAGGTCAATTTGATCTGGGGCCCGCCGCNGCGTTCTCCGTTATATATTTTCTTTTTACCCTGCTCTTTTGTTGGTTGTTCTACTCAAGCGTCGTTACTAACAATGAGTGAATTCAAACCAAATTTTTGGACTCCTAGNCAGTGGGTACTAGGACTTTATTGTGTTTATCTAATTATTCCAATCTACTGGCTATTTACATTAGCTTTTCAGTCAAACAGCGACATACTGGGCGATTTTTCTATTCTTCCTGCCGAGGTAACCTTAAGCAATTTCGCAGAAATTTGGTCTAATCCTGCCTGGTATCAGGGTTTCATCAACTCGCTTAGCTACGTCGNGATCAATACCACCATATCAATCANAGTCTCGATACCTGCAGCTTACGCCTTTTCTCGTTATCGATTTCTAGGCGATCGACAGCTATTTTTCTGGCTACTAACCAATAGGATGGCTCCGCCCGCCGTTTTCTTGATACCGTTTTTNCAACTCTATTCGGCGATAGGATTATTTGATACGCCTTTTGCAGTTGCTTTAGCGCATTGCCTATTTACGATCCCTCTGGCCGTTTGGATTCTCGAAGGATTCATGTCCAGCATCTCCAAAGATCTTGATGAAATGGCAAAGATCGACGGGCACAGTTTTCTTTTCTTTTTTTTCCGNGTTTTCCTTCCTATCAATCGTAGCGCGATCGGAGTGACTATCTTTTTTTGTTTTATGTTCAGCTGGGTCGAGCTACTCCTTGCAAGAACTCTCACAGCAACAAATGCCAAACCTATTGTAGTAACGATGACCAGAACAATAAGTGCCTCTGGCATCGATTGGGGTGTGCTCGCGGCAGCTGGCGTACTAACAATAATTCCAGGAATTATCGTCATTTGGTTCGTTAGAAAGCACCTGACAAAAGGATTCACGNTGGGGAGACTATCTTGACTTGGATGGCCTGGACCCAACCAACTGCTATTTTTTTTATGTCGATCGCGATGGGNTTANGTCTATTTACCATTTTAGAAATCATCAAACCAACCGTTAAACGAAAAGGTTTTCTACCGATAAGTACCACTCGGGGAGATCGCGTCTTTATCGGCTTATTAGGGTCGGCCTTCATCCATATTGCTGTCATTGGACTTTTCCCGTCTTCTATATTGTATGGATCAGCAACGGCAATCATGTGGGCGATAGTAGTGTTACGGTGGGGCTGAAATACTATAATTACACGAGGGAAANACCACCGCATGAGGGAAGANAACTTGAAAAACATTATCTACGTGATGCTTGNGTACGTGCTTTTGGGTTGTTCACAAACCGATAGCACTTCAAACCAAAACATCGACTTTGCAGCTAATGCGGAAAAGCTTGTGTTGAACGAGTTCCAACCCTCCACATTGAGTAAAGAGGAACAAACCAAGGAGCTTGCATGGTTCACAAGAGCCGCAGAGCCCTTTCGAGGCATGACAATCAACGTTGTCTCTGAGACGCTAACTACCCACGAGTATGAGAGCGAAGTACTCACCGAAGCATTTTTTGAGATCACAGGCATCAAGGTCAACCATGATCTGATTCAAGAAGGCGATGTGATCGAAAAACTCCAGACCCAAATGCAAACCGGTCAAAATGTTTATGATGCCTATGTCAATGATTCCGACTTNATTGGGACTCATTCACGTTATGGATACGTTGTTGCCTTGAGTGACTTNATGGAAAACGAAGGCNCAGCATTTACCTTGCCAACCTTGGATCTTGAAGATTTTATCGGTATTAGCTTTACCACTGGTCCTGACGGCAAAATATACCAGTTACCCGATCAACAATTCGCAAACCTATACTGGTTCCGATACGACTGGTTCAGCGATTCCNAACTGAAAAAACAGTTCGAAGAAATCTATGGCTATCCTTTNGGTGTGCCTATCAACTGGTCCGCCTATCAAGATATTGCAGAATATTTCACTAAAGAGGTCAAAGAAATTGATGGTCAGCCAGTCTATGGCCATATGGACTATGGCAAAAAAGANCCCTCACTTGGGTGGCGNTTTACCGATGCCTGGCTATCGATGGCTGGCGCCGGAGACAAAGGAATTCCCAATGGATTACCGGTAGACGAGTGGGGAATAAGAGTTGAGGGTTGCCGGCCTGTAGGGTCTTCTGTCAGCCGTGGAGGAGCGACCAATAGTCCTGCTGCTGTCTACGCCCTACAAAAATATATTGATTGGTTAAAGAGTTATGCGCCAGCTGAAGCGAGCGGTATGACATTCTCCGAAGCCGGGCCCGTGCCTGCTCAGGGTCAAATNGCGCAGCAGATCTTCTGGTACACCACATTCACAGCCGACATGATCAAGGAAGGGCTACCGGTCGTAAACGAAGATGGCTCACCAAAATGGCGGATGGCGCCCTCTCCTCANGGACCCTATTGGTCGGAGGGCATGAAACTAGGGTATCAAGATACTGGCGCCTGGACTTTATTAAAGAGTACGCCATTAGAGCGTCGCCAAGCGGCCTGGCTTTATGCTCAATTCGTCGTTTCCAAAACGGTTTCGCTTAAAAAAACGCTGGTTGGATTAACACCNATCAGAGATTCTGATATCCGATCCGAAGCCATNACAAATCTAGCTCCAAGACTGGGAGGGCTTGTGGAATTCTACAGAAGTCNGGCNCGAACGGCTTGGACCCCTACAGGCACCAACGTACCCGATTACCCAAAATTAGCGCAACTTTGGTGGGCAAACGTGGCGAACGCNGTAAGTGGTGAGCAAACNGCNCAGNCAGCAATGAATCAATTGGCNGANCAACAAGATAGAGTTCTAGAGCGACTAGCCACTCATGGNGTACAAGGTGATTGTGGCCCACAGCTGAACGAGAGGTCAGATCCAGAGTATTGGCTTAATCAAGAGGGNGCGCCAAAACCGAAACTTGCCGATGAGAACCCGAAAGGCAAAACCGTACCCTACGATGAACTGATACAAAGCTGGCAAAAGCAATAGTTCTTGCTGTTGGATTGCTTACTTTTGTTCTTGAGTTAGAAAAA
>PBUF01000057.1 GCA_002727775.1 Gammaproteobacteria bacterium
GTAACCTGAATGAGCAGCTGGGGGATTTGCCCGAGGCGAAAAAGTGTTTTGAAAAGGTAATCAGCCTAGGAGACAAAGGGGGAGGCGCGCTTGCAAGATTAGCTGATCTAACAAGATTTGACGAAGAAGATGAGTCCGCGTTAATTGAAAAAATGGAGAGAAACTTACATCTCAAGGAAAATCCAAACCCTGATTTGATGTTCTCTCTGGGTCGAGCCTACGAACAGATTGGAGAATATGATAAGTCTTTTTATATGTTTGAGTCGGCGAACTCGATTGACCGGCATTTCTTGCCCGATTACTTACCGGAAGCCATGGAAGATTTATTTAAGCGCATAACCGACGCTTATCGAAGAAAACCTATAGCCTCGTCTGGTGAATCTGATGTGGGTAAGGTTTTTATCTGTGGCAATTTTAGATCTGGCTCCACGTTATTAGAGCAGATGCTGGCTTCTCACTCNTCCTTCTCGGCNGGCGGGGAGAGGAGATTCTTTAGAAAGATCTCCAGAGATCCTAGAGTTAACTTCCCATCCGGTTCGCCGTTGGAGGCTGATCTGGCAATAGAAATCGCGAATGAATATAACAAAGAAACTCTAGATTTATTTGCGAGCGACACTAGAGTGACAGACAAGAGACCTGATAACTTNCTNTTAGTCGGTTTGATCAAAGAAGTCTTCCCCAACGCGAAAATTGTTGTGACTCTGCGCGACGAGCTCGATCTGGCTTGGTCTATCTTTACGACCCGCTTTGGTCCAGAGGTTCCTTACGCCAGTTCTCTTAAACACACCCACCATTTTATAAAGTTACAGAGAGAATTAGTTAATCATTGGCAAAACGTATTTGAAGGCGATGTGTTATGCGTCACCTATGAGGATCTTATAGCTGAGCCTAAAGCAGAACTAACTCAGCTACTGAAGGAGCTAGGAGAAGAATGGGAGGACGCTTGCCTTGATTTTAAAGAGCTGAAAAACTTTGTTCACACGGCTAGCTCCGCACAAGTAAGGTATGCCCTTAACAAAAAGTCCATGGGTCGTGCCAAGCCTTTTAAAAGGCATATTGATAGAGTCCAGTAACTCNCACAAACTGGCGAGCTGTAATGTCTTATTTAGGAGAAACGCGAAAAATGGTTCCGTTATCTCCGTCCGTAATGACATAGATTTCGCCCCTAGGCGATACCCTGACGTCTCTCACTCTGGCGTTGACCTCGGTAAAGATGGTTTCTTCTGTTAGAGCTACGCTAGAGTCTGACTCTAATCTTAATCGCTTGACGTGCTGATTGTTGAGATCGCCCACAAATAGATCGCCCTGCCATTCAGGAAATAAGTCGCCCTCGTAAATGGCCAGACCTGAGGGTGCGATAGAAGGCGTCCAAACGTGGAGAGGCTGTGTCATGCCTTCCATTTCTGTGAAGGGGGACACGTAGGCGCCGTTGTAGTCCAGACCGTATGTGATTATTGGCCACCCATAGTTTTTGCCTGATTGGATTACGTTGACCTCGTCACCGCCCTGAGGACCGTGTTCGTGTTGATAAATTATTCCCGTCGAAGACACTGCCAAGCCCTGTGGGTTTCTGTGCCCGTAGCTGTAAACAAAGGGGTACTCGCTAAACGGATTGTCTTTTGCAGGCTCCCCGTTTTCATTCATTCTGATGGTTTTACCGAAGTGTGTGGAGCGATCCTGGGCCTTCTCTCGAAAGTCGAACCCGTCGCCNGTGGTAAGTAATAACGTGTTGTCGGGCAGCCACGCAAGCCTTCCGCCGTAATGAAGAGCGGCGTACTTGGAGGGTGCAGCCTCGAAGATCACCTCTAGATTTGTGAGGCCAGTTTGATTCCATGTTGCTCTTGCAACTGTCGTAGCGTTTGCTTCCTCGTTGCCTGAAGCATAGGACAGATAAACCTGCTTATTTTCATTGAAGTCAGGGTGCCGAAGTACATCAAAGAGTCCTCCCTGTCCGGCCCTGTANACAGACGGTGTTCCCGAGATTGGTTCGCTGACTTTTCCCGTCGCATCGACGTGACGAATCGTGCCTCCCAATTCGGCNACGATCAGGTCGCCATCATCTAAGAACTCAATCGACCAGGGAAAGTTAAGCCCTTCTACTAGTGGCTCNATGACGTAGTCAGTTTCTGTATAAGCTGGTNNTGTAAGAGAACTCAAGAGAAAAAACAGAATNGCGATTGAGGGATATTTCATGGAACACTTTAGTGATTGTTACTTGGTGAAGAGTATAATNGAAACTCGGAGACGGGACGATNGATACAGAGGATAAAAGGGACGTAAAAATATGAGACTAGTGTTTGCGTTTTTGGCTGCGGTAGCGGTGACCTATTTAGTGGCGGTCCTAGGTTATACTCAACTGAATTTAGCTAATCTGGTCGAGATGGGCGTAAGTGTACCTGGTGGCGTTCGCTTTGAATCAGCGATTCATGACCTATTGGGGATGACGAGTCTTTACTTGCCTATTATTGTTGTAGCGTTGCTCCTTGGGTTTGGAATNGCCAGGATCGCCTTGATTTGGCTGTCTGAGCTGAGCACTCTGGGTTANATNGNNGGCGGNTTTGTCGCTTTATATGTCGTTGATTTNGCGCTTGGNCANTTGATGGGAACGCATCCGCTAGCTGTCACGAGGACTACNGTTGGCCTGCTGTCCCAGTGNCTGGCCGGTGGGCTGGGNGGGTATACATTTGCTGCGATTTNGCTTAAACCTCAGGNGCGAGTNAGTTACCTACAAGAANTTTTGATAGTCCTTCCAGTAGTCCGGATAGGTCTTATCCACCACGTTTTTATCGTCAACGGTTATGAGGCCCGTTTTACTGCCTAGCACAGAAAAGGCCATCGCCATNCGGTGGTCGTGGTAGGTNGTCAAGAGATGATCNCTCAACTCNTCGANTGAGGCAGGCTGAATACGAATNGAGTCCGAGNTCGTNGTNACNCCGATCCCCATTTNTANCATNTCGTCGGCAGGACACTCCAANCGGTCACANTCCTTGTGNTGCANACTTGANAGCCCTGAAATACTTAATTCCTCNTTTAATAGAGGCGCCAGTGCAATTAGCGTTAAAGCGACGTCTGGCATTTCCTGCATGTCGATTGATTTGAACGAGGCAAGCTGACTTGGCCCTCTGATTAGGGTTGAGGTTTGATCGCGAGTGACTTCAGCACCGAGGCGCTCTAGGACCTCGAAAAATCGATAGTCTCCCTGACGAGTGTTTGATCCCAGATTCGTGAACTTAACCTGTCCTCTGTGAATACACGCAAGCGAGGCTGCATAAGACGCGGCTGTGGCGTCTCCTTCGATTGTTATATGACTAGCTTCATAGCTTCTAGTTGTGTCAATACTGATTGATCGAGTGCCCTCCCATCGGGCACTGACTCCTCGTTTGCTCATTTCGGTTATCGTGATATCGATGTATGGTTTTGACACGAGCTCTCCCTCGATCGTTATCTTTTCGAAAAGAGCTTGGTCGCCTGCCACTCCGCAAGATATGACGAGAAGAGCCGTGATGTATTGACTCGATAAAGAGCCGTCTATCGAAACGGACCCGGTTTGTTGTATGGGTCGATGCACAGCTAAAGGCAGATGGCCGTCAGATGAGTCGATCTGACATCCCAGTTTTTGCAACGCGTTTACCAAGGGGAGATTAGTCCGGGCTCTCAGTGATTCATGACCGTCGATTGATGTTTTTCCTGAACGTAAGGCGGCCAGCGCAATCAGTAAGCGGGTGGATGCGCCGCTCATCCTTGAATTGATTTCTACATCATCGACTAGGTTCATTGGTCCGGCAATCGTGACGGTTGTGTTGCTCTGAGAGATGCTCAAACCCAATCGCTCGAGACACTCCAGCATGGCAGCCGTGTCGTCGCACACCGGGACACCCTCGAGTATTGTTGTGCCCTTTGTTAAGGCGCTCATGGCCAGTTGGCGTAGTGCGATCGATTTGCTCCCGGGTAATTCGAGATCAACATTGAAAGGTTGTTCGATCTTTGGGACCAGATACTGATTATTATTCATCTTCGTTTGAAAGATTCATAGTTTGATCAGTATAAAAGAAAAACTGGGTCTGCGGGCACATTGGTAAACTCGCCGTCGTGTCGTGTACAGACATAAAAAGGGGCGATAGTCTCAACCTACAATTTATTTCGAACAAAATGACTGCNTNTTCTTAAAGCGATATGATCACCTNNCTCATCGATGGTCATTAGGGTTTTTGCGTNATGTCGAATTTCTACGAAGTCCTAGAGAAGGTGTTTATNACAAACGCCGATAAGCCTTCTTTGTTCTTGGCGGACAGTACGTGGTCTTACCGTGATTTGGTCGATACCGTTAATGGTCTCGCTTCTGTATTACAACAACAAGGGATTAAAAAGGGCGACCGCCTTGTGGTGCAGGTTGAGAAATCAGCAGAAAATCTNGCCCTGTATCTTGCCTCTCTTCGGATGGGTGCTGTATACGTTCCGTTAAACACTGCGTANACAGACAGGGAGTTAGATTACTTTATAGAAGACTCTGAACCGACTTTATTTGTCGGTAAAGACTCCAGGTCTGATGTGGTTTCTTTGACGCTGGATGAACACGGGAAGGGCTCGCTCATGGATTCGATAGATGANGCCTCCGTTGTGCCAGATGTNGTCGATTTGGATGATTCCGATCTTGCTNCGATTCTGTATACGTCGGGCACTACTGGCCGCTCGAAGGGCGCGATGTTGACTCACGGGAATTTGCACTCAAACGCTGTAGCGTTGACCGATTGCTGGGGATGGAGAAAGGACGACGTCTTNCTTCATGCGCTTCCTATTTTTCATGTTCACGGATTGTTCATAGCAAGNCACTGTGCGCTATTGAATGGGACTCCAATGATATTCTTACCAAAATTCGAAGTGCATGAAGTGTTTGAGCGGCTTCCTGACTGTACTGTATTGATGGGGGTGCCGACCTTTTATACCCGGTTACTTTCCTTGCCGGCGTTGACACCTGATTACGTGGATCACGTGCGTCTGTTTATTTCCGGCTCGGCTCCANTGACAGAGGTGACCTTTCGNGAGTGGAAAGAAAAAACCGGCGTCGAGATATTAGAAAGATACGGTATGAGTGAGACCATCATTAATACATCGAACCCTTTAGATGGCGAGAGAGTTGCGGGTACGGTCGGTTTTCCTTTGCCGGGCCTCAATCTCAGGATTTCGGACTCAGAAGGAAAGGAGCTNCCTCGTGGGGAGATCGGAACCATAGAGGTNTCTGGCCCNGCGGTGATGAAGGGCTACTGGAGAATGCCAGAAAAAACCAAAGAGGAGATGAGACAAGACGGGTACTTCATCACTGGTGATCTGGGTGTTCAGGATGAGGAAGGTCGAGTGAGTATCGTGGGGAGGGGTAAGGATCTGGTTATTTCGGGAGGGTTTAATGTGTATCCCAAAGAGATAGAAAGTGTCATCGACGAGCTTCCCGGTGTCCAAGAGTGCGCGGTAATCGGTGTGCCTCACGCTGATTTTGGAGAGGCCGTCGTGGCGGTCGTAGTTCCCGACAAGGATGACCTTTCTTTGGAGGATGTTAAATCAGAAATTGCAGGCAGCCTTGCAAAATTTAAACAGCCAAAGGCAGTTGTTAACGTTGCAGAGCTCCCTCGCAATACCATGGGCAAGGTCCAGAAGAATATTCTCAGAGAAAAATACTCTGACCTGATGGATTAGTCGACGCTTGCCAGACCAACCGGCGACAGTACGACATACAGAACTATGATCGCGACTCCAAGCATGCTACAAAATGCCCAACGATATCGCCACGGAGTCATGTCCACGGCAGGGTTTCCAATGGCTATTGGTTCTCTTGGACCTCTAACCAACAAAATGATGATCATTTCGAGGATAAATAGTATCCCGTACCAATGTATAAAGTGAATGCCAGTGTCTACCACAAAAGTGATCAAACCGTAGACTATCAAGTGGAATATGATGACCGATATTGCGCCCACAGGTGTAGCACTGCGTATAAATAGCGCCGCTAAGACAATTACGACAATCGGTATATTGTAGAANCCCGAAAATTTGCGTATTACTTGCCATAGACCGTCCGGNGCTCCCTGTAACAAAGGTGCGGTCACCAGACCGATTAGAGTAATGCCTATGCAAACGTAGCGGCCTATTTTAACGAGGGTTTCGTCAGCTANAGGCTTNGACNTGTTGGGAACTATCAGGTCATAGGTAACCAGCGTCGCGGTCGACTGGAGGAGNCTGTTGAACGAACTGAAGACCGTCCCAAGCAAGACTGCAAGAAAAAAACCCATCAGGTACGGAGGCAGGACGTCTTTAATGAGTCTTGGATANGCCTGGTCCATTGAGNCCAGGCTGTCTCCGTAAAGGTGAAAGGCGATGATTCCGGGCAACATTACAAAAAAAGGGATCAACAATTTGAAAAAACCCGCAAATAAGACACCTTTTTGTCCTGCTGCGAGACTTTTTGCTGCCAGAGCCCTTTGTATCACGTACTGATTTGTGCCCCAGTAGGCTAGATTGGCGAAAAGCATCCCAGTGAACAGAGTTGCAAAAGGGGTTGGGTCGGTATCGCTGCCGATCGCGTTGAACTTTTCTGGGTGCGCTGTTGTTACTATGTGCCACCCATCGATAAGACTTCCACTTCCGACAAGATTTAATGCTAATAACGGAATCAGAAAACCGAAGAAAAGCAGACCCAACCCGTTGAGCGCGTCCGAGATCGCTATCGCCCTNAGCCCTCCTGCGACTGAATAGGCGGTGCCAATGAAGGCGATCACGAGCATTACTGGAAAAAAAGAGCCTAGGCCTCTTAGGTCGTCTGAAAAAACCTCGACGACGGCAATCGTNCCGCTGTAGAGGATTGAGGGAATAGTGATCAATCCNTAGGCCAATAAAAANAACATGACTGTTAGACGCTGGACGTGGACGTTGAATNTTGCACCNAAAAAACCAGGNAAGGTCTTAAAATTCATGGCCAGATAGCGGGGAAGTAAGACGATGGCCATGATAGCGATTGCGAGGACTGCCATGACTTCCCAGGCCATCGAACTTAGGTTGAACGCGTAAGCGGAGCCAGCAAGCCCGATGATTTGTTCTGCCGAAATGTTGGTCAATAAAAGCGAGCCCGCTATGACTAAACCGGTNAATGATCTGCCGGCCAAAAAATAACCGTCGCTGTCCGCGACNTGACCCCTCGTAAGTAAAAAAGAGAGCACCGCTATGCCGNTCATNACGGCTAAACAACTTATCCAGATCAAANAAAGACCGCTACGATTGGTTTGTTTAAGGGTCTATACTAACGCGAAAGGGGAGGGTTACCTATGCCGGTAACTAGGATCGTGATTTTNGCCACGCTAATCTTGTTAATGCCATCAAGTATCAGGGCGGATTCGTTTGCTGTGATATTTGGAAGTTTTGTAAANAAGGANTTCGCAGAAGAACGAAAGANGCAGCTAGAAGCCGTTTTGGGTGAATTGGTAACCATAACGAGCGTCGAGATTAGCGGTACCAGATACTATAGAACTCTTGTTCATCTNGACCAGAGAGCNGCNGCAAGANGCCTGCTAGAGCGTGCTGCCAGCCTTGACGTAAAAGGGGGCTGGCTTTTAAGAGAACAAACGACATCATTATCTGACCGGTCCAGCTCTCGATCTGATTATGCTCAGGCATCGATTGTTGATNAACCGAAACATGATGAGCACCCACAAAGACCACTANCGACGGCNGTNCCTCGCGACAATACGGCTGAATATCGTGAGAATTTAAGGACTGTGGAATACGCAGAANGTGATGCGGTTCGCATTGTTATTCCGAAGGTAGAGGAAGATGATTTCGAGGTAAGGTTGGATGGGACCCTCGATGAATCGATTTGGGAGGAGATACCCAAGTATGACAACATGCTAGTGAGCGATCCCGATACTCTGGTAACCCCGAGATACCAGACACACATGCGTTTTTTCAATACGTCGAAGGGCATGTATATTGGCGTCAATCTTGAGCAACCGAAGGATACGCTGGTCGGACGACTATCTAGCAGAGACGCTGACCTGAATCGGGACGGGTGGACGATCACGTTGGATACGTCCGGAGAGGGGCTCTACGGTTACTGGTTCAATATTAATTTAGGTGGTTCTGTTAGAGACGGTAAAGTGGCACCAGAACGGGTGATCACCGCTCAATGGGATGGNCCTTGGGACAGTGCTACCAGTGAAACAAAAGACGGATGGAGNGCAGAGTTATTCCTNCCTTGGTCGATGATGGCGATGCCTTCCGGTGGCGGAGACAGATTGATTCGCTTTTGGGTCGATAGAAAGGTTGCTCACATTGATGAACGGTGGAGCTGGCCTGCTTTGCCCGAGTCTTCNCCACGTTTTATGACTGCGCTGGGNAACATGGAAGCTCCAGGAGTAGTCCCCAAACGACAAATTGAATTCTTTCCGAATCTATCTGTCACTTCTGATGAGATGTCTGGTGATACTGATGTTCGAGCTGGAATGGATTTTTCTTGGAGACCGTCGACCGATGTTCAGATAACCGCCACGGCTAACCCTGACTTTGGTGTGGTGGAGTCAGATGATGTGGTCGTTAATCTCACGGCGTGGGAAACGTTTTTTCCAGAAAAGAGGCTCTTTTTTCTTGAAGGACAAGAAGTGTTTAACACGATGCCTCGGAACGCCGGCATGAACATTATCCGGTCTGGCATTGGCTCTCGACAGACTACCAGCACCTTCCTTGGTGAGCCTACCACCCTGCTAAATACCCGAAGAATAGGTGGAGCTCCCCGTACCAAAATTCCCGAAGGGATCAAGGTCGCCAGTGTTGAACGAGGTAAGCCAACTGATTTGTTGGGCGCCGCAAAAGTATCCGGTCAAAAAGGGTCGATCCGCTATGGTGTTTTGACAGCTTTCGAGGACGAGGTTCAGTTACCGGGGGTAGTTTCTGAGGGGGCCTTGAAAGGAGAGCCTGTGGTCGTCCGCGAAGACGGTCGAGATTTTGGCGTCGCCCGGTTGCTCTACGAGAACACTTCAAAAGGCAGGCGGTCGATAGGTTATATGGGTACCGTGGTTAAGTATCCAGACCACGATGCAATCGTAAACGGGGTCGACGCGCACTGGCTGTCTCCTGGCGGGGCTCTCCAGATCGATACTCAGTTGATGCAGAGCGACGTTGATGACTTGATGGGGCACGGTCTGTTAACTGACTTTAAGTACCAGCCGAGAAGAGGCATTCAACATTCTTTGCAAATNGATTATTTGGACGAAGATCTAAACATAAGAGATTTAGGCTTTATCCGTAGAAACGACTCGAGGAGCATAGGTTACAACTATACCTACTATACNGGCAGNGGCCTGAAGCACCTCCGTTCTAAAAGGCGCTCTATCTTTTTNTATAACGAGTGGAATCGTTTTGANCAACTGACCAGATCTGGTTTGTTTTTNAGAAANGCNTGGACGTTNAAAAACCTCAACGAAATAAGNACTGAATTCAATTACTTCCCTCGTCGTTGGGAGGACAGGGCAAGCTTTGGTAACGGGCATTTTAGGATGCACGACCGNTTTGTTGCAGAAATAGGGTTTGGTACGGATACAAGTAAGAAATTTGCGTTCAGTGCTTTGCTCGGTACCCGCCAAGAAGAGTTGAGCGACTGGACTCTCAGGACCTCTCTGGGGTTTAGTTATCAACCCTCGGACCGTTTTTCCTTGGACTTAGACCTGAATTACATGGACCACGACGGGTGGTTGTTACACCAGGAGCAAAGAAATATGACGGCCTTCGGCGCTGATGACTTTCAGCCCAGATTGGCAATGGATGTCTTTCTTAGCGCTAAGCAGCAACTTCGTCTTTCTTTGCAGTGGGCGGCTATCCGCGCTCACGAGCANAGGTTCTATTTAATACCTGTTGGTGGAGGTACGCTGGTTCAAGTGGACAAGCCAGACGGGCCAACCGACGACTTCGCCTTGTCCAGGCTAACTGCGCAACTCCGCTATAGATGGGAGATCGCGCCCTTGTCTGATTTGTTTATTGTCTACACTCGAGGCAGTAATCTACCCGGGCGAGTCGATGACGGTTTTGGTGACTTGTTTCAGGACGCGCTCGATGAGCCGATCATCGATTATTTCGTTATTAAATTGAGATACCGATTTGGAATATAGATCTTAGGAGAGTTTTGTTGAAGACTAAGCNCTCAATATTANCGGGTTAGGCTTACATGATCGATCTATCGGTTGTAGTACCAATTTTGGANGACGATCTCCAGNTAAAAGAGCTTCTGCCCGAGCTATCCGGTGCCTTTAGCGAAGTAGTAATTATCGATGGTGGCGAGAGTGAGCTTGCTCAACAACTGGCCGAACATCATGGTGCGGTATATTCAAGGNGCTGTCCCTCTCGGGGGCTTCAGATCGCGAAAGGAGTCNATNTTTCAAGCAAAGAGGTCATTTGGGTATTACACGTCGATGCTTATAATTTAGNCCATCCTATCTCGCGACTGAAAGAAATCTGCGAGTCTCGACTAACCATCTGGGGAAGATTTGATGTCGAGATGCCCCGTTTAAGATGCGTTCCGCGTTTAATGAACATTAGGTCCAGATTGACGAAGATCTGTACGGGCGACCAAGGGATGTTCTTTTCGAGAAAACTCATAGAAGAAATAGGGGGGTTTCCTTCGCAATCTTTAATGGAGGACNTAGAGGCCTCTCGGTGTTTGAAGAAGATGTTTCCTNATGNATTTGTTGCCTGTAGAGAAAAGCTTGGCGCGTCCGATCGCCGGTGGCTTNCCAATGGTCTNGTGAGAACGATATTNCATATGTGGTGGTACCGTATTCTCTATTTNTTTGGTGTGAGTCCTTCTNCTCTCTATCGAAAATATTACGGCGGGAAGTGAGACTTGCNTTCTGATCACGTNATAGTTTTNGCCAAGCCGCCTNTGCTAGGGANGGTCAAAACCAGATTGANTCCGGAGCTGGGTCCCGAATCAGCCCTCAATGCGCACTGCGAGATGGTGGATCTCACTTTGAAGAAGGTGGCTCAGTTGGATTGCTCTTCGAGCTTGTGGTTATCAGAAAANAGTCAAGAAGGCGCAAGCTGGGGTCAAAANTATTCNNTGNCTGTAGAGGTACAGCGTTCGGGTGACCTGGGTAAAAAAATGCTAGATGCTATTTCAAAGACGCTCGCTGCCTCACCAGCTAAAGTGGTTTTGATTGGCAGCGACTGCCCGATTCTGTCTCAGGAAGATATCCGCGATGCTTTTCTGTGGTTGGACCAACACGACGTAGTGATACTTCCCTGTGAGGATGGCGGATACGGTTTGATAGGTATGAAACAAAGACACGCCGAGGTGTTTTCTCGAATCAGTTGGGGCACACCAAAAGTCACGAGTGAGACGTTAGATCGCGCACGAAACTCTAATCTCTCTGTGAAGTGCGGTCGCGAGATATGGGATGTCGATGATATTGAGGATTGGTATAGATATCAGAGGCTGAAGGAATTAACGGTCGACTGATTGGCCAGCCGCTAATTTGATTTGCTGAACCAGGGCTCTCAGTCCATTTCCTCTGGTCGGTGAGAGGTGCTCGAGTAGCTCNAGCTCAGAGAAGAGGGATTCGATATCGAAATCGATTATCTCGCTGGGGAGTTTGTTGTTGAGNGCGGCCAAGACTATCGAGATTAACCCCCTGACAATATAAGCGTCGCTGTCGATGCGCAGTTTGATGGTTTGGTCGGCCTCTAGTGAGTGTGTCAGCCAGACCTGGCTCTGACAGCCGCGTATCAGATTTTGGTCTGTTTTGTCTTGTTCGCTTATATCTGGGAGCTCTTTTCCCAAGTCAATGATATAGCGGTACTTGCTCTCCCAATCCGTAAAAAAGGAGAAGGTTTCTTTTATCTCTTCTAGTTCCACTNCGAGCTAAAATACCCCAAGTTCGAGCTGNGCTTCCTCGGTCATCAGCTCTCTGGACCATGGGGGCTCAAAGGTGATTTCGACGTACACCGCCTCCACGTGGGGTGCCTTCGAGAGCCGGTCCTTGATTTCTTCGATTAGAACCGGGCCCATCCCGCAACCCGGAGAGGTAAGCGTCATTATCACGTAAACGTTGTTGTCTTTGATTTCGACACTGTAGATGAGACCCAGGTCCTTGACGTTAACCGGGATTTCGGGATCGTAGACGGTCTCCAGCGCGTAATTGACATTCGCTAGTGACGCTTGAGCTTGCTCGGACTGTTCTGGGAATTCCAGTAAATGATTTTGTTGTCCNATTAGCTCTCCGAATTCTCCGGATATTCGGGCCATATTGCCNTGGTGAATCACGGTGTACGTGCCGCCTAACGACTGGGTAAGTGTGACGAAAACGCCTTTAGGTATGGTGATTTTGTCGCCCGTCGGAACCAACCTTGCTGGGCACGCTGCTGATGTTGTGACGATCTGTCGTTCCATTACANCAGCAGATCAGTCCNNNGCTCCGGCNTNTTTNGCGAGATCCTCGATCTTGGTTTCTTCCNNTGAGCTGNTGAGNNCTGCAGATTCGAAAGAAAAGCTTTCTCCGCAGCCGCAGTAACTTTGGGCTTTGGGGTTTTTGAATACGAGTGCAGAGTTNAGTCCCTCGGTCACTAAATCGATTTCGGTTCCAGAGACATAGGGCAGGTCCTCCTCGTGAGCGCACACGGAGAGATCGGATCGCTCGAATAGAGAAAAGTCAGAAACACTGGTATCGGTTAGATAGTCGAGCGTATACATAAAGCCATTACATCCGCTCTCTTTGACGCCCAGCCTCAAAGAGCTGGAACCGCTTTTTTTAAGCTGTTCCATGATATGGCTTTGTGCTCTGTCCGTTATCTGGATCTCTGCTGTCACAGTCATCTTTTTGCTCTGTTCAATACTGATCAACGGCGTATAGATTAAAGTAAGTCGGTCGCTTTCTCCACAGCCTCTATAAGTCTTCGAGAATCNTCTTGGTTAGAGTAGAAACTAAAGGAAGCCCTGACGGTACCCGGAATNTTGAGTCGACTCATCAGAGGCATNGTACAGTGGTGGCCTGTACGGACTGCTACGCCCTGTTGATCCAGGAGTTGGCCCACATCGTGAGGGTGGGCTCCCTCNATNTTAAAAGAAATCACAGANAGCCGTTCCGCTGGCTCTCCTATTAGTTCAATTCTGGGTATTNCTGATAGCGCATNAAGCGTCNACTTGATAAGNGACTGCTCTTCTAGGTTGAGCGCCTNGCGATTCAACGAGTTGACGTATGCGACGGCCGCNCCCAACCCGATAATCTCGGCGATCGCGGGCGTCCCAGCTTCGAATTTGTGGGGCGGCTTTTGGTAGGTGCTGCCTGAGATCGAGACGCTCTCAATCATCTCGCCGCCACCCTGCCAGGGTTCCATCTCGCACAAGAGGTCGTATTTGCCGTAGAGAACCCCTATGCCGGTNGGTCCGTACAGCTTGTGCCCTGAGAAAACGTAAAAATCGCAGCCGAGTCTCTTGAGATCTAGTGGCAGGTGGAGCGCAGCTTGCGCCCCGTCNACAACCGTGACCGCCCCNACATCTTGNGCCGCCTTGATNATCTTTTCGACAGGATTGACCGTCCCTAGCGCGTTAGAGACATGATTAAAGGCAAAAATTTTCACGTCCTGCGTGAGCTTGTTTTGTAAGTCTGTCCAATCGAGGTTTCCGTGCTCATCAATATCAACGGCCAACAGCTCTGCGCCGCTCCTTTGNCATGCCATCTGCCATGGTACGATGTTCGAGTGGTGCTCCAGCATGGTTATTAGAACTTTGTCGTTTTTGGTCAGCGATGCTCCAAGGCTATTTGAGAGCAGGTTGATCGCCTCGGTAGTTCCTTTTGTGATGATAACCTCTTCATCGCGATCTGCATTCAAAAATTGTTTTATCGATGAACGCGCTTGCTCGAGCTGGACGGTAGCCCGCGCGGCGATCTCGTGTGCGGCTCTGTGAACGTTAGCGTTGCTCCNTCGGTAAAAATCATCCATAGAATCCAGGACGGATTGAGGTTTCTGGGTGGTCGCCGCGTTGTCTAGGTAGACTAGNGGACGATTGCGACTGGTCTGCTGTAGCAAAGGGAAATCGTTTCTCATATTTTGGGGAAGAAGCTCTCTAGTCTGTGAGTTGAGATCTCTTGCAGTGCTCCGCTGATGGCCTCATTCAGAAAGCCTCTCGCCATCATGTTTTTTGCTCGGGCGGGATGCACCCCACGGCTGGTAAGGTAGAAGAGCTCGGACTCAGATAACTGGCTGATAGTGGCCCCATGGGAACAGGAAACGTCGTCATTATAGATTTCGAGTTCAGGTTTTGCGTTAAAGGTTACGTTATCGCCCAAAGCCAGGTTTTTGTTAGACAGAGATGCGTCGGCTTTAGAGCTGCCGTTATCGATGACGATCCTCCCATTGCATGTTGCGGTGGCTTTACTGTCTGCAACGTTGTTTATCACTTGTGTGCTTTTCGTGTTTTTACCGAGGTGGTTCAGAGTGATTTGTTGGTCGATGTGTTTGCTCTCGCTGAGAAAGGAGGCGCTTTTTAAGTGGAAGTTCGCCCCATCGCCCTCTAGCCGTATATCGAAGTCCTGCCGCTTCAACGATCCGCCGACGTTGTGGCTGTGGAGTTCATAGTGACTGTCCTTGCCTTGTACGGCGTGCAGGTACTTCCACTCGCTAACGCCCTCGATTAGGGATTGCCTGGTATGGGCAAGCGTAGAATTCTGTCCAAGCTCGACCCAAATGGCCTGGTGTTGGTCTTTTGTTCCTTCAAAGTACTCGTTGATTTGGCATGATACGCCATCCGATATGAACACGAAGAGCGGAGCGCAGGTGGTGGGGTAGGTTATCTCTAGTGGTTTTTCTAGGGATTCGGTGATTTCGATGCTTACTGGAGATTTTGCTTTCGAAATCATCAGTATTTTTTCGTTGATGATTTTGTGTGAGGTCAGTCTAAGAATACGCGGATTCGNCTTNTCAGAGATTGTTANNCCGGNTTGTGTAGACCCGCCAAAATCCGGCANGCGCTCNATCGNTTCGAGGTTCAGGTTGAACGCTTTTTTGGCCGANGTGTATTTCCATCGTTCTTTGAATGNGGTTTGACGNACCTNCTGNTTCATTGTCTNGACCANTTCGTCCGAGTTTAATCCNAGCCACGGNCTGANCGGTANATNNTGGAATTCTAGTTGAGCCAAGNGTAACCCTTTTGCTCGAGCTCGAGAGCGAGTNTCTTGTCCCCGGATTGCNCTATTTTCCCTTCCGCTAGNACGTGGACGTAATCTGGAACAATATAATCCAGTAGTCTTTGATAGTGGGTAATCAACAGAATGGCGTTTNGNTCNCTNCGAAAATCGTTGATCCCTTTGGCGACTACCTTGAGCGCGTCGATATCCAGTCCTGAGTCGGTCTCNTCAAGAATTGCCAGCTCAGGGTTCAGCAATTTTAGTTGTAAGATTTCGTTTCNCTTTTTNTCTCCGCCGCTGAATCCTTCGTTNACNCCCCGNTTGAGAAACTCCGCNTTCAANCCCAGNTCNTCNGCNANNGCNCTGACCGACCGAACAAANTCNGNNGTGTTNAGNTGNTCTTTCCCNTTNGCTTTGTGGTGNGCGTCTACGCTGGCTTTTAAAAANTCCATGTTACTGACNCCNGGGATCTCTGTTGGGTANTGGAAGGCGAGAAANANNCCNTGNTGGGCGATCTCGTGGGGTTCTAANNCATGAATNTCNNCNCCTTTAAAAGCNAGATTNCCTCTGGTGACANNNTANTCTGGNTGTCTCGCCAGNACCTTGCCGAGAGTNGACTTGCCGGATCCNTTNGGNCCCATGATGGCNTGTACTTCNCCNGGNTTGANTTCCAGTTCCAGTCCCTGCAGGATTTTTTTTCCCGATGTCTCGGCGTGTAGATCATNAATCTTAAGTAAGCTCAACCGACAGATCCCTCCAAGCTAACCTCCGGCACTTTGCCCGCTTCGACG
>PBUF01000058.1 GCA_002727775.1 Gammaproteobacteria bacterium
CTATAAGCCGGGTTCTGTCCTTATGTGAAAACACATAATGTGCAGTCATTCATCTAGGATGACCGTTACCGGACACCTCTTGCAACCTACCCAAGCGACAACCTAGGAACTGGTTATGCGCCGCTTCTATTTGGTTTTGCTCCCGATGGGGTTTACCCTGCCATGCCCGTTACCGGACATGCGGTGCGCTCTTACCGCACCATTTCACCCTTACCTGTTCCGAGGAAACCTCGGCCATCGGCGGTGTATTTTCTGTTGCACTTTCCGTGAACTCGCATCCCCCAGATGTTATCTGGCACTTTGTCCTGCGGAGCCCGGACTTTCCTCCGATGCTAAAAGCTACCGGCGACTGCCCAGCCAACTCAACTGAGAGGTTATGTCTAAATACAGCTAAATACAAATCGACGAACTCCCGTTTATTCACTTCAGCGCTTTAATTTGACACCCCTGCTGTATACGTCTCGCTTATTTAATCCAAGCACTTTCGCGACTATTTTAGAAGCTGTAGATAGTTCGTGATAATCTAAGAGAACTCTCAGTAACTTTTCTTCTTCAACGTTGGGCATGACATTGTCGTTACTTTCCAAAATAACGATAAATTCCCCTTTTAAATTGCACTCGATTTGGCTTCTGACATCCGAAACGTTACCCACATACATCGACTCGAAAACTTTCGTTAATTCCCTAACCACCATCAATTGCCGACAACTGAGCTTTTCCAAGATTTCGAGTGTAGATAATATTCTATGAGGTGAATCAAAAAAAACGATAGCGTCTGGCCTTTGCAAATACATATCAAGGAGCGATTCCGCCTCAGCTACCTTCGAAGGCAAAAATCCAAAGAAATTCCAACGATCAATATTTAACGGACATATACTCAGAGCAGCAATTACGCTACTCGGACCAGGTATAGGACTTATCTTTATTTGCTGCAACCAAGCTTCCCGAACTATGGAAAACCCAGGATCGCTGATCAAAGGCGTACCTGCGTCAGAAACAACGGCCACAGTTTCACCACCTCTAAGTCTCGCTAACAAATGAGGAGTCTTTTCTGTCTCATTAAATTTATGAAAACTAATGATTTCTTTCTTCTCAATGCCCAAATGCTTCAATAAAATACTCGTACGCCGAGTATCTTCCGCAGCTATCAGGTCGACCATACGTAAGGTGTCTGATGCTCGCTGACTGATATCTGATAAATTGCCAATCGGAGTGGCAACAACATAGAGCACTGACATATTGCGCTACCTAATTTTATTCCCCGTTCTCTCTATTATCTTAATGGCCTGCCAAGCGCAATACACGCCGGACACGATAAAAAAGGGGCAAATATTTTCGAACAAAGACAATAGCGCAAATTACTCCCAAGTAAATGACACAGAACAACTCGAAAGTATTAAGAAATTCAGGGCCGCCCTGGACGAACAAGACTATGAAGCCATAACTGAACTGATAACTGTATTAGACTCCAGCGAAAAAAATCACGATCAGGTTTTTAGGATTTTCTCAGACTTACTATTAAGTCAGAAAATGTTTGATCTCGCAGTTTCTACTCTAAAGAAAATCGAAAAGCACAACAAAGATGATTATCAGTCAATCGCGCACACCTGCGCTAAAATCTTCAATCATCAATGTGCCGCAGAAGCTCTCTTTGATTACATCCATTCCTCTGAGTCCGAGCAATTATCTTTAACTTCCACAATGACAAACCGATTGTGGAATCATCTACTAGCTTCTACCGAAGGGACTTTTAATCTACGACCGAATTCAGACAGAGAGCTGATTGCTTTCGCGAAAGCCTTTGTAGAATCAGACTCGATAGAGAAGAAACGAGAACTATGGCTAGAATGGAAAAGTAGTAATTCAGGTCATTCGTTCGCTCTAAAACCTCCTCTTGCTTTGCAGCTAGTAGAAAACTTTAGAAAACCAAATATAGCAGTCATATTGCCGTTAAGTGGAGATTTTCAAGCAGCGGGGAAAGCTGTTAGAGATGGAATAATTACAAGCAGCTTTGGCGAATCTAAAAGGCTCAGAGGGGCCTTAAATTTCTACGATTCAGAAGCGCAATCAATGTCATCGATCTTAAAAACGATAACGCAAGGCGACGCAACCCATGTCATAGGGCCCCTTTTAAAAGAAAATTGCCGAGTCTTCACGCAAATATCAAAGGAGTTCTCTAAGCCAATTCTACTGTTGAACTATCTATCTGAAGATATCAAAAAGTCAAAGTATCAATATTCTTTGGGACTATCGATAGAGCACGAGATTGATTCTTTGTTAGAGGAAATAAACCATCAAGCTTTGAATAATATTCTGATAGTAAGTAACGCCTCTTCTTGGGCAGTCAGGTCAAATAATTTATTTGAGGACCAATGGTTAAAAACGGTAACAAACGCTAAATTCGAAAACCCAAGAGATATTACTGAGTCAATCAGCAACGCGGTTGGAGTTGAATCTTCAAATTCTAGAAAAGAATCTATTGAGAAGATAATGAGGAAGCCCCTCGAATTTCTTCCAAGAACAAGGAAAGATATCGATGCAATTGTTGCTTTCGTCTCTCCAAGCGAATCGGAATCCCTGGAACCGATCTTGAAATTTCACTTCCTAGAGGACACACCTTTGTTCGCATCTTCACAAAGTGAACTGCATAATTATAAATTCAGCGAGCTAAAAGTTAAGAGCTTAGAGTTCCCTTTTATCGGACAGAGAAATACTTCTAATGCTTTCCTCAAAAACCAATTCGAACTGCGCACTAGATTTGATCAAGAACTCTTCGCTTTGGGCATGGATGCCTATAAATTACTTCANCTTATCGAGNTATTCAGAGTATCGCCCGGCCTTCCCNTAAGTGGNCAAACNGGACTAGTTCAATTNGGCGAAAAGCAAAATTTTTTTAGAANGCTTAAGCTAATCGAAAATCAGAGTTAGTNAAATTGTNGAANATCGAAGATTTAGNNGNACCTAATATTTGCAACAAATAAACAAACCAAGAATTGGAAATAGGGCAAATGATAAAAAGACTACACCAATTTCTGCTTGAGCAACAAACTCGAGTAGACCTCAAGAAGATGGCAAAAATATTTTGCACTTTACCTATTTTAGGAACAGTAATTTGCTGTTCATCCATGAATGAGGCTTCTGGTAGTCGCACGCCAGGAACCTATATTGATGATTTTGTATTAGACATCGCAGTCGTTGAGCGAACGATAAGAAAGTCGGACAAAAGATTTAAAGGCTCTCACATCGTTGTAGAAGTTTTTGACGGAAATATTCTGCTTGTAGGGCAAGTACCCTCCGATGACCTAAAAGAAAAAGCTACCATCGAGACACGAAAATTAAAGAAAGCCAAAAATGGCATAGTTTATAACTATCTACAGGTAGCTCCGCCAACCACATTACTGGCGAGAACTAACGACGCTTACATTACAACAAAAGTAAAAGCTAAACTTATCGCTTCCGGGCTCTCTGCTAAAACCGATACCTCCAACCGAAAAATAAAAGTTTTGACAGAAGATGGAACCGTTTATTTGATGGGGGTAATCAATGAGTCTAATTCCGANAGTATAACGTCCTTAGTGAAGTCCGTTTACGGTGTGAGGCAAATCGTNAATCTCTTTAAAGAATTAAACTAGCCGCAATTCTGTCTTTGGTTTTTCATTAGCANCTGATTTAGGGTTTTCCGGATACTCGAGCTTATCGAACTCGATGCCCTGACCGGACTCTTTGCCGTAAATTGCGAGAATACTNCGCATTGGCAAATTGATACTTGTTCGCACGCCATTGAATCTACAATAAAAAGACATGGCATCTAAACCAATATCCAAGGATTCTATCGCTGTAGGAGACACATTGAGCACAACCATCCCATCCTTAACAGCAGACTCTGGTATTGACCCAATGTCCCCATCAGCGTCAACTGATATGTAAGGAGTCTCATTATTATCTACTANCCACGCGTGAATCGCATTGAGAAGATAAGGTCTTTTCGGTGTCACTACTCGTTCATCTCTAACTCGTCTTCAGTCAAGCTGGCCTGAAAAGCATCTCTTTCGAACACCCTGTCCATGTATTTCTGCAAAGGTTTCGTGGATTTTTCTGGCAAACTTATCCCTACTCGTTTTAAACGCCANAAAAGAGGAGCCACACAGCAGTCAACAAGCGAGAACTCATCATTCATAAAGAATGGCTTTTCTCCAAATATCGGTGAAATAGTAATAATACTTTCTCTTAACTCTTTTTTTGCTTTTGAAATCGCCGCTTCTCTGCCTTTTCCCGCCATTAAGATATCCAGCTTTGAACTCCATTCATTCTCTACCCGAGTAATCCAAAGCCGGGACAATGCTCTCTGTACAGGATAAACAGGTAATAATGGTGGATGAGGAAAACGCTCATCAAGATATTCCATAATCACATTTGCTTCGTACAAAACTAATTCTCTATCTAATAGAGTCGGAACCGAGTGATACGGATTAACTTCGGCTAGATCTTCGTTTTTCTTGTTCGCGTCAATGTCAATAACATCAAATGTCACTCCCTTTTCAGCTAACACCATTCTCACTCTATGTGAGTAGTGATCCGTCGTCTTTGAAAACAAGATCATCGATGANCTTTTTGTAACTAAACTCATTCGCTCCCCAAAGAAAAATTAATCGGAAACCTAGTGTACGTCCTTCCAATATTCGCGATTCAACAGATATGTGAAGATCCCGAGAAATGCTAAAAAGGCAAGCACCCAAACACCCAAACTCCGCCTCTGTTCTTGCGACGGATCGCCCACGTAGTGAAGAAAATTCGTCAAATCAAAGATAGCGTTATCAAATTCATCTTGACTCATGATCCCGCTACCTGCTTCCACTATCAATTCTCGACAATCTTCTATATCGGACGCACAATTAAGTCGCTGTATCCCTTGTAACTCCATCAATACGTTTGGCATTCCTACGTTTTCAAAAACTTTATTGTTGACTCCNAATGGTCTTGATTCGTCCACGTAAAAAGTCTTTAAATAGTTATATACCCACTCGGAATCTCGAGCTCTTGCCACCATCGTCAAATCAGGTGGAGGNGCGCCGAACCAGGCCTTTGCCTTTACAGGATCCATGGCAGTTGTCATTAAATCGCCCTTCTTTTGATCACTAAAAATCAAATGCTCTTCCAATAAGTCGTGGGGGATTAACAGGTCGTCAGCCGTACGTTCGTACCGCTGATACTTTAGACTGTGGCAGCCGAGGCAGTAATTCGTATAGAGTTTGAACCCATTTTGAAGAGAGGGAATGTTCTTCATATCAGGTTCAAACGACTCCATGTCCCACGAAATCGAAGAAGCAGAAAAGCCATTACATGTCAGCANGAAGCAAAAAAAGCCTGCTAGCAGTCTAGTTCTATANCNCGTCATGAAGTNACTCGCTCTGGTTCAGGTTTTGTTTTCTCAACTCTTGTATACCAGGGCATAAGCACAAAGTAAGAGAAATAAACNAANGTACCTATCTGAGCCATCAGCGTCCTTTCATAAGTCGGGGATTTAACACCAAGGTAACCCAACACAAAAAAGCTCACCACGAGCAGAACCAGCATCACCTTCGATATTGTCCCTTTATACCGCATCGATTTAACAGGACTCTTGTCGAGCCAAGGCAAAGCTGCGGGAATAAGAATCGCCGCAAACATAACAATCAAACCCCANAATTTNGCGTCAATTCCCAGGAAAGGATAGGTGACCGCTCTCAACATCGAGTAATANGGTGTGTANTACCAAACAGGCGCNATATGCTCNGGNGTGACCAGGGGNTTNGCTTCNACAAAATTGGGTTTTTCTAGAAAGAACCCTCCCATCTCTGGCGCGAAAAACACCACCGCGCAAAAAATAAACAGGAAAATGACAATGGCATGTATGTCATGAACTGTGTAGTAAGGGTGGAAAGGCACACTATCTAACGGAATACCTTCCTTGTCTTTATTTTTCTTTATCTCGATGCCATCTGGATTATTTGACCCTACATGATGAAGCGCAACGATGTGAACGAAAACCAAGGCAGCTAGNACCAGAGGAATCAAGATAACGTGAATTGCGAACATACGGCTAAGAGTGGCACCGGAAATTAGGTAATCACCCCTAACCCAAATCAGGATATCTTCTCCAATTATAGGAATAGCACCTGCCAATGAGAGAATGACCTGTGCGCCCCAATAAGACATATTACCCCAAGGCAATAAATATCCTGCAAAGCCTTCCGCCATNANCACCACAAATATCACCATGCCTATTAACCAAAGAAGCTCTCNAGGACCTCGATACGATCCATACATAAGAGCTCTATACATGTGCAAGTAGACAACAATGAAAAAAAANGATGCGCCGGTTGAATGCATGTACCTCATGAGCCAGCCCCATTCAACATCTCGCATAATGAATTCGACGGAAGCAAAAGCACCTTCACCACTTGATACGTAATTCATCGTNAGCCAGATACCAGTCAGTATTTGCATAACAAACACCACCGTCGCNAGCACCCCAAAGTAGTAGAAAAAATTAAAATTCTTGGGTGCCGGGTATCTCGACATATGATATTCGAACGTTTCCGTTGCGGGGAACCTTTCGTCCACCCAGCCCATGAGACTGGTAAGATTTTTCTTTAATTTACTCTCGTTCTGCACCATAGACATCAGGCGTCAGCCTCCAATTCACCAACAATAATTTCCGTATCTGAAGAAAATCGGTAAGGGGGCACGATTAGATTAGTGGGTGCAGGGACCCCAGCTGCGACCCTTCCTGCTAAATCAAATCCGGAGCCATGGCACGGGCAGAAAAACCCTCCCTGCTCAGAGTCGGGAAAAACGTTGGCTACCTGATGCTTTGGCGAACATCCAAGATGCGTACAAATCCCTAAAAACACACCAATTTCCGGGCGACTCGAGCGATAGGGGTTCAAAGCAAATTCTGGCTGTTCCGAACTTTCCGAATTTGGATCGGCCAACCTGCCACTGTCCTCTTCTAGAAGCGCCAAAGACTCTTCATCTCTATAAATCACGAAAACTGGCTGTCCCCGGTAGGAGAGAATCGGACTCAATATCTCCCCAGGCCGAAGCTTGCTTATGTCTATTTTGACTGGCGCTCCCAATGCTTTAGCCTTCGCGCTGGGTTGCCAGTACTGAAGAAACGGGATNGCAGCTCCAACAACGCCTACTGAAGCAACTCCTCCTGTCGCACCGATTATGAAATACCGCCTACCTAAATTAACTTCTGCTGACAGATAAGATGCTCTCTCTTCTTTTTGTGAAGATGCNTCTCCGTCCGCTGCCAAATCAGCTTTAGCCTCGCCGTCGCTCAAATTTCAACTACTCCAAAAAAAATNAACTGTTGCTTTTGACTCAGACACTTCTTTTGTATGTCCACTGAACAACGTTTTCAACGTTTAAGAAACGAACGTCTTCAGCTTTCGCCTCGCGGCCGCAATGTTACCATAAGATTAGGGAAGTCCGAAGATATTCGTAGTTTATCTCTTCGAATATTGAGGTCTTTTTCTCGCTTTTCGTAATCCAGCTTTCTTTCTTTCAACTGCNCGGGCATCTCTAGTTAGAAATCCCGATTCCCGCATAGCTCCATGAAAATTTTCATCATAGTCAACTAAAGCTCTTGCAATGCCGTGCCTTATGGCCCCCGCCTGACCGGAGCTACCGCCACCCTTTACGGTCACCTTAAGGTCAACACTATCAGTTAATCCAGCAACCTCGAGTGGTTGACGAACCACCATCCGAGAAGTTTCTCTTCCGAAAAAATCCTCAAGCGACTTNGCATTCACNCTGATTTGNCCAGTACCCTTTGAAACAAACACTCGAGCGGCAGATGTTTTACGACGACCTGTGCCATAACTATATTCTTTCATGTCAAATATCCATTTCTTTAGGAGCCTGCCCCCCATGAGGATGATCGCTGCCTGCATATACTTTAAGTTTTCTATACATNGCTCTTCCTAAAGCATTCCTCGGCAACATACCTTTCACCGCTTTCTCTATCANCCTTTCTGGATGGCTTTGCCTCATTTTTGCTGCATTTATACTTTTTATACCGCCGGGGTATCCAGTGTGCCGCCAGTAAATCTTATTCGTCTCTTTGTTCCCTGTTAAACTTACCTTNTCAGCATTAACCACCACNACATAGTCTCCAGCATCCACATGNGGNGTATACTCNGGNTTGTGTTTACCTCNTAATCGAGTCGCTATCTCGGTTGCTATCCTACCTAATGTTTTTCCATCGGCGTCCACTAGCCACCAAGATCTCTCAATATCTTCTTTTCGAAGACTAACGGTTTTCATTATTACCTCGATTCCATGACTCTGTTCGTTGACTAATAGGCTCACCCCAGACGAGCGTACTGCCATAGGGATCGCGAATCATATTAGAGCGTCTCCTCATTTTCAACCTAGATTTACCGACCTCTATTCTCGATTAAAGTCAGTGATGTTCCTTTGAAAGATATTCCAAACTCTGCATTTCCATTAGTCTGCTTTCAGTTCTGAGAAACTCAAAGATTAACTGCTCTCCTTCATAGAGGTTTCCCGGCAAAGCGTCTGCCTCAATTATCAACTTAACACCACGATCATAGAACTCATCCACCAGACTTATAAAACGCCTCGCAGCACTTTCATAACCCTGATCCAATATCGGCACTCCACTTAAAAATACCGTCTGATAAATCTTCGATATCTCAATAAAGTCATTCTGAGATCTCGCACCCTCACACAGCTCTGAAAAGTCGAACCACACCAAATCAGACGATTCTCTTACGGTCCGAATGCTTCTGCCCAATACTCTAATTTGTTGCCCTTCTTTCACCTCCCTATCAGAGAGAGATCGAAAAGAGTCCGACATTAACTTTCGACTATCTTCACCTACCGGAGTGTAGTAGACATTAGCATTGCTTAATGCTCTTAAGCGGAAGTCTCGATTACTTAGAAGTACAAGCAAGTCTGTATTTTTAGACAAAAGGTCAATTGCGGGCAAGAATTTCGCCCTCTGTAGTCCATTAGGATACAAGTTTTTTGGCTCAGAATTAGAGGTGGCAATCAAAACCACCTCGTGATCGAAAAGCCACTTTAGCAGCTCGCCCAAGATCATAGCATCAGCTATATCAGATACGTAAAATTCATCAAAACAGATGACTTTAGTCTCACTCGCGAACTGTGCGGCTATATCCTTTAAAGGGTTTTTATTTCCGCGCCTACTGGTTAATTCATCATGTACCCTTTGCATAAAACGATGGAAGTGATAGCGCTGACCGGTACCCGGAGGCAAACAACTATAAAATAAATCCATCAG
>PBUF01000059.1 GCA_002727775.1 Gammaproteobacteria bacterium
CCGTCTTATCGAGAAGCAAATGTCTTCGACTNGTTATTAGTCCAGTGANTTTGTAGTACCAGCAACNGAAGCAAACTTTTATTATNTGGACAAGACTTTGAGNTTGGCCTTAGGTGTGNTTNTGGNCTTTGCTNGCCTGCANAACGTCGTGCTGGCCCAAGCGCTTTCGGTGCAAGACGAAACCNTAACTCAAGAAGAGAGTTTAGAAGAGATTTTCGTAGTGGCTTCCAAAAATGAGTTGGGATTGAANGGATCCTCTAANCTGGACTCTGTCTTCGGTTTTGAAAAGGACCTTCTGGTAACTGCGAGATCAGTTAATTCTTATACCTCCGAATTTTTGGACGAATTTAACGTCACCGAGATAAATGATTTAGTCAGTTTTGTGCCAAGTAGTTTTACTACTTCGTTTTTTGGTGTTGGTGGTTCTCTCGATATCAGAGGGAGCTCTGCAGAAAATTACTTTAGAGGAATCAAANGGCTGAATAATGAAGGTAATTTTCCGACTGCGGTTGGAGCNAGCGACAGAATAGATATTGTTCGAGGGCCAATGCCTCTAATTTCTGGCCCAAGTAAAGTGGGTGGAGCTCTAAATTTTGTTCCAAAATCAGCCAGAGCCGACACAGGACAATACTTGGAACGATCGGCCGGTGGGCTAAATCTCAAGCTAGGTAAGTGGGATCNATATTCAATAGGGATTGAATTAGGAGGTCCCTTGGGTTTATTTGACCGGCAAGGAGGGTTTTTCCTATTCGCTGATNTAGAGAACTCTGACTCCTATTTTGACCATGATTTAACGCGCCAGAACATACTTCAAGGGTCTCTTAACCTAGAAGTTACNAANTCTTTGAGGTTGGAATTGGGCGTTATGAGNCAGTGGTGGCGNGGACACGAAAACGGAGGCTGGAATCGAGTTACTCAGGAACTCATTGATACTGGCANNTATATNACAGGNCNACCTGCTNTTGATATTGATGNGGANTATGGCAATNNCGATGGNATAATTAGCGAAAAAGAAATCGATGCGTTTGAGCTTGATATGCTCGAGTCTGGCGATGGAGGTCTTGGCTATAGTGGAAGCGAGCCATTTGGTCAATCTGAAAATTCTGTGACNTGCTTCGAAGGTATCACTCCTTTTTGTATTGGNGGAGTCGCGGTAGANGAAAACAACGAACATTTTCCCTTGCAGACTCGATTCATCACTCAGGAGGTGATTGACCGTCTAAATGGCGAACGTAATTGGCTTGGGCTAGATCCAAAAACGGTTGGTATTACCAGATTGACCGGAAATAGAGTGTTAATCGGTGCTGATGATTATTTTGATACTAACGCTCATATCTTCTACTTTGATTTAGTCTATGACGGCGATGGCGGTTTAGAGTTATCTAACAAGCTGTTTATTGAATCTGTCGATTATGGAAACCAAGACGCCTATGGGTTCACGAAGATTGGCGATGCCTACGTTATAGAGAATCAATTTATTGTAAAAAAGAATATAGATGCCTCTGGTTATCATGGAAATCTTTTTCTTTCTCCGTCAATCAGGTACACGAATAGCTTTTATGCGTTAGATTTTGGTGATGAGGTTTTTGATCGGGTGGACTTATCGCGTGGTTTCAATTCTTTATCCAGGCAAACTTCTCCTCTAGATCAGAAAGATAGTGAATCTTGGAGTCACTGGTACAACACTGAGTATTTTCAATATGGGCTCTCTGGCCTCTTTAATTTGGAGTTTGAGGAGGGCTTGGATTTTACTCTAGGGCTGCGTTACGACTATGTTGATATAGAGGCTGAGGATGGGGATGGCGAAGTAGGGCCAATTGTTTTACGAAATTTTGAAGGGGGAGAGCGACGGGCTGCCGGGAGCGAAGGAGCCTTCAGTTGGTCTGCTAATCTTTCGCAACGAGTCATGGATATATTTTATCCCTATGTGTCCTATTCTTCCCAAACCAGTCTTATTTCGGCTGCGCTAGGAGATGTAGACCCAGATTTGGTCTCGACCGATAGTTTTCTCGGCGATTCTCTCCTAGCGGAGATTGGAGTCAAACTGAACGCGTTTGATGAAAAGCTGTTCGTTACTGTGGCCGTGTTTGAACAAGAAAGGCAATCACTGAGTCTTCAAGGGCCAACCAACAATCAGGCAACACGATCCGAAGGTTTCGAATTTGAGGCCCGAGGACTAGTGGCAGAGGGCTTTAGTGTTGCACTGGTTTATTCGAATTACGAAATATCTGTTTTCGAAGAGGGCGGATACACATTCACCTATTTAGGAGCTTCCAATTTTCCAGATGTCGAGCCGGCAGACCTGTTTGGAGGTATTATCGGAGCGGAAGTCTATGTGGATGATTGGAGCCCGCGAGGAGGGATTCCAAAACAGTCTTGGGGGTTCACAGCCACTCAAAAATGGAATGACCGCTTGCGATCGAGTTTCAGTTGGAACTGGGTTGACGAAACTTATGCATCGGTTGTTCCTGGAGTGTTGTTGCCAAAATATAATGTTCTCAATCTGAATTTATCATACTCCTCCGAGGACATTCGTTTTGCTTTGCATTTGTCTAATCTGGGAGATGAACGATATTTCCGAGGAAACTATCCCAGTTTGTATGGCAACAACACCGTGTTACCCAGCAAGCCTTTCAGTTGGCTTGCAGAGCTGAGCTATCGTTTCTAATATCTTTTATAGTTCAGGTTAGGCGCAAGACTTCAGTCTAAAACAAGAAACTTAATAATGAAGATTCCTGCTATGCAATAGGAAGCGAGCGAGCAATGCTGCCGGTTACCCGAAAGTAATTTTATGCTGACATAAGAAATAAAACCGATGCCAATGCCATCGGAAATCGAAAACATAAATGGCATACCGATGGCCAACATAATTGCGGGAAAGAATTCAGTAATGTCCGACCAGTCCACAAGCCTGAGTGATTTGATCATCAAAGAGGAAACGAACAGGAGCGCTGCCGAGGTAGCGAAGCTCGGAATGCTTTTAACTAGCGGACTGAACGCGAGACAAACTATAAACAGCAGTCCAGCCGTTACAGCTGATAACCCTGTCTTTCCGCCGCTTTCGACTCCGGCGGCAGACTCGATGTAACCTGTTGTGGGGGAAGTGCCTAACAGAGCGCCACAGGTTGTGGCTGTGGAATCTGATAACAGAGCCCNCTTTAGCCGATAGATTTTGCCTTCTTTATTGATGAGACCGCTTCTATCTGCNATTCCGACAATTGTTCCCGTGGCATCAAATAGATCAACGAGCAGTAATGAGAATATGATGCTGACCATAGATAGGTCCAGGGCGGCTTCCAAGTCCAACTGCAGAAAGACTGGGGTAATTGAAGGGGGACTGTCCATCACACCGTAAAAGGGAGTCAGGCCGCTAATCCAACCCAGCAAAGAAACTGTCAACATTCCGATGACGATTGCACCTGGTATTTTTCGAGAGTCTAGTGCAACGATGAGAAAAAGACCTAACAAGGCTAATAGAGGAGCAGCACTGGCTAAATCTGCTGTGCCCACCAGGGTTGAAAGGTCGTCTTGCACAAGAGCAGCATTTTGAAAGGCAATAAATGCGAGAAATAAGCCTATTCCTGAGGTAATTGCATGTTTCAGATTTTTCGGGATAGAGTTGATGATCAATTCCCTTATCGGAAGCAGGCTGATCAGGATGAATAGACAACCGGATATAAACACCGTCGCTAGGGCTGTTTGCCATGAGTGTCCCATCCCGATCACGATCGTGTAGGCAAAAAAAGCGTTTTGACCCATCCCTGGTGCAAGGGCAATAGGGTAGTTCGCCAGGACTCCCATAATCAGGGAACCGATCGCTGCGGCAAGACAGGTCGCGACGAAAACTCCACCAAAATCCATCCCGGTGTCGCTGAGAATACTCGGATTGACTATTGTGATGTAGGCCATTGCCAGGAATGTGGTACAGCCGGCCACTATTTCCTGCTTGATGCTGGTCTCGCGTTTGCTCAATTCAAAGGTGCGTTCTAAGAGGATGCGCATGTCACGGAAGAGTTCGATTGCCGGAGGTAAATAATTATAGACCGCTCTTGTTGATTACGCATGATAACTTGAGCAGAATATTCGACGATGATATTTGGAACTAAAAGAATGAGTTATTTGAAGCAATTTTTTGCAGTCATCTCTTCGTTGATATTTGCGACGTCGGTTAGTGCAGAACTATCGGTAGGTGATGTTGCTCCTGACTTCACTTTAACTGGTAGCGACGGGAATCAGTACACGCTCTCGGAAATGAGAGGAAAACATGTGGTTGTTGCCTTTTTTCCTAAGGCTTACACAAGCGGCTGAACGCTTGAGTGTAAGGCGCTGCGTGACAGCGATCGAGAAATTAGAAAATACGATGTGGCTTATTTTATGGCCAGCACNGACGAGGAGAGAGTAAACAGAGGTTTTGCCGAGAAAAATGGGGCGACCTTCCCCATACTATCTGATCCTGATAAAAGTGTTTGCACTGAATATGGAGTGTTGTATCCGATAGGTCTGGCTAGAAGGTGGACCTTCTATATCGGTCCGGACGGGATCATCCAACGAATCGACAAAGACGTGAAGCCTAGGACTGCCGGTGCTCAGCTGGTTAAAAATCTTCAAGATCTGAACGTTCCTGTAGTAGNAGGCGAGTAGACGCTCGAGAGTTTGGCCAACAATTTAGTTGGGANATCAGAGTCGATNNTAAGATTTGCTAGGGCGCGTCAGCGCGTCTCCATCTCGCCAAGGCGATATCTGTCCTTCGTAAACCGATGCTCCATTTCTGAAGTGAGAGGCTTCTTCCAGGGTCTCAACGAATGGCATATCNCCTGGATAGCATTGTGAATTGTCCGGTAGCGGCCCCGATTTTGAGACATGCCCCCACAATGAATGACCGACTACCTCTTCAGCGATCACTGCAGCTTCTATAACCTTGTCGAGGTCATAACCTGTTTCAATGCCCATTTGATGACACATGTGAACAAAATCCTCAGTAGGCACGTGACCCGCAGAACGTCCATTCCCACAGTAGGGACATCCTCCCATCCCTCCTAAAGAAGTATCAAATTCGGTCGCACCCAGTAGCAGTGCTTCGTAGTAGCTAGCGATAGTAACCCCGCGGGTGTTGTGCAAGTGCATATGATAGGTCTCGACTTCGNGATATTTATCCTTTATTTCCATCAGAGTTTCTTTGACCGTATGAGGCATGTTCCAGCCCATTGCATCGAGAAACGAAACACGTTGAACGGGAATGCCAACCTCATTCCACTTAGAGATCATTAGATCAAGNAGCTTCATTCTTTTTTCAAGACTGAAACTNCCCTCAAAATTTGATCCAAATGGGTTACCTAATGCTACTGAACCATACTCTGCTCCAGCATCCGCGGCTGAACGGACTGTATTTTCCAGAGCGGCTATTTGTTCCGCTTGTGTTCGGTTGTAATTGCGTCTCGCAAATGTGTCGCAGAGTTCAACATGAGTGCCGAATTTCTTTTCTCTAACGTTGATCTTGGGGAAATATCCGTCTGCGCGATCAAATCCCCTTTTGTTAAAGACTGCAGCTGTATAAGTTATCCCTGGTTTGGGTTCGAATTGGTCTGCGATTTCATCGATGCAAGCCATGGAAGGTGTCCACTTGGGGTGTGCGAATGAGCCAATCGTTACTGTCTTCGCGCCCATCTCACTGATTGCGTCAAGCAGTCTTAGTTTTTCTGAAACAGGGATGTCTGGGCTTTCAATTTGAAGCCCTTCTCTCATTGTGTCGTCGAATATGTTTACCCTTTTCGGGATTTGTGTAGACATGCAAATCTCCTAATCCTTTCTCTTTTGTATCAAGAGTTTGGGCTGGCGTCGAGCAAATTTATTGTCGTGAGTACTCTAGTCGATTGGGTTGTGAATAAGAGATACTAAGTTCTACGGTCAAGATTTAGGAGGAGAGTCATGGTTTGGCAACCAGAAATTGATGAGATAGAAAAACGAGTAGAGCTCGCTAAAAAGATGGGAGGTCAAGAGGGTATTGATGTCCAACATGGACGAGGAAAACTAACGATTCGAGAGAGACTCGATTTGTTTTGTGATCAGTCTTCCTTTCAAGAGATTGGTCGATTAGCTGGCGCTGCCACATACGACGGTGAAGAGTTAAGCGATTTCCGGCCATCTAACACAGTGATTGGCCTTTGCGAGCTAAATGGTCGAAAAGTCGTGGTAAACGGCGGTGATTTTACGGTCAGAGGTGGCTCGGCTGANGCGGCGGTCGGTAACAAGGGAGGGCATGCGCAGAATCTGGCAAGAGACTGGCGATTGCCNTATGTGCGNTTATTAGACGCGACGGGAGGGAGTGTTAAAACATTCGAGCAGATCGGTCGAACTTACATACCAACTAATCCATCCACCCCTGGAATTGAAGATTTATTNTGTGANGTACCNGTAGTATCNGCGGCTTTAGGCTCTGTGGCTGGATTACCGGCCGTAGATGCTTGTCTTTCACACTTTAACTTGATGGTGAANGGCATCAGTCAGGTTTTTCCGGGTGGNCCNCCNGTTGTAAAGGCTTCTTTGGGTATCGATATCTCCAAGGAGGACTTGGGAGACGAGCGGTCTCAGGTTTACGAGTCAGGNGTNATAGATAACCTGGCAGAAACTGAGGAAGAGGCCTTCGAAATGATAAGGCAGTTTCTGAGTTATCTACCGAACAGCGTTTGGGAAATGCCGCCCAGNATCGAAAATGGTGACGACCCTGAGCGGCGTGACGAGAGCTTGCTGTCGATTATACCTCGCAATAAAAGACAGGCTTACGATGCCTATAAAATCCTGGATGCGGTGTTAGATAGAGAATCTTTTTTTGAAATCACCCCACACTATGGAAGATCACGGATTGTTGGTCTGGGACGCTTAAATGGTTACCCAGTAGGGGTGATGATTAACAACCCCAAAAGGCTAGGGGGATCCATGGATGTTACTGCGGGAACAAAGGTCATGAGGTTCTTACAGCTTTGCGATACCTTTCACTTGCCTATGGTCTATTTGGCAGATGAGCCAGGGTTCATGGCAGGTCCGGATCAACAAGCTAGAGGGATAGTAAGGGCTGGGGCGAAGATGTTGTGCACTACTTTAAGGACTCAAATGCCCTGGGTCAGCGTGATCATCAGACAGCTTTATGGGGTCGCGGGGCAGTGTCATGATCGACCTAGTGGGATGTTCAAACGCACGGCTTGGCCATCGGGCCATTGGGGATCCATGCATATTTCTGGTGGTGTATCTGCTGCCTACCGAAGGGTGATTGATGAGTCGGATGATCCTGATAAGACCAGAAGAGAAATTGAGGCGAAACTTGACGCACTTGCTTCGCCTTTTAAGACGGCGGAGTCCTTCAATATTGAAGATATAATGGACCCGAGAGATACGCGTCCGATGCTCTGTGAATTTGTCGAGATGGCGCAGTCGATTATCGCAACTCAACTGGGTCCTACCTCAGTTCCTTATATGCCTTAAGGATCCAGAGTGAATGTTTTTTTAGTTCTGACTAAATAGATAGGAGCTACCATGAACAATTTATCTGAAGCCTACTGGATGCCTTTTACTGCTAGAAATGGGTTTAGAAAAGAGCCGCGTGTGATAGTTGGAGCCGAGGGCTGTCACTATACTAGTGAGGACGGAAGAAAGGTCTTCGACAGTCTTTCTGGTTTGTGGTGTTGCGGATTTGGTCATAACAGAATCGAGATTGCTGAAGCGGTGAAAGCACAGCTAACTTCCTTGGATTACAGTCCGGCCTTTCAGTATGGCCACCCTAAGGTGTTTGAATTAGCTGATAGATTGGTGGAGATCGCTCCGAAAGGTTTGGCTCATGCGTTTTTTACCGATTCTGGTTCTGAAAGTGCGGACACTTCTCTGAAAATAGCTCGTGCTTATTGGCGTATGGCCGGTCGTCCTGAAAAAACCAAAATGATCGGGCGAATCAAGGGTTATCATGGTGCTAATTTTGCGGGTACCAGTTTGGGGGGAATTGGTCCTAATCGTCGATTGTTTGGCTTGTTGGCAGACGCTGATCATTTGCCCCATACGTTGAGAAAAGAAGATGCATTCTCAAGAGGCCAACCGCAGGGTGGTGAAGAACTGGCAGATCATCTGGAGGACCTTGTCACATTGCACGACGCCTCTAATATAGCTGCAGTGATAGTTGAACCCATCGCCGGTTCAGCGGGAGTCATAGTTCCGCCATCAGCGTATTTGCAGCGGCTGAGAGCGATTTGTGATCGTCATGATATCTTGTTGATATTTGATGAGGTAATCACTGGATTTGGACGGACCGGAGAGAGATTCGGATCAGATGCCTTTGGAGTGGTGCCGGATATTATGAATCTCGCCAAGACGTTAACCAATGGCGCGGTACCGATGGGTGCCGTTTTGGTCAAAGATGAAATTTATCAGGCATTTGTTGATGAGAGTGCGCCTGACCATTTGATCGGGTTTCCTCATGGCTACACCTACACCGGTCATCCGGTAGGATGCGCTGCTGCGCTTGCGGCACTCGACATTTTTGATCGAGAGGATATGCCAGGCCGCGTCAGAACATTGGCACCGACTTTCGAAAATACGCTTCATGCGCTAAGAGGAGAACGTCATNTAGTCGATGTTCGAAATTTCGGNTTAGCTGGCGCTATCCAGATTGAGCCTCGTGATANTGATCCCTTNGTTCGGCCATACGANCTNGGTCTTGCCTGTTGGANCCAGGGCCTCTATGTCAGATGGGGTGGCGATACCCTGCAATTTGCTCCACCATTTGTATCAACAGTGGATGACATTGAGCAGATGGGAGAGATACTCAGGTTGGCCCTGAAAAAAGTCTCTTAGGAGACTTTTAGGCCTGTCACAATCCAGAGTGGGTCTGCATTAGTTGGCGAACGATCTAGCGCAGTTACTTCGTCAAAGCCCGCGATTTCTAGATAAGAACTCACGAGCTTAATTCTGTCTTCAGGGGCAATATGCTGGAAGATGCTGACCGCTTTGGTTGGAAATAGACGGTGTGACATGGCGATGACAATCCTACCTCGTTTTCTTAACACCTCCAGAGCGCTTTTTAAAACCTGAATGGGCGCCGTGAGATACTGTATGGAAACAGCACACAACACATAATCGAATGTGTCCGCCGGATAAGGAAGTTGAGGTTTTGTATTTAGGTTGTGTACACACCAATCGCTGAGCTGGTTATTAGCCCTCAATTCTTGCTCGTTCATTCCCAGGCCAGACGATCGAGTTAGTTTAATCTCGCTTGGTAAATGGGATATCCAAGAAGACATAAGATCCAAGACGTCGGTCTCCTCGTCAATGATTTCTGCGTAATATTCACGGAGCTTTTCTATTGTCGCTTTGTCGATGTGCTCGACGAATCGGGGGGATGCATAAAACACTTCGTCAGGATCCTCATCGATTCTCTGAAACCAGCGCGCTGGTGGCTCATTCGTTTTGTTCATAAATGGATCTACTATTATCGGAACCTATCGTACCGCAAAATAACATACACCTGTTGATCGCCGCGGCTACTTTCCATTGCTGATTGAGTTAGCATGGGGGTTTTGATTTTGTTGCTATTATGAAAGTAGATTCTAACGTCGATTCAGACATGAACACGATTGCTTCGAGGGCTAAAGAGCTCGAGGAGATTGGATACAGTGGATTACGTATCGCAGAGCTGAATCACGACCCGTTTATGCCTTTGGCGATCGCGGCTAGTAAAACTGATTCCATTGAGCTGATTACATCGGTTGCCGTAGCATTCTCTAGAAATCCAATGTCCATGGCGACCCTTGCACATGATTTAAATGCTTTTTCTAATGGAAGATTCATTCTAGGTCTGGGCTCGCAGGTAAAACCCCATATTGAAAGGCGGTTTAGCATGCCCTGGCACAAAGCTGCTGCCCAGATGAGAGAATTTATTGAGGCCATGCATGCGATCTTTTCGTGTTGGTACGAAGGAGAACGGCTTCAGTACGAAGGCGAGTATTATCAACACACACTAATGCCCGATACGTTTAAGCCCGATACCCAGGGTCTTTCTCCTCCTAGGATCACTCTTTCTGCGACAGGACCTCTCATGACGAAACTAGCAGCTGAAATCGCAGATGGCATGATGATGCATCCGTTTTCCTCCGAGAGGTATCTCAAAGAAGTTACGCTTCCAGCAATTAAGAGCGGATTGCATAACTCTGGCAGAGACTTGGAGAGNTTTGAGCTGGACTATGCGCCGATGATCGCTTCGGCTGATTCAGAAGAAGAGTTACAAAGAGCAATAGGGTTTATTAAGTCGCGAATCGCTTTTTATGGATGCACTGTGGCGTACCGACCTGTTTTGGAAATCCACGGTTGGGGAGCCCTTCAGGATGAACTTATAGCTCTTAATCGACAACACNGNACAAAAGAAATGTCTGATTTGATAACGGACGAGATCTTGGAAACTATCGCCATAGTCGGCAAACCAGAAGCTGTGGTCGACAAAATGATCAAACGTTTTGATGGGTGTATTGGNCGTACTGGATTTGCTGTTGNTGGTTTAGAACCAGATCGAAAACGGGAANTGATTGAGAANCTTCGATTGTCCGATGGATANCTTATTTTAAATNGCTNGNNCTNAACTGGATTCCCCANTGNTGGTCANTTAAGGTNACAATCCATANNGTCTCGAAGCTATNNNAGATATCGCCGNACNTGGTNACTNGATGANTNTTGATGGNCAANTGAACCTTGTCTTCGNCCANATGGATAGNNTCCATGNACTCAACNNCAGTGTGATCCCAGNNNTCATTTCNTAGNCNNTTNTCGNCNNGTTCANNAAGNACTGCAAATTTTTCATGATTAGCTATCGTCTGAAATTAACCTTTAGTCAACCGGATGTGAGGATAGTTAAGCGTTTTTGCAATAGCTTGATGATCTTGTGCATTGAATGCATGGATAAAATTGGATGCCATGAGTTTTGCTTGATCGCTNNTAGACATAGGAGGCCTTGGATATTTAGGCGAAAATAATTTGTCAGTTAGAACTTTTCATCATGCTGGACATGCTCGATCTGGATTGGTCTCTGTAATCATCANGCGTTGTATGAGATCATCATGAGCTGGGAGTATGACTAGTAATTTGGGGGTAGCTTAGATGGCCTACGAAAAACCGATCCCTCGCAGGGGAACACACACGGAACCGTTTTGGGAAGGTGCGAAACAGGGGAAACTTATGCTTCCTCGCTGTCGAGACTGTAATCGTGTCCATTGGTACCCTCGTTTTCTTTGTCCCTTTTGNCATTCGGATAATATTGAGTGGATCGAGGGTAGTGGTGAAGGAACAATTCATACCTACGCAGTCCAACATTTGGCATTTGGGCCTTGGGCTGAGGAAGCACCCTATGTGACTGCGTACATTGATCTAAAAGAGGGCGATCGCATGCTCACGGTATTAAGAGGCGTAGATCCTCATAAACCTGAAGAGATCAAAATTGGGTCTTCCGTGGTGGTTGAATTTGAAGAGGCAAACGAGGAAATGTCTCTTCCCTTTTGGCGGGTGNTGGAGAAATAGTATGGCGGGAAAATTATCAAAAGCGGCAGCGATCGTAGGAGCAGCTGAGGCCAATGAAATTGGTTTTTTGGAGACGCCTATTTCCTCATTGCAACTCCATATTGAAGCAATAAAGAATTTAAGTGAACAGACTGGCGTTCCGATATCAAAGATTGAAGGTGTTTTTTCTACTGGTTGGTCCTCTGAGTTATGCGAACATCTTGGNATCACGCCGAAATACATAGATACGACGGCCGTTGGTGGTTGCTCNTTCGAAATGCATGTTCACCATGCGTTGGCGGCAATTTATGCGGGCATAATTGATATTGCCCTAGTTAGCCATGGAGAAAATGGGTTTTCGTCCCGGTCAATCGGGGGTAGGGGATCTGGAAATTATGGCGTCGGCGGTGGCGTGACTTCTCCGGCCATGGAAATGACNATGGCCTATGGCCTGGGTGGNGCGCCATCNAATTATGCGCATGCAATGGTTCGGCATATGCATAGGTTTGGAACCACGACTGAAGACTTTGCGCATATAGCAAAGGTTAGTCGTGATTGGGCTACTTTGAATCCAAGGGCGGCTATGTACTCTAAAGAAAAGCATCCTTTTGGTGGCCCGATAACGGTTGAGCAGGTTGAAGAGTCCAGAATGATCGCCTGGCCAATGACCATATTGCATTGTTGTATGGTGGCAGATCATGGCGGAGCGGTTTTGATTGCAAGTCCAAAGGTAGCAGCGAGCTTAAGCACTAAACCTGTGTGGATTGCAGGTGCTGGAGAGAGCATGGGTCATTCCAATATGCTTGAGATGGATGACTTTACTGCAACCTCCGCGGCGAACTCNGCTCAAGATGCTTATTCAATGGCCGGTATGGGGCCGGACGACATGGAAATGGCGCTCATATATGACTCTTTTACTATTACAGCCGCAATGACTGCCGAAATGTTGGGCCTCGCGCCTAGAGGCGAAGGGCATACGCTTTGGAAAGATGGCCACGCGGCTCCAGGAGGGAAGTTTCCGATCAATACAAATGGTGGAGGCTTGTCTTTCAATCACAGTGGTATGTATGGGATGCCCTTGCTAATAGAGGCCTATCGTCAGCTTTCAGGTACGGCGGAAGATGGAATCAATGGGGATCCTGGAAAGCAAACATCTGCAAAGACCTGCGTCGTTAATGGTACCGGCGGAGCGCTCTCGACCACGGGAACCTTGGTTTTAGTGGCTGACGAGTAACGCATTTAAATTTAGATTAACCAGTTTTTTTCTTGGGTTTGGTCGTGGAAATAAAAAAAAATACCGTGGTTACTTTTAGGTATTCTTTGATTAACGAAGATGGGAGCATGGTGGGAGAAACGGAAACCCAGGAGACCACCATCCTTCAGGGTCACCGCAATGTTGTTCAAGGAGTTGAAAAGGGCTTGGCTGGCAGNAAGGCTGGAGATCAATTTGTGGTAGAGGTCCCTCCCGAAGAAGGTTACGGTCCCAGAAGAGAGGACTGGACACAAAGGGTTTCAAAGAAATATTTTGTTAAACCTAACTTGCTCAAAGCCGGGATGGTCACGCACTTGCGAATTGATTCCGGAGTGCGGCCTGTTACGGTGGTCAAGGTTGGAGGTAAAGTGATTGATGTTGATTTGAATCATCCGCATGCAGGCCAAACTTTACGTTTTGATATTGAGATACTTAGTACACGAGACGCTACACAAGAAGAGGTTGCCAGCGGTCGCCCGCTGGAGGTCGTGGGTGAAGGTGCCTGATATGCAACAAAATCGGCCCTCGTTGACTAGCTGGATACTGAAGTCCAGATGTCTTTAGAAGAACGCCACAAGCAAGCCCATGTAGATCAGTGGATTGAAGAAGGATTTACACTGATTCCGAACTTTTTTACGCAAGCTGAAATAGAGCCGATCATTGCGGATTTTGAAGAGCTTTATCAGGATCGGGGTAAAGGGGAAGGAGTAGGAGTGCCTCTCGATAAAAAAGAGGAAGGCGCCATTGGTGCAGGGCACCCTAAACAATTTATGAACATCGATTCGCTGCCCTATAACGCGTCAGCCGCGATTAACCTTATATCCCTTCATCCAGCATTGATTAATTTTGCTAAAGCACTNCTGGGAGTGGAAGAGGTGCATTTATACCAATCGCATACCTGGGCAAAATACACGGGCGAGGCAGATTATGACCAGGCTTTTCATTGCGATTTCGGAAACCACACGCTAACGGTTCCCTCTGACGATATTGCGCTAAGAACTGTCGATTTTATTTTTTATTTGACTGACGTGACGGATGCGCATGGCGCCTTACATTACGTGACTAAAACAGACAGTGATAGGTTGTTAGGCAAGGGNTCGGTCTTTGCTCGAGAAGATCAACAACATGCGTTGAAGGAAGTGGAGCGATCTGCAGCTGGACCGGCGGGCTCTTTGTTAGCACATAGCATCGATACTTTTCATCGGGGAACAAATTTAACCGAAATAAATGGTCATCGTTTTACGATGACTGTGGGTTACAAGGCGAGCGGTAACGAGATGATTGGTTTTCATGTCTGGCAGTCTGCGGCGGATAGGCCCTGGCCGATCGTGTTAAATAATGCGACTCCTTCGCAACTGCAGTGCATAGGGATTCCGCTGCCCGGGGATCCATTTTGGACGGAACGAACTCTCAGGTTGACTGAGCTGCGCTGGCCGGATTGGGATATGAGCTTGTACAAACAAGCGACACGAAATTAGTTCTAATTGCTTTGACTCTCGCCTAATGTTTCTGGCATGAAGGCAGCATTAAGTAGCTCTTTCGTATAGACGTCTTTAGGGCTGTCGAAGATGGTTGNTGCTTCCCCTTGCTCTACGACCAGCCCCTCTTTCATGACAACAATGTGATGAGCCAAGGCCTTTACAACTTTCAGGTCGTGACTGATGAACAAGTAGACAAGGTCGTATTTTTTTTGAACATCTCTGAGTAAGTCTACAATTTGTGCTTGAACTGAGACATCTAAAGCGGAAGTTGGCTCGTCCATCACAATTAGCTTGGGCTTGAGGACTAAAGCCCTNGCAATAGAGATACGTTGGCGCTGGCCTCCAGAAAATTCGTGCGGGTATCTCTGTAGCATGTCGGGTTCAAGGCCGACCTCAACAATCGCTTCTAGTACTTTTTGGTCCCGGTCCGCTTCCGAGATTTCAGGTTCGTGTATTCTGAGCCCTTCTCCGACAATTTGGCTGACGGTCATTCTTGGAGATAGACTGCCATATGGGTCTTGAAAGACGATTTGCAGATCCCGCCGCAGNGGNTTCATGTCCTTNTTANTTAGNGANTGNAGATCTCTGTTGTCGACCCNTATTTCTCCGCTTGAATTAATCATTCTAAGTAAGGCAAGGCCCAGAGTCGTTTTTCCAGAACCTGATTCTCCAACGATCCCCACCGTGTGACCCTGACGTATTTGCATTGAAATACCTTTGACCGCATCGAGGTACTCCTGCTTGCCAAACCAGTGACGACCCTTGGGGTAGCGGACCTGGAGGTTTTTTATGTCCGCGACAATTGGAGCGTCTTCTTTCGCCGCTGGTGGCAACTCAAGAAACTCCGCAGCCAGTAAGTGTTTAGTGTAGTCATGCTTCGGCGTCTCAAATATCTCTGTTGCGGATCCCTGCTCGACTATGTCTCCTTTTGTCATGACGCAGATTCTATTGGCTAATGACCGAACCACGGTGAGATCATGGGTAATTAGGAGGAGCGACATGTTCAGTTTTTTCTGTATGTCTTTTAACAGTTCCAATATCTGTTTTTGGATGGTGACGTCGAGCGCAGTGGTTGGCTCATCCGCTATGAGTAGTTTTGGTTCCTGCGCCAGTGCCATTGCGATCATTACCCTCTGTCTTTGACCGCCTGATAGTTCGTGAGGATAGGCATCGATACGGACTGACTCATCTAATCCAACTAAATCGAAAAGCTCTCGAACCCTCGAACTTGCTCCCTGTCGCGTGACTTTACCATCGAGCACGAGCATTTCGCTGACTTGCCTGCCGATTTTGTGGAGAGGATTTAATGAAGTCATCGGTTCTTGAAATATCATGCTCGCCACTGACCCTCGCATGGCCAATAGTTTTGATTTTCCAGCTCCGATCATCTCTTCCCCGTCCAAAATTATTGAACCCGACGGATGCGAAGCGTACGGATAGGGTAGTAGTTGAGGTATAGAGAGAGCTGATACTGTTTTGCCCGAGCCTGACTCTCCTACTAAAGCAACGGTTTCACCAGGGTTTATATGAAAGCTGATTTTATTGACAACTTGGGTAGCACCAAATGCTACTGACAGGTCAGATACCTCGACTAATGCTG
>PBUF01000060.1 GCA_002727775.1 Gammaproteobacteria bacterium
GAGCGATTCGAGAAGTTGTTGGCGGAGTATAAGTTAGCGAAAACAGTGACACGAGACAGGCTTTATATAGATGCACTGGAGTCCGTATTTTCTAAATCGAGCAAAGTGATGGTCGATGTAGAAGGTGGAAATAACATGATGTATTTGCCACTCGATCGGCTAGGTGACCGCAGAGGCTCCTCGGTCAATGTGGATCAGGACGCTGTCAGACAGGCGACGGATGAAATTCGAAGAGAGCTAAATAACGCGAACCGCTCGGTAAATAATCGTCTACGTGGTGGAAACTAGGAGAACAAACTAATGTCTATGAAAGCATTGATTTTTTCGGTAATCGGCCTGCTCGTGTTTGGCAGTATTGCTAATACTGTCTATTTTATCGATGAGCGGGAAAGAGCTATTAAGCTGCGCTTCGGGGCTTTGATGGAGTCGAATATTCAACCTGGGATCAAAGTGAAACTGCCGTTTGTGGACGAAATAAAACGATTCGACGCGAGGGTCTTGACGTCTGATGCGGCAGCAGAAACTTATTACACGTTAGAGAAAAAACCGTTGATTGTTGACTCGTTTGTAAAGTGGCGAGTCGAAGACACGGAGAAATTCTACAGAGGGACCAGTTTCGACCTCATGACGGCGCTCAGACTGTTGCAGGAGCGGGTTAATGAAGGGCTTAGGAATCAAATAAGCCGGCGCGATATGCACGAAGTGATATCAGGCGAAAGAGATTTATTGATGGAAGAGCTCAGAGGAGAGTTGGATACAGTCATGCTCGATACGATCGGAGTCAGCGTGATCGACGTTAGGGTAAAAAAGATTGATCTACCTTCAGAAGTGTCAACTACGGTTTATGATCGTATGAATTCCGAAAGGGAAATTGAGGCCAGGCAATATAGAGCCGAAGGACAAGAGGAAGCATTTGAGGTAAGAGCAAAGGCTGATAGAGAAGCGGTGGTGATTGAAGCTAATGCATACAAAGAAAGTGAGCAACTCAGAGGAGACGGTGATGCAAAATCCGCTGCGATTTATGCGAACGCTTTTAATCAAGACCCCGAATTCTATAAGTTCTATAGAAGCATCAATGCCTATAGGGAAGTATTCAAGGATAAAGGGGACTTGCTGGTACTTGATCCAAAAAGCGAGTTTTTCAAATACTTGGAAGCAGGAAGCGGCAGATAATAGATCTCGAAGTCTCGGGGTTTTATTATTTTAGTCAATGAAAACAAGGCTTCACCTCCCAGATGGCATTGAGGATTTATTACAGCCAGCTGCTTGGCAGTTCGAGCAACTAAGAAGAAGTGTTTTAGACCTTTTTGCGAGTTGGGGATTCCAGTATGTAGAGCCACCCGTTGTAGAATACTTAGATACCTTGCGTGTTTCTTCAAGCACCGACCTAGATCTACAGACACTAAANGTGCTNGATCAGTTAAGTGGAAAGCAGCTNGGAGNGCGTGCGGACTTAACCTCTCAGGTGATCAGGATAGATGCCCAGCGNCATNGTGAAAACGACATAGAGCGTTATTGTTATGCAGGGCCAGTGGTNTATGCGTCTCCNACATCTGCGGTAAATAGAACGCGTTTGCCNTTCAAGGTGGGNGTCGAAATTTTCGGGNCTGAAGNGATATCTGCTGACGCCGAAGTCGTGAATTTGATGCTTGAGACGGTGCTTATGACGGGGGTTTCAGAGCCGGTNTTATTNCTGGGACACATGGGCNTTTATCAGGCTNTGGTNGCTGCTTTGGTGGACCAGGAAGANTTGGCAATTGNGGATGAGCCTAGGTTATTCAAAAGTGTTCAGCTGAAATCTCAAAGTGATATCGAGCAGCTTTTGAAGCCATCCGAACTNACNGACTATATGAAGAGGTTACCGANGGTCATGGGTGACGANTTGAANGAGCTGTCACTGGAAATGAAGGGAGCTCCTNAACGCGTGCATTTAGCGATNNANGAATTGAAAGAATTGACAGCNCTNATTGATNNTTCTCANGCTTCCTTACGCTTTGATTTNGCTGANCTTCATGGCTACGGGTACCACAATGGTCCTGTTTATTCTGTTTATCATCCGAAATTTGGCAGTGCGCTAGCGCAAGGCGGACGTTACAACGGCACTTTAGATGATGANGAAGGCAACGCACGGCCCGCGACTGGATTCGATATGGATCTAAAAGTCGTATTAAAAGGGACAAAAGGCACGGAGGATGAGCTCATCTTTGCACCTTTCTTGGAAGGTAAAGACAGAGAAACATTGATTGATGTAGTTGCTGATTTGAGAGCAAACGGTAGGAGGGTGGTGTGTGCTTTGAGCGGTTCAGAACAACCGTCAAACCTTTGCACTCACACGCTGTTGCTGAAGGATGATCAATGGGTCGTATCTGAAATCGTGTAGGCGATTGGTTTTGAATTTGGGAAAGAGATGAATCGTAATGTTGTAGTAGTAGGCACCCAGTGGGGCGATGAAGGTAAAGGTAAGATTGTTGATCTTTTAACCGATCACGTNTCNGCTGTTGTCAGGTTTCANGGNGGTCATAATGCNGGGCACACGCTTGTCATNGGAAATGAAAANACCGTTTTGCATTTAGTGCCCTCTGGTATTTTGCATGCTGGAGTTCGGTGCCTTATCGGAAATGGGGTTGTTTTTGAGCCCTTCGCTTTTATGAAAGAGGTTGAGCTTTTAGAANCAAGAGGGTTTTNGATCCGGGANCGANTAACTGTTTCACCAGCAGCTCAACTGATTATGCCGTATCATGCGCTGATCGACAGTGCGCGTGAAGAGGCCTTAGGAGGGAAAAAAATTGGAACGACAGGACGAGGCATTGGTCCTGCGTATGAAGACAAGGTAGCTAGGAGAGGTATTCGGGTTGGCGATCTTTATAATTTGAGTAGCTTTAAAGAAAAGGTAGCTGTAGCACTGGATTTTCATAATTTCGTTTTAACCAAATACTTTAGTAAAGACCCGGTCGATTCAGAAAATATTTTCGATTCCTATGCTTCCGTTGCCGAGGATCTTAAGCCTATGGTAGCTGATGTGGTGCCCATTCTAGAAAAACTCCAGGATGCAGGTGATAACATACTGCTCGAAGGAGCCCAGGGGTCATTACTTGACGTAGATCTTGGGACTTATCCCTACGTGACTTCATCCAATACGACTGCTTCGAGTGCTGGTCTAGGCTCTGGTCTGGGTCCGAAGGACATAGATTATGTATTGGGCATTGCCAAGGCTTATACAACTCGTGTCGGCGAAGGGCCTTTCCCCACTGAGCTTATGGATTCCACTGGAGAANCNATTGCTAANAAAGGNAATGAATTTGGAGCTACGACCGGTAGACCTCGGAGGTGNGGGTGGTTCGANGCGGTCGCAATGAAGAGAGCGGTTAAATTGTCGAGTGTGNCNGGANTATGTCTCACNAAAATAGATGTTTTAGATGATNTAGAAGTAGTCANGATTTGNGTTGATTANGAGTATGANTACAAAAGGGAATTATTTGACTTTAGTTCGGCTTGTTTGTCTGGCGTAACACCAAAGTATATTGAAATGCCGGGTTGGCAAGAAAGCACAAGCGGACTAACCGAGTATGATCAACTGCCTGCGGCAGCGCGCAACTACGTGCAAGAGTTAGAGAAGCAAATTGGTGTTCCAATATCGATGATTTCGACTGGCCCCGACCGGGAAGAGACTATCATTTTGGCAAATCCGTTTGGTTAGCAGTTAGCTTGAATATGAAAGAGGAGTTAATAGATATTTTGATTTGCCCGCAATCTAAACAACCTGTGATTTATGTTGAGAGATCTCAAGAGCTTTGGTGCAAAGCCAGTCGGCTGGCTTATCCAATTAGGGATGAGATCCCGATTTTGCTCGTAGGGGAATCTCGGCAACTCTCACTATCTGAAATTCAATCGATTCCTTAGCCCGATTTGTGGTAAGTTCGTCATCCGGATTTTTTATATCTATTAGTAATTTTAAAAACAAAAAAGAAGAGTTAGTAAATGAATAAACCGATGCCTATGCGTGCTGGATCTATGCCAGACATCGCCAATCGAGAATTAGCCGAAACGAAAGGTACCCTTGACTGGGTTGGTATGAGTGATGTCCATCAACCCCTAAAGGTCAAGGATGGCGATGAAATTAAGGAAGTTCAGGCAAAGGTTCAAATTTATGTTGATCTCTCCGATCCACTGGCGAAAGGGATACATATGTCCAGGCTGTATCTGCTGTTAGATGAACATTCAAATACGCGTCCTCTCACCGCGTCAGGTTTGAAAATGCTGTTGAGCACGATACTGGAATCGCACCATGATTTAAGTACTAAGGCATTTGTAGAATTCTCATTTGACCATTTCATTAGGCGCAAAGCGCTTTTAAGCGAAAATTTTGGCTGGTCTTCCTACCCTGTAACAGTTAAAGGTACATTGATGGATGGTGAAGTCCATCTAGAACTTTCTGCAGAAATACAATATTCATCGACCTGTCCTTGTTCGGCGGCGTTATCCCGACAATTAATTCAAAGTAAGTTTCAAAGCGATTTTGGAGCGGCGGGAAGCGTTGATGTAGCCGAGATGGAAGCATGGCTTGGGCAAGAGGAATCAATAGTGGCGACGCCCCATAGTCAACGAAGCACCGCTAAAGTGATGGTGCGACTGAACAGTTCAGTTGAGCACCTCCCGATCAGCGATTTGGTAGATAGTGTTGAAGCAGTGCTGAAGACTCCTGTTCAAAGTGCCGTAAAAAGAGAAGATGAACAAGAATTTGCGCGACTGAATGGTTCAAATCTGATGTTTGTAGAAGACTCTGGTAGACGTATAAAAAAGGGGCTATCAGAAGAATCTAGGTACGAAGACTTTTGGGTTCGAATAGAGCACCATGAAAGTCTGCACGCGCACGACGCTGTTGGTGTGGTCACGAAAGGAATAGAGGGTGGGTATCTACCAATACCTTAATATTCATAGGATCAAACTTTTCTTTAGTTGGTGCCCAGGAGAGGACTTGAACCTCCACGGGGTTGCCCCCACTAGCACCTGAAGCTAGCGTGTCTACCAATTTCACCACCTGGGCGTTGGAGCCGCACTTTAATGAATATTTCTGGATCATGTCAATTGGATAGTTTCGTGCAAAGTGCGTCCTAAGAAGCCGAAAAAGAATCTTACTGCTAACAACGTTCAACAGCTTTTAGCCAATGCCGATGGTCCTTTGTTTTGGAGCGACATAGTTCGAGAGGCTAAAAATCAAGGCCTATCTGATATTAGGCTCCTGCGTAAAGAACTTAAGATGTTGAATCGGTCAGGCAGAACTCACAGAAACGAAAGTGGCGCTTTTACCTATATTGACGAGAGTTCCGTTTTAAGAGGTCGAGTAGAATCTAGAGGGCACCTGTTGCATTGCCAGGGGTTTGAGCTTGTTCATAGTCCGGGATTACAGCTTCGTAAGGGAGACGAAATTGAGGGCTTTGTTCACGAGTCTAAATTCGTAGTTAATAAGATTTTAGAGTTGTCGGGTGACTCGATAGTGGCGTCTGTCGAATTCGTTGGTAGTGAAGTGATAGCTTTTTCTTTGAATCGGAACGTAAAAGGGAGAGTGTATCTTCGCGATAGTAAAGTTCTTGATTCCACGAACTTGGCAGTGGGAGACATCGTTGAAGTTAAGTTAATCACAAAGAGTCGAATGGGATTTGTGGGCGAATTGATTGACAAGATAAAGGGCCTCAGTGTTGCAGATTTAGCGATTCAAACGACTCTTAGAAATTTAGATATCCCGAAAAGCTGGTCTTCTGAGGTTAAACAGATGGTGGGGGGCTTCAGTGAAGTCATTCCTCCCCGGGAATATCTAACTCGGCTAGATTTGACTTCTTTGCCCTTTATAACGATTGATGGCGAGACTGCCAAAGACTTTGATGACGCTGTTTATGCTGAACCGTTTAAAGATGGGGGTTGGAGAATACTGATCGCGATAGCAGATGTAGGTCATTACGTCACTGATGGAAGCCCGGTAGATATTGAAGCTAGAAATCGTGGCACGTCAGTTTATTTCCCTGAATTTGTGGTTCCCATGTTGCCGGAAGAGCTTTCGAATGACCGATGTTCTCTAGTTCCGGGTGAGGATCGATTAGCAATCGTTTGTGAGGTTTTTCTTTATCCGGGGCATTCAGAATCGCATTTTCAATTTCACCAAGCGGTTATAAGGTCTAAAGCGAGGACCACCTACCATCAGGTTGAAGAGTACTATTCTAGCCATAAATTTCCGGGTCAAGCTGATGAAGGCGTGCTGTCGTCACTGGATTGTTTGCGTGATGTTTATTTTATTTTGCAGAGGAACCGAATAGAAAGAGGAGCGCTAGATTTTTCGACGTCTGAGGCTCTCCTGGAATTGTCTTCAGGTTCTGTCGTTTCTATAAAGAAAGACGAAAGAAATGACACCCATAGGTTGATCGAGGAGCTCATGTTGTTGGCTAATGTGTGCGCGGCGAAGTTTCTTGAGGAAAACTCAAAGAGCTTCTTGTATAGGAATCATGAATCTCCTGATCTATTGAAGTGGGAGCAATTAAGAAAGAGNCTCGCTACTCTTGGGATTTCAGTANATAGTGGTGGTCCAACGTCAAAAACTGTACAAAATTTGCTCTCACAAATTGCGCTGCATCGAAGTGGAGACATCTACCAGCACTTGGTTCTCAAGTCATTGCAACAAGCCATGTATGAACCTGACAAGAAAGGTCATTTCGGTTTAGCTTTAGATAGTTANACTCATTTNACGAGCCCGATNAGACGTTATCCTGACCTGCTAGTTCATAGAGCCATAAAGAGTATCTTACTTGGTATAGAACAAGCTGATGGCGCTANCGAGGACAATTTGACTAATTTGGGTATGAGTTGCTCGCAAACTGAAAGGCGAGCTGAAGCCGCGGGNTGGGCNGTNGATGCNTGGCTNAAGTGTGATTATCTNCTNGATCTGGTTGGNGAGACNNTAGANGGNGTTGTGGCTGGGGTAACNGAATTTGGNTTGTTTGTTGAGCTGNACGGATACTTTATTCAGGGGCTATTACATGTCACGAATATTGGGAACGATTACTATAAATATTACCCAAATAGAGTCTCGTTGGTGGGCGAGTCTTCTGGACAAGCCTTTTCTTTAGGAGATGCGATTAGAGTAAAGATTGCCTCGGTGGAACCGGCACAGGGTAAAATTGATCTCATCGTTGAAAGCAGTATTCAAAAGAAAAAAAAGAGGAAAAAGCGTTTTAGCAAACANCGTCGTCGACGAGGAAGTGCGCATTAAATGTCGGACTTGATTGGCTTTCATGCGATTAGAGANTGTTTGAAGCAGTCGCCTCAAAAGGCTAGATGCCTTTATGTCCTAAAGACACGAAAGGANTCGCGTATTAACGAATTAATCGGCTTGGCCCGCATGANTAAAATTCGCTATCAAGTAGTGGAATCATCATGGTTTCAACGAAGACAAGTGATAGGGAACCATCAAAATGTNTTGTTGGATTGTCACGATATTGAGACCGAAACCGAAAGAGNCTTGAAAGCTAAGTGGAATGAGTTTCCGTCTGATGTGAAAGTTCTTGTNTGCGAAGGCATTGAAGATCCAAGGAATCTTGGCGCATGCTTAAGAACTGCCAATGGAGCGGGCGTAGACGTGGTGGTTATCCCTAAAAGAAAAAGCGCTCCTATAAGCGAGACGGTTTTGCGGGTGGCCCAAGGAGGTAATGAGGGCTTATGCATAGTGGAAGTGGTGAATNTGGCCCGTTTTATAGAATGGTTAAGTTCACAAGGATTGACTATCTATGGNGCCTCTGGAGAGGACGGTATTTCATGGAGTGAAGCAGACTTTCTCGGACCGATCGCAATTGTTTTAGGCAATGAAAATAAAGGATTGCGGAGGTTGACGAAAGAAAAGTGCGANCAACTGATTCGAATTGATATGCAAGGAACAGTAGGTAGCTTAAACGTTTCGGTAGCGTGTGGCGTATTACTCTTTGAAGTGGTTAGACAGCGTAATTCCAGTCTTTGATATATCTTGCTTTGTCCTCTGTGAGCCAATAGAATCACTGCCCGCTTAAAGCGTCCTTGCTCTACAGTCCAATGGTTGGACTGAGAGCTAAAAGATTTCATTTAGATGTGGAATTAGCCAAAAGGAAATAAAAATGAGACATTACGAAATCGTTTTGTTGGTTCATCCTGATCAGAGTGATCAGGTCCCGGGTATGATCGAACGCTATGGGGCTACGATCGAAAAAGCGAACGGCATTGTGCATAGGTCAGAAGATCTAGGAAGACGTCAGCTTGCATTCCCAATTTCTAAGATCCATAAAGCACACTACATATTGTTTAACGTAGAGGTAGAACAAGACGTCCTCGATGAGCTAGAGAGCGCTTTTCGTTTTAACGATGCTGTTATAAGAACGATGGTAATCCGTCGGAAAGGAGTTATAACTGGTAATTCATTGTTATATGAAGAGGAGCTTAGAGACAAAGAGAAAGATAGAGAAAGAGATCGCTTGGCTGGTAAAAGTTCTGAGAAAAAGACTGATGGAGAAGAGCCTAAAGAGGAGGCTAAAGAAGAATCAAGTTCTGATCAAAGCGAGTCAAAAGCNGAAGAATCCGATNAAGCTCAGGAGAGTGATGANTCNAAGGAAAGNGATGAGGGGTCTGAATAATGAGTAAAGATAGCAAAAGTACTAATTCGGGCGATCCTGAAATAGATTACAAGAATTTAGATAAGCTCAGGCAATATATCGGCGAGACGGGGAAAATACTACCTGGCAGAATCAGTGGCGCCAGTGCAAGNCAGCAAAGACGGATAACTACGGAAATTAAAAGGGCTAGGTATCTGGCCTTATTGCCCTATACAGATCAGCATCGCTAGAGAGGAACTATCAGATGAACGTAATTCTTCTAGAAAAAATTGGAAACCTAGGCGATCTTGGAGATGAGGTTTCAGTAAAACCTGGGTTTGCACGAAATTACCTCCTACCTCAAGGCAAAGCCGTAACTGCCGACGACGAAAATAGGACTGTCTTTGAAGGCCGGCGCGCTGAACTGGAGGCATCTGCAAACGAAAAACTAGCCGAAGCAAATACGAGAGCAGAAAAACTGGTGGATAAAGAGCTGTCAATTTCGGTTAAGTCTGGTGAAGAAGGGCGGCTCTATGGTTCAGTTGGCACGCAGAATATTGCGGATGCGCTAACTGCAGANGGTATCCCAGTTGAACGAAGTGAAATCCGGATGCCCGAAGGGGTCATCAGGGTTTTAGGCGAATATGANATCGCTATTCAGCTTCACACGGATGTTACCGCTCAGATTAAGGTTGTAGTGGTTCCTGAATAACGCTTCCAGAATGATACAGGCTATAACCTGGCAANTTAATTCATCTAACGCTTGCGCTNAGATCTTTAAATAGAGAAGCTATTGGGCCTTCTTCTGTTGTAGTGACGATGTCGGAACAGCCCCAGGATAATATTTCTACCGCTCTAAAAGTCCCCCCTCAATCTATCGAGGCAGAGCGATCGGTCCTTGGAGGATTGATGCTCGATGATCAGTCATGGTTTGATTTGGTGGAGCTAATCAAACCAAGTGACTTTTATAGAACGCAGCACCAGATTATTTTTGAAGCCATGATGGTAATAGAGAATAAAGATCAACCGCTTGACGCTGTTACTTTATCCGAAGAGCTGCAAAACCAAGGTCAACTAGAAAAAGTAGGTGGTGTAGGCTATTTGGCAGACATTACAGATTCTACTCCTGGNGCNACTAACGTTTTAGCGTGGGCTAGAATAGTTCGGGAACGTTCGATACTGAGGCAATTGATAGGAGCTGCCAATAATATTGCTGATGCNGCGTTTAATCCTGATGGNCGGGAAAGTGATCTTTTATTGGAATTAGCTGAGCAGTCTGTTTTCCAGATTTCTGAAAATCGGCTCAATGATGGCGGGCCNGAAAAAATCGGACCCGCATTNCTTCAGAGTGCTGTTGAAAAAGTTCAATTTTTATTTGCAAATAAGGGCTCGATCACGGGAGTCCCAAGTGGATTTAAGGATTTGGATAAGAAGACCACAGGTTTTCAGGATTCTGATTTAGTGATTGTTGCTGGTAGGCCGTCAATGGGCAAATCGGCNTTAGCNATCAATTTTGTAGAGCATGCAATCATGTCCGATCGGTCTGCACTAGTGTTTAGCTTGGAAATGCCCTCTGAACAGATAGTGATGCGATTGCTATCTAGCTTGGGTCGAATTGATCAGAATCGTCTCAGAACCGGAGAGCTATTAGATGAGGANTGGACTCGATTCACTGGTGCGGTTAGCCAATTGCGAGATAAAAAACTGTATATTGATGATACAGCTGCTTTAACTCCAGCTGACTTGAGATCTCGAGCGCGTAGGGTNGATCGAGAGGCTGGCGGTCTCGATCTGATTGTGGTCGATTATCTTCAGCTGATGAGNACGACCAACAATGGCGAAAATAGAGCGGTCGAGATTTCGGAAATTTCCCGAGCCCTCAAGGCTTTGGCAAAGGAAATGGATTGTCCTGTGATAGCGCTCTCTCAATTAAACAGGCAATTAGAGTCTAGGCCTGATAAAAGGCCAATGATGTCGGATTTGAGAGAGTCTGGTGCAATAGAACAGGATGCTGATGTTATCCTCTTTATCTATCGTGATGAGGTTTATGACGAGAATTCGCTGGATCAGGGCATNGCAGAATTGATAATAGGTAAGCAAAGAAACGGTCCNATAGGGAANGTTCGAGTCTCCTATATTGGACACCTTACCAAATTCGAAGATTTAGCAGCGGAACGATACAACGATTTCACATAAATAANGGATTGTGATGGTACTGCCTTTTGGCTAAAGCAAAGACTAAAACCGCCTTCGTATGTTCNGAATGTGGAGCAGATTATCCNAAATGGCAAGGCCAGTGCGCNGCTTGTGGAAAGTGGAATACTTTGTCGAGAGTATTTGTAGATTATGACAGTGCTCCTTCGGCGGGCTTTGCTGGAGAAANTTCTGAGCTATTAAAGCTAAAGGCGGTTTCAGCTGAAGAACTTTCTAGGATACCGACGGGTGTNGGTGAGCTTGACAGGGTNCTAGGCGGCGGNCTNGTGCNTGGNTCGGTCATCTTGATGGGAGGTGATCCTGGTGCGGGTAAGAGTACTTTGTTGCTCCAGGTTGCCACTAAGCTGGCATCTAAAGAAGGCGTTCTCTACGTGACTGGTGAGGAGTCATTGCAGCAGGTCGCGCTTAGAGCCAAGCGGTTAAATCTCCCTTTGGACGATTTGGATGTTGCTTCAGAGATTCGTGCGGAATCAATCAAACAGATGGTAGATAAGGCCGTGCCAAAAATCTTGGTTATAGATTCAATTCAGGTGATGCAGCTTAGCGAAGTGGGATCTGCTCCAGGATCTGTGAATCAAGTCCGAGAGACAGCAGCTTATTTCACCAGATTGGCGAAACAGAAAGGTACAATTGTTATTCTCGTTGGGCATGTCACAAAAGAAGGTGGTTTGGCGGGNCCGAAAATTCTNGAACACATGATCGATACTTTCATCATGTTGGATAACTCNAGNGACGGTCGTTACAGAATTTTACGAGGGCATAAGAATCGTTTTGGAGCGGTCAATGAGATTGGCATTTTTGCGATGACTGANCAGGGTATGAGGGAGGTACCAAATCCTTCTGCCATATTTTTACAACGAGGCGATTTTGAAGCATCTGGCAGCGTTACGACAGTAACATGGGAAGGAACAAGATCCTTACTGGTGGAAATTCAAGCGCTTGCNGATGATTCGTCNTCAAACCAGCCTAGGAGAATCGCGGTCGGTATAGATCACCAAAGGCTCTCAATGCAATTGGCNATTATGAACAGACACTGTGCCATCTCCCTTAGTAACCAGGACGTCTTCATTAACGTGGTGGGTGGTGTCAGAATTCAAGAAACCGGNTCTGATTTGGCANTAGTATTGGCGGTGCTCTCNTCATTGAACAATAGGCCTCTGCCTCGAGATTTGGTCACCTTTGGTGAGGTCGGCCTTACAGGTGAACTGAGGCCNGTAGTGAATGGTCAGGAGCGTTTACGTGAGGCCTCAAAACANGGATTTAAAAANGCTATAGTGCCNTTTGCCAATCAGCCTAAGGATCCTGTTCCCGGGCTGTCGGTCTACGCAGTTAAGCATCTGTCCGCTGCCCTTGAAGCTCTTGAGGCTATTTGAATTTGCTAACGCGTGACTGGCTTATATTTGACTCGTTTTGGCCCTTCATCGCCTACTCGTTTTTTTCTATCAGCTTCGTAATCACTGAAGTTTCCCTCAAACCACTCTACATGGCTTTCACCTTCGAATGCTAANATGTGNGTGGCGATTCTGTCGAGGAACCACCGATCATGCGATATCACCAGCACAGTGCCAGCGAATTCCAGTAGAGCGCTNTCAAGTACGCGCAGCGTTTCTACATCNAGATCGTTGGTTGGTTCATCTAAAAGTAGNACATTAGCTCCATTTCGAAGTAGTTTGGCTAGATGAACTCGATTTCTCTCCCCNCCGGATAAGTCTCCAACAAATTTCTGTTGATCTGTTCCTTTAAAATTAAACCGTCCAACATAAGCTCGGCTATGAATTTGATGTTTGTCGATTTGGATGATGTCTTGCTTGTTCGAAATTTCTTCCCAAACAGTAGCTTTGCTATCTAGCTCATCTCGACTCTGATCGACATAAGCAAGATCAACCGTAGTACCAAGTTCGACAGAACCGCTGTCTGGCTTTTCACTTCCGGTGATCATTTTAAATAGCGTTGATTTTCCTACGCCGTTTCCACCGATAATACCGACAATCGCTCCTCGTGGGATGTTGGCCGATAAATTATCGATAAGAAGACGGTCCTCAAAGCCTTTGGATAATGCATTTATTTCGATGACTTTTTCNCCTAATCTTTGGCCTGTGGGGATGAACAGCTCCGCAGTCTCTTTCCGCACCTCCTGTTCTTGCGCCACTAAATCATCGAATCTTTGAAGTCGTGATTTGTTTTTGGCCTGTCTCGCTTTTGGGTTCGAGCGCACCCACTCGAGCTCTGATTGGATAGCCTTTTGCCTGGACTCGTCTTGTGCAGCTTCCTGTTTAAGTCTTAGTTCTTTTGCTTCAAGCCAGTTGGTGTAATTGCCTTCGAAAGGTATTCCTTTCCCCCTATCTAATTCGAGAATCCAACCTGCGACATTGTCTAAAAAGTAGCGGTCGTGTGTCACTGCGACGACAGTTCCTGAATACTCGTGTAGAAACTGCTCTATCCAGCTCACGCTCTCTGCGTCCAGATGATTAGTGGGCTCATCTAGAAGCAGCATGTCCGGCTTTGACAACAATAATTTACATAAAGCGACGCGTCTCCGCTCTCCGCCAGATAATACTTTAACTGGAGTTTCCCACGGCGGCAGACGCAAAGCGTCTGCCGCGATATCAAGCGTTCGGTCGATGTCCCAACCGTCTTGAGCTTCGATTTTTTCTGCGAGATCTCCTTGTCTATCTAGCAACTCTGACATGGTCTGGTCATCTAAATCTTCAGCAAAACGATCGGAGATGTTGTTGTATTCCGAAAGAAGCTCGACTATTTCCCCAAGACCCTCTTCTACGTTAGTTCGTACATTTTTTTCGTCATCGAGTTCTGGTTCTTGTTTGAGGTATCCGATCCGCAGATCGCTTAGAGGCCTCGCTTCTCCTTCAATCTCCTGATCCTCTCCAGCCATTATTCTTAACAAGGTGGATTTTCCAGCCCCGTTTAGGCCAAGAACCCCGATTTTTGCGCCAGGGAAAAACGACAGAGAAATATTTTCTAAAATTTTCCTTTTAGGAGGCACCACCTTGGTGACCGCCTGCATGCTATAAACGTACTGGGCCATTAATCTCAAACCTTCTTGATTGGTCGCATTATAGGCCTAAGATTTTTATAGATCAGCACTTATCGAACAGATTGAGCTTTTCCTCTGTATCTCAAGGTTGTTCAGTTACAATATGATCAACCTGCTAAAAACTGGATTGAGTTTAATTACGTTGGAGTTCTTAAAGATTTATGTTTAGAGGAAACGAAACAATCAGTGGTTTTGACGATGAATTAGCAAAAGCTATGAATGCAGAAAATCTTCGACAAGAGGAGCACATAGAATTAATTGCCTCTGAGAATTATGCCAGCCCACGGACCTTAGAAGCTCAAGGAAGTGTTCTGACCAACAAGTATGCGGAGGGTTATCCAAGTAAGCGTTACTACGGGGGTTGCGAGCATGTGGACGAGGTAGAGTTATTAGCGATAGAACGAGCAAAAAAGCTCTTCGGTGCTGACTTTGCGAACGTTCAACCCCATTCGGGTTCCTCCGCTAACTCGGCGGCGTATCTGGCTTTGTTGAACGCTGGNGATACTGTTTTAGGAATGAGCTTAGCCGATGGAGGCCACTTGACTCATGGGGCTAGTGTCAATTTTTCGGGGAAACTCTACAACGCGGTTCAATATGGCTTGAACAATGAAACTGGTGAGGTTGACTATGAGGCGGTGGCTAAATTAGCGGAGGAGCATAAACCCAAGTTGATCATTGCGGGATTTTCGGCTTACTCCAGGAAAATGAATTGGGAACGATTTCGGGAAATAGCGGATTCAGTCAATGCCTATCTTTTAGTCGATATGGCTCACGTGGCCGGGCTGGTGGCCGCAGGGCTATATCCTAATCCTGTGCAAATCGCTGACGTTACAACCTCTACAACACATAAGACGCTAGGTGGGCCGCGCAGTGGGATTATTTTGGCTCGTTCGAACGAAGAGATCGAAAAAAAGTTAAATTCAGCTTTATTCCCGGGCAGTCAGGGCGGGCCTTTAATGCATATAATCGCGGCGAAGGCCGTATGTTTTAAAGAAGCTATGGGGGAAGATTTTGTTGCATACCAAAAACAAACTATAAAAAATGCCCAGGTTTTGGCGAACGAGTTTATTCGCCGGGGATATGATGTTGTTAGCGGAGGAACAGACAATCATCTTTTTCTACTTGATCTGGTTTCTAAGAACATTACTGGCAAAGATGCTGATGCAGCCTTGGGTCGAGCTAACATAACAGTCAATAAAAATGCTGTACCAAATGACCCCAGATCTCCCTTTGTAACTAGTGGCCTAAGAATAGGATCTCCAGCGATTACTCGTAGGGGCTTTAAAGAAGAGGAGTGCATTCAGCTAGTGGATTGGATGTCCAACATTCTGACTGATATTAATGATGAAGCTGCGATTGAGCGTGTAAAGAAAGAGGTGCTTGCGTTATGCGCTAACTTCCCAGTTTACGGTGTTGATCGGTAGGTGGCTTGTGCAGTGCCCATTTTGTTTTGCAGCCAATACTAAGGTAATTGATTCTCGTTTGGTGACCGAGGGAAATGCGGTCCGAAGACGCAGAGAATGTCAGGTATGCCAAGAGCGTTTCACTTCCTTTGAAACTGCAGAATTACTGATGCCGCGAGTTGTGAAGAGCAATGGAGTTAGAGATCCATTTAATGAAGAAAAGCTAAGGCACGGAATTGTCAGAGCGTTAGAAAAGAGACCAGTAAGTGTTGACCAGATAGAAGCCTCCCTAGGTCGAATCATGCATCAGCTTAGAGCAAAAGGAGAAAGAGAAGTCTCTTCATATGAAATTGGGGAGCTAGTTATGTTAGAGCTACGAGAACTCGACCCAGTGGGTTATGTCAGGTTTGCCTCCGTTTATCGAGACTTTCAGGACGTTAGCGAATTCGCTGTTGAGATCCAAAAATTCTCGTCTGATAGTGATTCTTGATGGATTTGGATCGCCTTTTTTTAGAAGCTGCTGTCGAGTTGGCTGAGAATGGTCGCTTAACTTGTTCGCCTAACCCACCAGTTGGTTGTCTGATTTGTAAGGATGGCCGAGTAGTTGGGAGAGGGTACCATGAAGGCAGTGGTCTACCTCATGCTGAGGTCAACGCGATAAATTCTATTCGTGGTGGGGAAGATCAACTCAGGGGAGCAACTTTCTACGTTAGTTTGGAGCCCTGCGCCTTTGAGGGGAAGACCCCGTCATGCGCGAAAACTCTAGCCAAGCTTCCTATTAGTAGAGTGGTGATCGGCGCGATTGACCCCCACCCAAAGGTTGCCGGGGAGGGTATCGAAATTCTGCGAGCGGCAGGAATTCAGGTTGACCTTATAGAAATCGATGCTGCTGTTCGAGCGATCGACGGATTTAGAAAGAGAGTGACTTGCGAAAGGCCTTTGGTGCGGCTAAAGACTGCTTCTAGTTTAGATGGTGCGCTTTCCCTTTCTGATGGAAGTAGTCATTGGATTACATCTGAAGCATCCCGTCGAGATGTTCAATACTGGCGAGCCCGGAGTGATGCAATAATAACCGGGATAGGAACTGTGGAGAGTGACAATCCGAGATTAAATGTTAGGGAAGGGGAGTTTAAGAAAGCGTCTCAACCGATCAAGGTTGTGTTTGATAGTGCTGCGAGAATTCCTTTGAAATCGGAGATTCTTAATAGCGGTGCGTTAACTATTGTTGCGCATTCTAACTCAAAAGAGGTGCATAGAAGCCTCTCAGATATGACAAATGTTCAGTGTGTGGGTTTTGATGGTGAGCGGCCATCGATAAAGGATGTAATGAGCTTTCTCGGGCAGTTAGATTGCAATGAAGTTTTGGTAGAGGGCGGTCATCGATTGATAGGAGCCTTTCTTCGAAGCGGAGTCTGGGATGAATGGCTGGCATACTACGCTCCAAAAATCCTTGGTAAAAATTCGAATTCTTTAGCCGATATTGTCGTATCTGAAATAGCTGATTCAGATGTTGGTCGGATTGCAGAGGTGACAGAGTTTGGCCCTGATGTTCGGTTAACGATTCGTCGGGAGTAGAAATGGCAGATGAAAAACCTAATGTCTGGCAGCGCCGAAGAGCTCGGCGAGCTCTCGTTCAGGCCCTTTATAAATGGCACCTGACTAAAGCTGCTCCAAGTGAAATTCTTTTAGAGTTTGAAGAAGGGGGCGGTTTGTCTAGAGCAGACAAATCTTTTTTTAAAGAGATTTTATCTTACGCGATTGAGTCCAATCTTGAACTTCGATCGACGGTAATGGCCTTTTTAGATAGAGAGTACGAACGGTTAGATTTTGTTGAACAAGCAATCTTAGAGTTGGCGACGACTGAATTTGCCCAACGATTGGACGTCCCGTACCGAGTTGTTATAGATGAATATGTAGAGTTAGCAAAGACTTTTGGCGCTCAAGACTCCTATAAATATATCAACGGAGTACTTGATAAGATTTGGGTTGGTTTGCGTAAAACAGAGTCAATATGAATTCCAGGTAACTCGATGAAAGAATTCGATTTGATTGATCAGATAGTTTCTATTTTGGGAGAACAAGCCTTCGGCGAGTGGGTGCGTGTTGGCCCAGGGGATGATTGTAGTGTCATTGCTGTTTCTCCAGATTGCGAGGTGGTTTCTTCAATCGATAGTCTCTACAGCGGAGTTCACTTTCCCGAATCGGCTCCGCCTGAACTGGTGGGCTATCGGTCTATGATGGTGAGTCTTTCCGATATAGCTGCAATGGGTGCTCAAGCTACCTATGTCTTGATTAATCTGTGCTTGCCAAGCGAGAGTTTTACCTGGGCGTTGGAGTGTGCGAAGGGTATAAAGAGGGCAGCAGAAGATTCTGGTGTTTTTGTTTGCGGAGGAAATATTGCCAGAGGACCTTTAGGTATTACCGTTAGTGCTCATGGCGAAGTGCCAGAAGGTAAATCGATTCTCCGAAGTGGTGCATCTGTGGGTGATTCGATTTTTGTGAGTGGGTGCTTGGGCGGTGCAGCAAGCTATATAAGGCAGATAAGCAGTTTGACCTATGAGTCACCCCATTATGAGTCATTGAGAAAAGCTTTTTACGAGCCGAGTAGTTGTTTAGGTTTACTTTCAGAAGTCCGCGGTAAGGCGACATCCTGTATCGATATCTCTGATGGGCTTATCCAGGATTTGGGTCACATACTTGATTCTTCTAACGTGGGGGGGCGCCTATCGTCGTCTTTGATACCGGTTAATAAGGGAGCCAACTTGAACGATGCGCTCTTTGGTGGTGATGACTATCAACTCCTTTGTACGAGTTCAACTCAAATGGAAGGGTTTTACCGGATAGGAGAAACAACTCAGGAAGGTGGTATTTTGGTTGACGAAAGAGAATTATCTCGACGAGGTTATGATCATTTCCTTGCTTAACTTCGAGTCTTTGAAAGATCCTAGGTTTTTTTGGCTCAGCTTGTTCGGGGTAGGCTTGATCAAACCCGCTCCTGGTACTATTGCTTCCTTGCTTACGGTTTTACTTTGGTGGTTCTTTCTGAGTGATTTATCGTTCATTTACCAAGTTGCCCTCCTATGCACTTACGTTGTAGTTAGTATCCTGCTTTATCGGTCGTTTGCGGAAACGGTCGCTGTAGAAGATCCATCTGAGGTGGTTGCAGATGAGTTTGCGGGTATGTGGTTGGCTCTTATTTTTCTTCCCAAAGAGATTGCTTCGGTGGCGGCCGCTTTTTTNGTTTTCAGGTTATTGGATATAGGCAAACCATTTTTTATCGGATGGATAGACAAGAATGTGCACGGAGGCTTGGGAGTAATGGCTGATGATCTGGTAGCAGGGGCGGTGACGTCGTTATTGTTGCTGCTAGCGGTCTATTTTATAACTTCCTGACAGCCGTATTTTTGTCAANGTGTTCTGTTGATGCAATCCAGAGCCAAGGATTTTAACAATTCCCCGTNTAGATCAGTTGTATTTATTAGTGCGATGGCCTCTTCTATGATTTCNTTTGATAATTTTTTTGAATTCTCTAAGCCCAGGACATCTACGAATGTTTGTTTTTGATTTTTCCGATCTGAATTGGCGGGCTTGCCCAGTTCCTTCGATGTTGATGTCACATCTATAAGGTCGTCGACTATTTGAAATGCCAGTCCAACCCTAGAACCGAAAGTACTGAGTACGTTAAATTCTTTCGAAGAAGGTTTAACTCTCTCTGACGCGAGGGCTCCGATTTCAATGCTGGCTTTTATCAGTGCGCCTGTTTTTGCCTGATGTAATAGCTTCAGGTCACTATCGGAAATTTTGAGTTGCTCTGTTTTGATATCCATGCTTTGTCCGCCAGCCATCCCGGAATAACCGATTGCGCTGGATAAAAGGCGGACAATCAAAACTTTGACTCGATCAGTTAGTTGATCAGATTCGCTGATCAGCTGAAACGCGAGCGACTGCAAAGCATCGCCAGCAAGGATTGCCTGAGCCTCCCCGAAAGCAACGTGAGTACTAGCTTGGCCGTGCCTGGTGTCGTCGTCGTCCATCGCGGGTAGATCGTCGTGTATTAAAGAGTACGCATGGATCATTTCAATAGCACACGCCGCGTCGACAGCCGATGAGATGCTCGCTCCGGCGCTTTCACATGCAGCAAGTGTGAATATAGGCCGAATTCTTTTTCCGCCACCCATGACGGCATAACGCATTGCCTCTAGCAGGTCTTCTCCTACGTCGGACTCTGATGGAATTCGTTCTAGGAGACTCTTATTGACGAGCCCACGGAGATCTTCTTTCTTCGAGTTATTATTCATCTATCTTNAAATCAGAATCCTCGGCTTCTCTGTCCTTTGTTAACGTCTGGACTTTTAGCTCGGCCGCCTCCAATGAGGATTGACATTTGCGCGTTAACTCGATGCCTCTCTCAAAAGCTTTTAAAGATTCATCAAGAGAAAGGTCCCCGCTTTCCATCCTGGAAACCAGCTCTTCGAGCTCTTCCAGAGCGCTCTCAAAATCAACTTTCGCATCGCTAGTTTGTTTATCAGAATTTTTCTTGGTCATTTTTGATTTGATCCTTCTAAAAATCGGTTTAATGTCTCAGCTGAAAGCAAGGTTGGTTCGCCGGGTCTAGTTATCCTCGCTTGCCTTTCCGATCAAATCTAGTTTTTCTTTTTTGATTCCATTAACTGTTTTGATTGGCGAGTCAAAGATTTGAGTTTCTTTATTACCATTTGTGAAGCGCGGCCAGTTAACTATATCGATGCCATTAGGGTCTCCCGATTTTGCAAAATTGGTCCAATATTTTGATATAGACTTCGCTAGTTCGTAGTCTTTTGGTTCCCAGTCTGGTCCGAAATTTCCAACATTGTTAAATACAAAAGCTAAATCGCCTGAATGATAGGCTCCCGCACTTCTTGGTCCCTCTGGCAGGTTCAACTCTGGTGAGTCGGCAAGATAAATTTGGAAAGCGGGTGGTACATGTTCCATGTAATAAAGGAACGTAGGTTGGTTTTTTTGAGCATTGAGTTTGGCCCAATGTCTCATACTGTAGGCCATGAATTGGTCGGTATAGATCTCCCTTAGCGCAAGTCCCGGTGATCGAGAAAGTTCAAGGTGATACAAATTTTTAAATTGTGATAGTAGGTTTTCTCCATAGATCTTGATGAGCTCCTTATCAAGTTGGTCTGGAGAAAGGCTCTCGTCAAGAGGAAATAAGAGATGCCCCTCATTTGCCATTGAACCTACGATTAACGGGACGTCAGCTTGTTTTCCCGCCGTAAATGTATAGATCGGTGGTTCTTCCAGCACCCATCCATCAACAGTTATTTTTGATTGACTGTTCCATCTTGAATTGGATGCTGCTTTGAGAATCTTGTCGTTGGAGAGGTTCCTCATCTCCTCAAGGTTTCGCGCGCCAGTTTGTTTTATTAGATCCGTACCGCGCTCATATCCGTCTGGATCAGAGTTAAATGGGCCTAAACACGCTGCTGACTGGCCTATCGCTTTATGAAATAAACCTCTGGCCAGAGGAGAGGCCATTAGAGCACAGACACTCATGGAGCCGGCTGACTGACCAAATATGGTGACGTTATTAGAATCGCCACCAAACTGTTCTATATTCTCTTTAACCCATTCGAGAGAGGCGATTTTGTCCAACAGCCCATAATTCCCCGAGCTATTTTGGTCGGATTCGTCAGTTAGTTCTGGATGTGCTAAGAACCCCCAGGGCCCTAGACGATAATTTATGGTGACGATTACTACTCCTTGCTCGGCAAGGCGGGTGCCATCGAAAATCTCTCCATGTCCCCACCCGCTGCTGTGTCCGCCACCATGGAACCAGACCATTACTGGTTTTAGTTTTGAAGTAGAGTTATCGGTCCAAATGTTAAGATACAAACAATCTTCGCTTCTCTCGAATATGCCGCGAGACCACACAAAAGCATTTTCTGAATGAGGCTGCCAGCATGGCGTCCCAAATTCGTGTGCAGGGAGAACTTTATCCCAGTTATCCGGTTTCTGAGGCGGTCGCCATCTCAGTTCGCCCACAGGAGGTTTAGCGTATGGAATTCCTCTAAAAGACTGAATGTTCTGGGATTTGGTTCGANTACCAGATATTGGACCATGAACAGTGGAAACGGTTGTAATGTGAGTGGAGGGTTTATCCATGTAGTTCTCTTTTTGGCTTGGTAGAGTTTGCGAGCTAATGGTTAACCCAAGAGCGATAGCTACTGAGGTTCGCCATAATAGTTTTTGTCGTACTGTTGAGATCAAGTCGTCTACAGATTAAAACAAGAAATAAAATCCGCTAACTAACTTAAAACTTGATTCACCGCCTGTTCACGAATTTCTCTTTTCAAGATTTTCCCTGAGGCTGTTCTTGGCAAAGGAACTCTTTGGCTCTGCAAATACCTAGGTATTTTGAATTTAGCTAATCGTTGAGAAAGGAATTGTTGTAACTCACTTTCATCGAGGTCATCCTGGCTATAAAAAGTGGCGCCCACTTCTTCGCCTAGCCTTTCGTCTGGGACGGCGTAGACGGAAGCCTCAAGAATTTCGGGGTGTTCAAGTAATGCGGCTTCTACTTCACCACACCCGATGTTCTCACCACCTCGTATTACTAAGTCTTTGATTCGGTCTACGATATAGAGATATCCCTCATCATCAATATAAGCTACATCACCCGTTTTCATCCAACCGTCAGAAGTGAAGACTTCCGCGTTTGCTTCTGGTTTGTCCCAGTAACCCTTAAATACAGTGCTACCTCTGATCTGTAACTCGCCACGCTCCTTTGGTGGTAATTGATCACCATTATCGTTCACAACTCTAATTTCGTTGACTATTGAGCAACGACCAGAGCTGGCAGGGTGATCTAGGTAATCCTGACCGCCTATGCCCGTGCCGATTGCGTTGGTTTCTGTCATTCCCCAACCAGTTCCTGGCATAGCCTTTTCAAAGGAATCGTGTATGTTTTTGACTTGCTCTGGTGCGCGAGGGGCTCCCCCCCCACCAACACTTGCTAANGTGCTTAAGTCCCTGTCGGTTTTTCTAGCCTCTTGGACCAGGTCTCCAGTCATCGCTGCTGGNGCGATAAAAGAGGTGATCTTTTCGNGTTCGATCAGCTCNGCTGCTAGGGAAGGATCCCATTTATACATTGATACGATTTTTCTTTGGTTGCGAAAAGATTGAAGAAATACGGCATGTGAGCCAGTTGCATGAAAAAGCGGNACGGCCAGCAGGGTCGCAGGTTGGTGGTCCAGCACGGGAGGCTCTATTTGGTTAACCATCATGCCAGCCTGTCCGTCTAACTCCCAGCCCAACAATGCAGTTGTAATGTTCAAGTGGCAGGATGCAACGCCTTTAGGATGTCCCGTCGATCCAGATGTGTACAGCAGGGTTGCAATATCCTCTGGCNCAGGCCCTGGTAGGGGCATTTCTGAACTTTGATGGTTGTCTAAGAGTTTGTTTAGATCTGGATACTCGCCTTNATTGTCNGCTCGCACNGATATTACCTGCGCTTTGATGCCGTCTTTGATCTGCTTGATTCGNTCGATTCTTTCTTGGTCGGCAAATAATAATTTGGCTCCGCTATCTTTTAAGCCGTAGGCCATTTCCTCTGGGTTCCATAATGAATTCATGGCNACCGCNATCCCGCCGATAGCAGTAGTTGCGCAGAATGCGATTATCCACTCTGGNAAATTGCGCATTGATATCGCAACCCTGTCTCCGGCTTTAACNCCATACTCGGAGATCATCATGTTGGCAACTCTTGCCGCCAACTCATAAGATTCACGATAACTAAGNCGTTCGTTTTCGAAGACGATGAAGGTTTCATCGCTTATGTTCTGTTCAAAAAGTTCTCTTAGCGTTTTTGGACCGTTTTTAAATACTCGACATGGTCTCCCAAAAACTTTNCCGTCANTNAGCTCATAGGGCTCTCCTTCGGCGGACAGCTTAGTTAGCGCCTCATCTCTTGATANTTCGTTTGCCACTTTCAAACTCCTCCCCTCAGTCTTTGCGAATTTTATTANAGNATGCTTTTANTTGATCTTTTGCTTGTATCCGGTCACGGTTGGTTAAAAATAAATCAAGCGGAAGCTTTCTGTTTATTTATCACCCTTGTATTCAGCAAAGGATTCCCAATCAAGTTCGGATAACATTTTTGCATCCTTAGTATATTTCCAATCAAAGTCTTGGAGAAATTCTTCGGGCCGATCCATCGAAAGTTCTCCCACATGAATTTTTGGTTGGTCTGGATCAATGGAGTTTCCATCTACCATTCCCAGTCCATAATACGAACTAAAACCCATTAGTCTCTTTAGTTTTGGAGAGACGTTTTCTACGATTTCCCTGGGAACAGATAGGTATTGATTCTCCTGTTGTCGCATCATTCCTCGACTGTAGAGTATACGAGATGCCAACCGGGTGCCCATCGCTGTCCGTTTACCCCCAGAATGCAGCAGACGGCTATCTGTTAGTACACAGGTACCAGCGGGGGCGGTTAGAGCTAGCAATTGATTTTCAGCCATTTTCTCGAAAGCCACACCTGGTCTTACTTTATTATTTCCATCGGCATCAACATGCGAGCCAGGTACCACGTAGGTGCCCCCCTCTTCTAAACTAAAGTCCGTGTAGCACCAGATTATCAGGCAGTAAAGGGGATATGGAGGGTGCGGCAGAGGGACAAAGCCCTGATCTTGATGCAGTTCCTGTCGTCCACCCCCTTGATGAACAATCGAGCCATGCGCTGTTCCAAGGTAAAACCCTTTTCCAAGGATTTTTTCCAGCAAGTCTTCCACCAGATTTGCTCGATGAGCCGCATTTTCTTCCAGAGCAATTAGTTCCCTGAAAATTTTGCCTTTAGGCAACATGTTGAAAATTAACTGAGCCCGACCTCGATGGCTCATGTGTGCCACACCAGCTTTGCGTTCAGCTTCAGCTTGATCGAGCATACGATCGATNTGCGCTTNTATCTGTGTTTTAGTGATNGCGTTTTCAACNAGGCAATANCCCCATCGNATGAAGTCTGATTCCAGCTNTGAAATATTTGTCGTGGGCTTAGGGAGCTCTTCAAAATCGCTTGTTGAGCCTATTCTNTCTCGATCTTTAGTTAGGCCAGAAAGTCTGGCGTTAGAAAACGGTTGCTCGTGGTAGCGTATCTCGCGAGGANGGTTTTCNGAGTTTGAGTCTTCTGGAGGTCTATGATCGAGAGCTTGTTTAAGTGAAGCAATTTCCGCCTCGAGCTCTAGTATCCTCTCTTCGGTAGATAAACTCGGTGCGGTNGTAGTATTCGGAAGTTCTGGNTCCTGCATTCTTCAGTTTTTGGAAATACNCTTCCTTTGATCTTAACAAACCTAAAAAANTCATCAAAANNTCNNAAANNCCTNCNGATTNGCAGTGCTTTAGGTATATGAGGNTTTTTGTTTTAGAATGTCNCTTGAANANGCAAAAACTAATCATTAGACAAGATAGAGGCTCGTTAATATGAGTGAAGCAGTGGATTACAAATACGTTGGTAGCAGACCCATTAGACCTGATGGNGTTGATAAGGTGACAGGGAGAGCAAATTTCGGTGCGGACGAAAATCTNTCAGGAATGCTTTACGGNAAAGTGGTCCGTAGNGAACATTCGCACGCGAGGATTTTATCGATAGACACNTCCAAGGCTGAAGCGATTCCAGGTGTTTTATCCGTNATTACNGTAAAGGATTTTCCGGATCGCTCTGGTTTTAATGCAGGATTGAGAGCCTTTTCAGACAACGTGATCGCGCTGGATAAAGTTNTGTATCATGGACAAGCNATNGCCGCTGTAGCTGCAACTTCATCCTANTTGGCTGAGCAGGCCGTTAAAGCCGTCAAAGTTGAGTATGAAGTTTTGCCTGTCGTTACAGATATTCTAGAGGCTATGGATGAATCAGCGCCGCTTTTGCACGAGCAGATGTACACCGACGGGTTGGATGAAAAACCAGAAAAACCTTCNAACGTTTCAAAAAGAATGGTCATTGCTAAGGGCAATGTAGATGAGGGTTTCGCGGCGGCAGATGAAGTCATCGAGCGAAAGTACACCACTGCCATGGTTCACCAGGGCTATATAGAACCTCACGCTTGCACAGCGAACTACAATGAGAGTGGGCAGGCCACTCTTTGGGTGTCCTCACAGGGTCACTTCGACATCAGGAATATGACCAGCCGTACTTTAGGTATGGATATGGGAGATCTTAGAGTGATTCCGGCCGAAATTGGAGGTGGGTTTGGCGGNAAAACCACGGTTTATCTCGAGCCGCTAGCGTTGAAGCTTTCTGAAAAAAGTGGTCGTCCGGTCAAAATGGTGATGTCACGAGAAGAAGTTTTTAGAGCGACTGGACCAGCGCCTGGAACGGTGAATACTGTCAAGATTGGTTGNAAAAAAGATGGCACCATNACAGCGATGTCTGCAAAGCTGATCTATGAGTCAGGGGCGTATCCCGCAAGTCCTTTGGGTCCCGGGTGTATGTGTGTGTTTGCTCCTTATGATGTNGAAAACATTCATATTGAAGGATTTGAAGTAGTAGTTAATAAACCAAGGGTAGCCGCTTATAGAGCCCCGGGAGCGCCGCAGTCTGTTTACGCAGCGGAGTCGGTNCTCGATGAGTTAGCTGAAATTTTGGATATAGATCCCCTGGATTTTCGNATAAAGAACGCAGCGACCAAGGGCACTCAGTCTGCCTATGGCCCCAAGTTTCAGGAGATCGGATTTCAGGAGTGCTTNGAAGCTGCGAAGAATCACCCCAATTACCAAACATCNCTCAAAGCNAACCAGGGACGTGGTGTCGCTGCTGGGTTTTGGTTCAACGCGGGGAANATGTCGACTGCNGAAGTTCANATTGCAGACAGTGGCATGGTCAAGATAGTAGAGGGAAGCCCCGACATTGGTGGAAGTCGCGCAGGAATGGCTCTGATGGCGGCAGAAACNCTGGGAGTTCCCTACGAGCAGATACGTGTATTGGTNGCTGATACGGACAGCACNGGTTACAGCAGCACCACAGGAGGCAGCAGAACCACTTTTGCTACGGGTCTNGCGGTCATTCAGGCCTGCGAACAAGTGATTTTGGAGCTTAGAGGTCGTGCCGCCAAGACCTGGGGTGTGGATTTAGATCAAGTGGAATGGTCTGAGGGNACCGCGATTCCCGTTGCCGGTTTGAACATAGAGGCAGAACCAATGAATTTGAAGCAACTCGCTAAAGTTGCGGCAAGAACNGGGGGNCCGATTTCAGGCATCGCTACTCTAAATGCGCAGGGTGCTGGACCTGCTTTCTCGGTTAATTTAACGGACGTAGAGGTAGATCGGGAGACTGGTAAGGTTGATGTGCTGAGTTTTACGGCAATCCAGGATGCAGGCAAAGCCATTCATCCCTCCTATGTTGAAGGTCAGCTGCAGGGTGGTGCTGTCCAAGGTATTGGCTGGGCATTGAACGAAGAATTTGTATTCGATGAGCAGGGCAAGCTTGATAACCCAGGTTTTCTCGACTATCGGATACCAGTTGCCTCTGACTTGCCGATGATTGATACGCACATTGTTGAAGTGCCGAATCCTAACCATCCTTTTGGGGTTCGTGGTTGCGGTGAGACGCCCATCGTGGCGCCTTTNGCTGCNGTTGGGAATGCCGTTAATCGAGCGTTAGGAACTAGAATTAGAGAGTTGCCTTTGTCTCCTAGCCGGATACTAGAATCGATTGAGTNANAGTNCCGTGCAACGAGAGAGAGGTTGAGGGCAAANACACTGCAACCTCTCATTCANNTTNNAGNNNTGNTTCTCTAGCTTTCTACNGTGGCGGTGACNCGTTCNACTGCTGTTAAGTAGTCTTCCATAAACTCCCGAACCACGGTCCGAGTNTCCTGGATNGAGTCAATCAAGCCNACGCCTTGACCGACGAACGANGTNGCNAGCTGTTTGGCGCCCTCATGACCTCCTTCTGCAAGTTTAGTGACTTTCGCAAGAGGCGCTTCACTAACTAGCGATTGAAGAGGCATTGGTAGAGGTTCTGGGCCCTCACCTGATTCCCATGCATCAGTCCAGGGGGACCGAAGCTGACGGGAATATTTTCCAGTCCTGGCCTTTGATCTTACCGTTTGTCTAGAATTGGCCTGAACGTATTTTTCTTTGATTATTTGCGAGGTTTCAGCCTCTGATGTTGCCAGCCACATAGAGCCAGTCCATGCACCGTGAGCGCCCATGGCCATTGCAGCTGCCATTTGTCTACCCTTGATAATTCCTCCAGCGGCAAGCACTGGGACGTTTGAGTCAGCGACTGCCTGGCAAACCTCTGGCACGAGTACCATGGTTGATACCTCTCCACAGTGGCCGCCTGCTTCGGTACCTGAGACGATCAATACATCAACGCCGGCTTCGACTTGTTTTACGGCGTGTTCTTTAGCGCCCACTAAAGCGCCGACCACAACGCCTCTTTCTTTACCCATTTCCAGCATATACTGGGGAGGTACTCCTAAGGCGTTAACAATCAGTTTAATCGGGTGTGAAAACGCCACGTCGATAATGTTCGCGGCTTTGCCTTTTGTCAGAAATCCTCCAGCCGATCCGGTTTGTTTGTCGTAAACATCGGCTGTATCAATGTTGTGTTGTGCGAGTATCCCAGTGGCGAATCTTCTGTGGTCTTCAGGGACCATATCGAGAATTTCGCCAGGCGAGTCATTCGCATCTGTGACCGCCATGCTTGTGGGAGCAATAAGATCTACTCCATAGGGCATTCCATCAATGTGCTCATCTATCCAGTTGAGTTCTATTTCCAAAGTTTCGGCGTTATACCCAGCAGCGCCCAAAACGCCAAATCCTCCGGCCTTGCTAACCTCAACCACCACATCTCTGCAATGGGTGAACGCCACCAATGGAAAATCGACACCGAGTAAGTCGCATATAGGTGATTTCATGTTATTCCTCCCAGAAAAAGTAAGACTTAGTGTTTTTTTGTTTCGGGACAATATAGCATCGAATTATGAAAAGCAGGAAGCAACAAGAGACGATTGTTCCCTTGAACTCAAAGGGCTTACCGTTGAGATAACATCGAATTTGATTACATAACTTCATTGCTAATGACTGTCCAACTTCAATCGAGGAGCATGCATGGACCCCCGTAATATTAATTTTGGCATACAGATTCGTACTCAAGGTCCACAGTCGACTCAGAGGATGATCCTTGATTGTACGAAAATAGCAGAAGAGACGGGGTTTGAAGAACTCTATGTCGTAGATCACATAGCGATACCGCCTGATGACGTTGAAGGTTCCGATGGACGCTATTTAGATCCTCTGAGCGTTCTGAATTATTTAGCGGCTCAGACTCAAGAGATCGCTTTGTGCACCGGTGTTCTGGTATTGCCTTATAGGCCTATTCTTCCGACGGCAAAGGTTGTTGCGACTTTACAGGAACTATCGGGGAACCGACTTAAACTAGGGTTAGGAGTTGGTTGGATGAGCCCTGAATTTAAAGCCCTGGGGATAGATAGATCTAAAAGAGGTCGACTGTTTAATGAGGGATTGGAATTTTTGAATCGAGCATTCTCCAGCGATTGTATTGCTGAAAATGGTCAGGAATTTATGTTTCTCCCTCGGCCCTCGCGGCCCCCGCTTCTTATTGGGGGCACGCCGGAGTATGCATTTGATCGGGCGGTTACGTACGGAGAAGGCTGGATCCCCATGGCGGGTAGGAATCTTGAAAAATTCAGAGCGCCAATCTCAGAATTGAGAGAGCGATTTTTCGAAGCAGACAAGGGCGAGCCTGAGATAGCGGTTTTCACGAGACTAGCCTATGAAGAAAGNGCGAAGATTTCTGATCAAATAGGACAAATGATTGATATAGGAGTGACTTCTATCATTCATGGTGGAGTGCGTTATCGAGATTCAAGTGAATTTTCCGACATTGCTAGCGCGATTGCGGTGGCTCGATCTAAATAAAATTTTGTCTAACCGTCTTATTAATTTCAGAGTTTTGAGTTAACGATTCAAACTCGAAGGCGTTTTTGTTGTCCTGTCGAAATAATTCATCAAACTTCCAAAAAATGCTAATATTCTGGGCCTTGCGATGAATTCCACCGATCTAGCTCTTTTGAGTCATTTAAAGCGAATTTGGAAATGGTTAAAAAAATATTATTACCACTGCTGATTCTCGTTTTTTTTTCCGCGGTTGCCGTGGCCATGTATATGGCGCGTCCCNAGCCAGAAAAAGTAGAGATAGAGCCGCCTAGCTTTTTTGTTGAGGTGGCAGAGGCAAGAAAGAGCTTAGTGAATTTCAAAGTTGAGTCTCAAGGTTCTGTTGCTCCCAGAACAGAAACGACCCTAATAGCTGAGGCGTCTGGTCAAATTATTGAAGTATCAAATGCTTTTGTCAGTGGTGGTTTTTTCTCGAAGGGCGATGTTTTGATACGTATCGATCCGAGAAATTATTCGGCGGCAGTTAAAAGAGCAAAAGCGACTGTCGCGAGAGCCGCGACTCAACTTGCCACCGAAAGCGCACTGGCCGGATATGCTCGAGATGATTGGAAGAGACTTAGAGAGGTAAGCCCGGGCGTCGCTCCGGCTTCTGATTTGACGCTCCGTAAACCGCAGTTGCAGGAAGCGCTCGCGTCACTCCAATCGGCTGAAGCGGACTTGGAAAAAGCCGAAGGGGACTTGGATCGCACGGTTATAAGAGCCCCCTACAACGGGATGGTGAGACAAAAAATAGCCGACGTAGGGCAGTATGTTAATACAGGCTCACAGCTAGCTGTTACTTTTGCCGTCGATAAGGCGGAGGTTCGTTTGCCAGTGACGCAACAGGATCTTCAGTACCTCGATATAGCTAAACTAAGACGCGGCGAGCCTATCTCTGTCATATTAAAGGCTGATCTTGGTGGTGGGAGTTTTACTTGGGAAGCGCTGGTGACGAGGACGAGCGGCGTTTTTGACCCTCAAAGCAGGGTCCTCTATCTGGTTGCGGAAGTCTTGGATCCCTATGACACCGCGGGAACGGGGCAGATACCTTTGCTGATGGGAACCTTTGTCTCGGCAGAGATTTCAGGTAGACCTGGAGGCGAATTGTTTAAGATTCCAAGGCACTCGATGCCCCGAGGCAGCACCATCTGGCTAGTAGACGAGGAGTCTCGAATTTACCCTAGGGAGGTTTCTGTCGTTCGCAGAGATAACGAATTTGTTTATGTCGAGGAAGGAATTGAGAGTGGTGATCAATACTGTCTTACTCCTATCGCTCAACCTTTACCTGGCATGAAGGTGCGCTTTAGTGGATAAAGCTTCGAGTCAGTCNAAGGAAGAAATATCGGGCTTGATCGGGTGGTTCGCCCAGAATCATGTTGCAGCTAATTTGATGATGGTTGTGGTGATTTGTCTTGGGCTTTATGCCATAGCAAACGTGAAGAAAGAAAGCTTTCCTCCNTTTGAATTNGATCGGATTACAGTGTCNGTTCCTTATCCNGGTGCNGGNCCNGANGANGTCGAAGAGGGAATCGTTGTCAANATCGAAGAGGCCCTCGANTCNGTAGAGGGCNTTCGAAAACTCACCAGTCGATCCCAAGAGGGCATGGGCAGGGTGGATGTTGATGTTGAAGANNCTTACGAGCTNTCNGANNTAACNGATGAGGTNAAACTTGCTGTCGATAGTATTTCGACNTTCCCNGGAGAGGCCGAGAGACCAATCATTTCCAAGCTCAATAAGACCAANGGCGCGCTAATGGTTTCGATCTCAGGTGATCTTGANGAGNTCGCAATGAAATCTCTGGCCGAAGANGTNCGNGATGAAATAATTTCTTTGCCTGAAGTGACNTTTGCNGAGGTGAATGGTGGTAGGCCTTTTGAAATAGCNATCGAGATNGATGAGCTNACGCTNAGGCAGTANGGACTGACCCTGGCGCAGGTGGCTAATAGCATCCGAAGTTGGTCGGTTGATATTCCGGGNGGATCGATAAGGACCCAAGGCGGTGATATNCGGCTGAGAGCCAAAGGTCAGGCGTACCGNGAAGAAGAGTTTGCCAGGATTGTGTTGCTNACCAATCCTGATGGAACCNTTTTGACTTTAGGGGATATTGCTGAAATTAAAGATGGGTTTGTCGAGTTCGAGTTTTTGTCTCTATTCAATGGCAGTCCAAGCATAAGCGTTAANGTCCAATCAACTGAGAACGAAAGNGAGCTAAAGATCGCAGAGGCGGTNAAGAAGTACGTNACTGAGAGAAATCGAACNCTTCCCAAAGGTGTGGAACTCGCGACTTGGGGCGACACGACTTTTATTTTACAAGGCCAGTTGGAGATTCTGATCGAAAATATGGTTCTTGGAGCGATTCTAGTTTTTTTGATTTTAGGGCTTTTCCTGCAGATTCGATTTGCGCTCTGGGTTTTGGTGGGGCTTCCATTTGCGTTTCTAGGCGCGTTTATGTGTCTCCCATTGGTTGGGATTACGATCAATATGATGAGCTTGTTTGCTTTTATTTTGGTCCTAGGGATTGTTGTCGATGACGCAATAATTATTGCCGAGAGTTCNTATGCGGAGACTGAGGCGCATGGTTATTCGACGGCTAGTATCGTCAGGGGGGCGCAAAGAATTGCTTTGCCTGCAACGTTTGGTGTATTGACTACGGTTATGGCGTTCGCCCCCAACCTNCTNTCAACAGGGCCAACGGCAGGAGCTACCCACTCGATGTCCTGGGTGGTNGTCTTTTGCCTTTTGTTTTCGTTAATTGAGAGCAAGTTGATATTACCTTCGCATTTGTCNTTGATGCGCACCAGAGGCGAAAGAGGAGCNCCGACACGGTGGGCTGATCAAAAGCTCAAACATTTTATTNACAACGTATATAAACCATTCCTTAATAAAGCGATCGANTATCGATATGCGACCATTGCGTTTTTCATAGGTCTACTNATCGTGACGGCTGGTTTGTTTTCTGGTGGCTTGGTCCGTTTTGTGTTTTTCCCNGANATGGACATGCCTTTTCTTAATGCGAATGTNGAGATGCTCGAAGGCGTTCCTGAAGANATGGTCNTTGGAGTGGTTAACGAGATGCAGGATACGATTTGGGAGGTGAACGAAGAGATNAAGCAGGAAACNGGACGTTCTGTGGATCTTGTCGANAATATGTTCACGTGGGTTCGAGATGGTTCTTCNGGACAGTTTATGGTCGAGTTNGATAAAACCGGAGTTTACGATGACATTGACCCAAAGGANGTAGAAGATCGTTGGCGAGAAAAAGTTGGTGAAGTCGCGGGCACTAAAGAATTNAATTTTAGATCAAAACGTAACATGGGGGGTGATTCCCCAATAGAGTTTAGGGTTATNGGAAAAGACTATCAGCTGGTTGAGCAAGCNTCTGAAGAGCTGGCCAGTTATTTNAAAAGCTATGATGGATTGTATGAANTCGANACTTCCTCGAACTCAGGTCCTGAAGAGATCAAGCTGCGAATTAAGCCNGGAGCCGAATCGTTGGGCATTACGTTAACTGATCTTGCTCGACAGGTTAGAGAGGCTTTTTACGGCGCGGAGGCGCAGCGCATACAGAGAGATAACCAAGAGATACGAGTGATGGTGAGGTACCCCAGAGAACAGCGCCGCTCGGTGGGCAACCTTGAAAACATGTGGATTCGTTTGCCCGATGGNAGAGAGTTACCTTTTAGTTCCGTTGCCGAATACGACATGGGCAAGGGTTATAGTCAAATAAAGCGGATCGATGGCAAGAGAGCTGTCTCTGTGACCGCTTCAGCTAACCTAGCGGTCACGGAGCCTGGTAGGGTGATCTCTGATATCCAGAAAAATTATATTAGTGCTTTATTGTCCAATTATCCTGGTATNACNGTCGAACTTGATGGTAGTTCCTTTGAAGAAAGAGAATCNCTCGCNGAGAGGGCNAATCTTTTCTTAATCACGTTAATCGGTATTTATATACTGCTTGCTATCCCTCTAAAATCTTATCTGCAGCCGCTCATAATTATGTCAGTCATCCCATTTGGCATTATTGGCGCGGTCNTAGGACATATGCTCTTGGGAGTGACGATTAACGCGTTTTCGATGATAGGTTTTTTTGCGCTCGCCGGTGTAGTGGTTAACGACAGTTTGATCATGGTTGACTATGTGAATCGCAAGGTGATTGACGGCATGAAGCCGTCTGAAGCTTCTGTAGAGGCTGGCGGGGANAGATTTAGAGCTATTTTGCTTACCTCGCTGACAACATTTTTTGGGTTGTTACCAATACTNTCTGATCAGTCTCCACAGGCGCAAATGGTTATTCCAACGGCGGTTTCACTAGCCTTTGGGATTGCGTTTGCGACGGTTATCACATTGGTCTTCGTGCCTTGTCTTTACAATGTTCTGGGAGATTTCGTGGGCTTTAAAAAAAGCGAAAGAGATACAGCAGAACCGGTTTCAGCTGGTTAATCACTGAAGTTTTGTTGATACCAAAATTTAAATGACGATCGAAATCTTGTTCTAATACCAGCGCGCCTTATTCGAGACTATGATTGGGGTCAGTGGTTAGAACGCCCGCGATCCAACCGAATGCTGCTACTACATTCGGCTAATTCCTCGGAAAAATTTTTGGTATCCCGTCAACACCTGTTTCCCAGAGGAATGTTGGATCGCGGTTCTCCCCTCCCTCAAAGGGAAGACAACCATGATTGATTTCGATTGGTGTGTCTAATGGGGAATATTGAAAAGGGCATAAGAAAATCTAATGTTATTTGATAGCTTATGTAGGTTTATCTTATGGATATCAGATAGAGGCCATAGATTTAGGCTGGTGGTAGTCCATAATGTCGCAATTAAAGTTAAGGAGTTGGGGCAATGGGATTAGTGGTTTCAGTTAATCCAAGCAGAATTAATCGTTTAGATCTTTTCGAGTCCGCGGGTATAGAGGTCGTACAGGGAAAGGTGGCCACTGAAGAGGATATGATCGAATTAATGGCGAGCGTCGATGGAGCCCAAGTGGGCGTTTGGCCTTTGACCTCCCGTCGAGTGATGGAGAGCTGCCCCAAGCTGAAAGTCGTGAGTCGATTCGGCGTCGGTGTAGACTCCATCGATCTAGAAGCGGCTACCGAGTTAGGGATTTTGGTGTGTAACGTTCCTGGATCGAATACCAGCGAAGTCGCAGATCATGCAATGGCTCTTATGCTGGCATTGACTAGAAAAATTGTTGATGCGTCGATTACTACAAAGCGCGGCGTTTGGAAGGACGATCCAAAACAAAACGCGCAATACTATGGCGCGGTTAGAAGAATTGCTGGCCACAACGTTGGTATTATCGGGTTCGGCAACATTGGCAGGGCCTTCGCGAATCGAATAAGAGGTTTCGGGCCTTCGGAAATTCTCGCCTATGATCCTTATGTGAGTCAGATTGATGCGGATATCTACGGTGT
>PBUF01000061.1 GCA_002727775.1 Gammaproteobacteria bacterium
CAGGCTACGGCCAAACCGGACCCTATTCGGAGCGACCCGGTTACGATCGAATCGCTTTAGGTTTTTCAGGGTACATGTACCCAACTGGATTCCCTGATCGATATCCAGTTAGGCCAGCATTTGCTACAGCCGACTATAATACAGCAACGTTCGGTGCTTATGCCGCGATGCTTGCGCTCTATGCGCGAGATGTGCAAAAAGAATCAGGCCAACTGATAGACCTTGCATTGTATGAGCCTCCTTTCAGGATCACCTCCAACTTAGTCGCGAGCTGGAATGCAACAGGGAAAAACCGTGAACGAATCGGTAACCGCAACCCAGGCTTCTCGCCTGCCGGGACATTCGAAACAAAAGACAAAAGATTCATCCAAATAGCCGCTGGCGGAGACAATGTGTGGCAACGTCTTGCCAGAGTCATAGGAGGAGAGGCATTGAGCAACGACCCTCGCTACACGACAAGCAGAGACCGAATCAAACGGTCAGATGAATTGGAAACGCTAATCCAGGAATGGATTGGCTCAAGGGATTTTTTAGAGGTCGAGGAAAAACTCGTTGAGGCTGATGTGCCTGTCGGAGGAATCTATCGAGCATCCGATATCGCAGATGACCCGCATTATCGAGAAAGAGAAAGCATCATCAACTTCAAAGACCCAGTACACGGCACCGTGTCGATGCCTGGCATTGTGCCCAAACTATCNAAAACCCCNGGCAGCATNGAGTGGACTGGNCCGGATTTAGGTAGTCATAATGAAGAGATATACGGAACNCTTTTGGGNAAAAGCGAAGCAGAAATCAAAGCTCTTGANCAGGATGGAGTAATCTAACTTTAAGCTTTGTTTCTGCTGAACAACCAAGCAAACACGAAAGTCTTATTCCCGAGATGACGCTGTAGCAGGAAAAGAGTCGTAATGTTATGGTAAGTCTCATGAGTTCAGCACCAGAATGGGTAGAATCCCAAATAGCGTTTGTTAACGAAGAGTGGCGAGAGCAAAGCGATCTCCCGAGAATCTATAATCGTGAGAGTCGCCACGCAAACACGACCAGACATGATGTAATTATCCACAACGCAAGACTTAACGAAGATGAATATGACTTAGACAGCTGCGGCTATGCTCTGATCAANCACCGAACAGAAGTTACCGACTTTCATGATAAAGAGGTGATAGCAGACCAGTATTTTCCAGAAATGAAGAAAGTCATTCTAGATCTNACTGGCGCTCATGCTGCTTTTTCATTTCCCTTTTACCAGGTACGTTCAAAAAATCCTGCCAACTTTTTTGATGCTTACTCGTTATACATGCATTGTGATTTCAGCCCAGACACCTGGTTGCAATTTGCGCAACATATCGTCAAGGAGAGCGGCACCTCAGAAGAGTATCCCGAAGAGTCATGGGATTTCGCTCTCTACAATTTCTGGCGTCCCATAGGAAATCCTGTAGAAAAGGATCCTCTGGTGCTGATCGATGCAAGGACCGTGGAGAGGAAAGACATCATCAATTATCGATTAATAGAAGAAGGCGACAAAGCTCAGGCCGCGGTCCCTTTGTTCAACAAAAACCAAAGGTACTGCTACTTCCCACAGATGAATCCAGATGAAGTACTCGTATTCAAACAATTGGATTCTAGAATAGAAAAATCATTGGTATGCCCTCACACCTCTTTTATTGATCCAACCGCAGCCCCCGACGCGGCTGAAAGACACAGCATCGACATTCGGTTTATGTGCGTTTTCCCAAAGGAAACTCAGTCATGAGATTTTTANGCAAATCTCATAAGCCCCACGACCAACAAAGAGATTAAAACGCCTATCAAGGGAGGTAATATACGGTGGACAAAATGAAAGCCGCNGTCCTGGTGGAACCAGGCAAGATGGTCGTCGAGGAAACTGCATTATTGGAACCCGAAGAGGGCCAGGTCATCGTAAAAAATCATATGGCAGCAATTTGCGGCTCTGATCTACATCAGGTTTTTTATGGAGCCTATAGCCCTAAATTGCCCGCCGAGCCTGGATGGCCTGGCCACGAGGGCGTTGGGGAGGTTGTCGCTTCACGAAGCGCCAACCTAAAAGAAGGGGATCTTGTACTAACAGTTCCAGGAGCAGGCTTTCAACGATGTTTTGCCGATTACCAGACGCTGCCTGATTGGTGGTGTTTACCCCTACCAAAATACGAAGGGCCAATAGAAGATCTTCTNATGGCACAACAATTCGGCACGACAATCTATGCTCTTCGACGCGGGAATATGGATTTTNTCGGCAGCACAGTAGCAGTTCTTGGTCAGGGATCCGCGGGACAGTTTTTTGCATGGTTAGCCAAGCACTTAGGCGCAAGGAATGTCATTGTTGCTGACCTTTCTCCTGCAAGATTAGCTCAATCCTCAGTCTTTGGGGCTGACATATCNGTTAAGGGCGANAATGATGGTANTGCGATTCGCGAGGCGGTGATGGACGTTACCAATGGGCGAGGAGCCGACATTGTGATAGAAGCGGTTGGACGAGCCGAGACTATTCAACACGCANTAGACATCGCTAGGCCCAGGGGCAACGTGGTGTTCTTTGGCCTACCTGATACTAGCGATCCCGTGCCTTTTAGCTATCTTAACTTTTTCATGAAACAGTTGCAGGCCTACGCCGTTGTNGGTGCCCAGGCCGAGGAAGACCTTTCTTCCTTTCATAAGGCGCTCGACTGGATTGCCAAGGGTGATATCGACGTTACAAAAATGGTTAGTCATAGACTCTCTCTAGAATCAATTAGCCAAGCTTTAAACTTAGCTCACGAGAGNGACGAAGATGCGTTGAAAGTGACNCTAACATTTTAACACCAACGTCACNGAAAACTTAAAGCATGACAGTGACTGATCCCGTGCTGGACACTGCATAACCTTCGAACTGCACATCTGACCAGGTATTCCCCAGCTGTAAAAACTGTTCGATCGTCTCCACACGATCTGAAAACAATCTTGCGTTAAAAAANTTTTTCNCCTTTAGCTGTTTTTTGGCAAGCTTAANAGCCCCCGAAACATAGCNGTTGTTTTCGATGTCACTTCGATATACGACTTCAAAATCAGCGAGATACAGTCCTTGGCTTTTCAAANAGTTTTTGAAATTTATTAGAGACGATTCATCTCCCTCGTCTAATAACACAGTTAACGCAGACCCTTTTCGGGTCGCGTAATAGAGGATCTCTTTTACGATGCTAACAAGTCGTTCTAATAGAAGGGGCGAGCTGACTAGAAGTGAACTTAGGTCAAAAATGGTAAGGCCATTTCCTGAAGGTTGCGCCAGCATCAGNCCGTTGTGTTTGACCAGACTTCCGGTAATCCCTTTCATTNAGAGCTCAANAATTATTCACGCCNACAAAAATCACAAAATATAGGCATCACCNGANGCCCTTACAGTAACTTCGCCTATAGACACGCCCCAAGGTTGNTTAATTGCATAGATCACTTGATCCGCCAAATCACTTGGGTCCAATGCATAATATTCAATATTTTCAGGATTTCGGTGTTCTTCGGGCAGCTCACCCGAAAGATGTGCCTGCATCATTTGCAGATACGAAGCACTATTTTGTCCTAGGATACCTATTATAGCCTCTTGATTGATGATTCCTTGCCCAAGACCAGTCCCAGGAACTCCCGTCGGCTTAACTGTGGTCACCTTAATTTTACCTTGAGACTCTACCCGTAAAGATTCCGATAAGAAGTTGACCGCTGCCTTCGACGCACCGTAGACGCCCGCCCCTGATACTGGAAAATTCCCATAAATTGACGATAAATTCACCACATGACCTCGGCCTTGCGAGATCATTTGGTCGTAAACCGCCACAATACCGTTGAGGACACCTTTGATGTTGATGTCGATGCAGTTATGCCATGCTTCGATGGCTTTCTCATGATCCTGATAAAATGCCAAAGGCATTATTCCGGCATTGTTGATCATCACATCGACTCGGCCTAGTCGTCCGATCGTCCCTTCCACTAACTCCCGTAAATCTTTCAAATTAGTCACGTCAGCTGTGATACCAATTACTCGGTCGGTAGCAGCTTCCTGGACCACAAGACTTAAAGTCGACTCATCCACGTCGGAACAGACCACCGAAGCACCAAGCGCCGAGCTCTTCAGCGCGATTAGGCGACCGAATCCGCCCGCCGCTCCGGTTACCACGACAACTTTATCTTTCAGATAGTTACTCAAAACAAAACCTCATTAATCAAATAACAATCATCCAAGATACAGGATGTTCAAAGAGCGGCCGTTCTGACAGGATCGCTTCCGTCCCAACCAACGGAGGCCGCTCTAACAAAATTCATGAAATCAATGAATGCGTCGCTTCGTTCCCATAGCTCCGTGAAATGTCCTGTCGCCTGCACCGTGTCAAAGTAGACTAGAGAAGTCCCAGAAATTTTACACTCAAAGGCTCTGTCAAAACCCATTGACTCATATGCCTGACAAGCCTCCAGGTAATTTTCCGGCATCAGCCCCACATGGTGCACGCCAACCCGACCTGCATCCAAAAATTCCTTGTACACAGAAGCTGCGTCATTTTCACAATAAATCAATTCGATCTGAACGTCTCCAGAATTCCCAACGGCGAGCGAAACATCTACCTGCGAATCCCCTCCTCGATATTTCTGATCATCCATCTGAGAATGTTCAAACATGTAAAATGGCCCAGCCCCAAGAAAATCAATCCAATACTTGAGCGCCTGATCCATATCCTCAACCACGTAGGCGACCTGTCGAATCACTCCAAACTGATCTGTCATAACCTCTCCTCATCTTTTTGACCGAAGGTCAAGTTACGCCCTGCCTCTTAGCTGTATTGCCTATGACGCACCACGCTTGGGAGNATGTGCTGCATCCATATTCATAAGCACCTCGGATTTCATCTCCAAATCTTCGAAGGTCGCGTCAACCCCAATNTCTACAGGATCATTAACAAAAACCTGAGAACGATAATAGCGGCCTCCCGCCGCGTTGATTACTGCGCCATTAGGCGCCTCTTCAGAAGACATAAACAAAACTGCTGGACTAACCAGCTTAGGTGCAGACTCGGCGGGAGGACTATCAACATCAAAGTCTCTACCAGGAATCGTGGCAATCATTCTTGTAGCCGCACCAGGCGCTAACGTATTCACCCTTACATTATTTTTCCCCCCCTCTAGCGCAAGCACATTCATCAAACCTAACATTCCCATCTTTGCCGCTCCGTAGTTGGCTTGACCGAAATTGCCATAGATCCCAGAGCCCGAGCTAGTCAATACGATTCGTCCGTATTTTTGTTCATTCATTAAGGGCCATGCCGCATGCGTAACGTANGCCGTTCCATTGAGATGAACATTNAGGACCATNTCCCANTCATCCAGAGACATCTTTTTAAAGGANTTGTCTCTTAAAATNCCCGCNTTGTTTATGAGTATGTCCAAGCGCCCGAAAGCATTGACTGCNTCATCCACNATACTCTTGGCTCCATCTCGATCACTCACTGAGGCTTTATTNGCGATTGCTGTTCCACCCATNTCTTCGATCTCTTTGACAACAAGATCAGCTGCGTCTCCAGATCCGGTACCGTCGACAGAGCCTCCCAAATCATTAACCAAGACCTTCGCACCTCGTTTTGCAAATTCGTGAGCATGAGATCGGCCAAGACCATTACCCGCACCAGTAATTGCTACTACCTTTCCTTGGAATTCGCTCTCTTCAAAGTTCGACACTGGCTCTCCTTATTTACCTATATCCAAGACAAAAGAATCGGTCATAACTTCTGATGTCGCAAGCACTATCTTTGTAGGTCATCGGTGACCGCAATCAACACTACACTTTTTTAAAACATCCCTTTAATGTTATGCAAAGTAGAGGTAGTCATGGTTTTGGGGAGAAACCTTGTCTGAATTACAAGAACCAGTCCTGAGCATTCGTCACTTAACGACAGAATTTGCTTTACCTTCTGGCAGTGGTAAGGCCGTCGATGATCTTTCTTTCGAGATCTTGAAGGGCGAAACACTTGGCATCGTTGGTGAGTCTGGATGTGGCAAGAGCATGACGGCACTGTCGATATTAAATCTAGTTCCGAGTCCTCCTGGAAACATCAGTTCAGGAGAGATTTTTCTTGAACACAGGAACTTGTTGAAACTCGATGATCGCCAAATGAGGGAGGTCAGAGGAAAGGACATTTCTATGATTTTCCAGGAGCCCATGACCTCCTTAAATCCGGTCCTAACGATCGGATATCAAATCGAGGAAGTCCTGCAAAAACACCTGGGGCTTTCAAAGGCTGACGCAAGAAAAAAAACGACTGACCTTTTAGAACTCGTAAAAATACCGGAAGCTGAAAAACGAACCAAGCAATTTCCTCATCAACTGTCAGGGGGAATGAGACAAAGAGCAATGATTGCAATGGCTTTATCTTGCGAACCCAAAATACTTATCGCTGACGAGCCGACCACAGCGTTAGATGTCACCATACAGGCTCAGGTACTAGGATTAATAAGAGAATTAAGAGACAGACTGAACACTGCGATTTTGTTGATCACGCATGATCTCGGAGTCATTGCAGAAAACGCCGATCGAGTCATCGTTATGTATGCAGGCAAGAAAATCGAGGAAGCCTCGGTCATCGAACTCTTTGAGTCACCGCAACATCCTTACACGCAAGGATTGCTAAGATCAGTCCCGTCTTTCGATGAAACAGAAAACCCAAGCCCTCACCCGCAGACATCACTTGAAGAAATAAAAGGCACGGTCCCTCCCTTGGATAAGAAACCACCAGGGTGCTCCTTTGCCCCGCGCTGCAACTTTGCCTCGGATCGATGTCTACAAATTGCTCCGAATCTAACGGAGATAAGCGCTCGACACATGGTAGCTTGTTGGAATGTTAAATAAGCCGTCATGAATACTGCACCTATTTTAGAAATTACAAATTTAGAGAAACACTTTCCAATCAAGACAGGTTTGTTTAACCGAGTATCTGGTCACGTGTTTGCTGTCGATGGAGTCAGCCTAACCCTGAACAAGGGAGAGACACTAGGTCTGGTCGGAGAGAGCGGATGCGGCAAATCAACGGTCGCCCGAACGATCATTCAACTGCTAAAGCCAACGGGAGGGAGCGTAAAGCTCATGGGACATGATTTAGCGAAGATGTCTTCCAGCGAATTGAAGGAAATGAGACAAAAGATACAAATAATTTTTCAAGATCCCTTTTCCTCCCTGGATCCCAGAATGAAAGCAAAGGATATCGTCGGCGAGCTACTAATGGTTCACCGAGANTTGTCCCGNACNGATTTGGANAAGACCNTCAGCGATCTCTTTGNGAAAGTGGGTTTACTCTCCGACCAGATGGANAACTATCCTCANGAATTCTCTGGNGGTCAGAGNCAGAGGCTTGGAATCGCNCGNGCTCTTTCNTTAAACCCNGAAATCATTATTTGTGATGAGCCNGTCTCTGCACTGGATGTCTCAATCCAAGCACAAATCATNAACCTNTTAATGAATCTNCAGAAAGAATTTGATATTTCTCTGATTTTCGTCTCNCACGACCTCGCAGTCGTAAAACACATCAGCCACCGNGTAGCGGTCATGTACTTNGGTCGGATCGTTGAAACAGCAGAAAAATCTCAGCTATTCGCAAAACCCGAACACCCCTATACGCAGAGCTTGCTTGATGCGGTTCCTGTGGCGGACCCACGCAAGCGAAGTAGGAAAATCATTCTGGAGGGAGACGTACCAAGTCCAATTGACAGGCCCACAGGCTGTCATTTTCATCTTAGGTGCCCCAAAGCCAGTCAGGTATGTCAGGAAATTTCTCCCAAGCTTGAGGAGANATCAGACGGNCACCTTATNGCNTGTCACAATCTATGAGAGCAATACACCACGCTATTTGGNTATTCTGTGCNGTCTCGGNTGTTTCGTTTTACGGCTGTTCAAAATCCGAGAATCTCAAAGAGNCNCTACCGATTGTTAAGACCCCGGAGGGTATTCAATACGGNGGCCATCTNAGAGTTGGTTTGACAACAGANCCAACCTCACTGGATGCTGTCTTAGGCAGAGGCGGTCAGGATGCTTACTATTGGCATCAGATTTTCGACCAGTTAGTTGATCTCAATAATGATTTGACCCCTAGAAAAGAAACCTCCATTGCCGAAAATTGGGAAATCAACGACGACCCACCGTCGATCACCTTTACGCTTCGAAAAGGAGTGACTTTTCATGATGGAACCGTTGTAGACGCTGAAGCTGTCAAATTCAACATAGACCGCATTCTCGACCCCAAAACCATGGCCACCCCCAGAGCTTCGTTGTCGGTGATAGATTCAGTGGATGTTATCGATAAATCGACAGTCAGGTTCAACTTGAAACGAGCCTGGGGTGCCGGTTTAAACATGTTGGGGGAACGAGGAGGCGTTTTGAGCTCCCCCGCAGAGGTTGAACGCCTAGGCGATAATTATGGCTGGCAGCCTTCCGGTACTGGCCCATTCATGGTCAACAAAGTAATACTCGGCACCATGATTCATCTGGTTCGAAATCCAAACTACTGGGCCGTCGACGAGCATGGTAATCGACTTCCTTATCTTGACGAGATCACACTTAGAGTGATCCGAGAACCAACGGTAATGACCTCCGCGCTGCGAACAGGAGAAATCGATCTGGCCTACCTACCGCCCAAAGATGTGTCCAGTTTTCAACGAGACCCTCGTTTCAATATTGAACTGATGGAAGGCGGCGCCGTCGCAATGGTCCTTGTATTCAATCTGGGCAAGGCACCTTTGGACAATGTGAATCTCAGGCTGGCTGTAGCACACGCGATTGACTCATCTAAAATAAACAAGGCCATCTACTTCGATCGAAACAAAGTGGCCGACGCGGGTATGTGGATGCAGGGCACCTGGGCCTATGAACCCGAGCCTGCATACCCTGCATTCAACCTAGACACTGCCAAGGAGTACTTGCTTAAAGGAGGAAAACCAGAGGGATTCAGCTTCACCGCACTAACTAATAATTCGCCATATAACATTCAAACAGCGTCTGTCATTCGTGAAATGCTAAAAAAAATCAACGTCAAGATGGATATAGAGGTTCTGCACTCGACACCAGCAACCGAAATGTTTTTCCACAATGAAATGTACCCAATGTACCTAACCACATGGAGTCGATATGCGGAACCCGACTGGCTTGGCTCCCTCGCTTACAAAAGTGATGGGTACTACAACGCTGCCAACCTGGAACGACCCGACATCGACGCACTCGTCGAGTCGGGCGCGGGATTTTACGAGACGAGCAAGCGCCGAGAAACCTACTTAAAACTCAACGAAATAATACTTCGAGAAGCCTGGTTCGTGCCCTTAATCTATTCAGTGAATCACCTAGCAGGGCCAAAGCAAGTCCAGAATATCGACCGAGTGATGGGCTGGGATGGAAAAATGAACTTTCGTTATGTCTGGCTAAAGCGGGAATAAAACCATGTGGATTTATTTCTTGAAACGACTGTTGCAGATGATACCAGTCATGCTGATTGTGACTTTTCTCGTTTACGCTTTGATGCTTGCGATCCCCGGAGATCCTGCCAGAGCCCTGATCGGTCCAGGTGAATCGCTGGATGAAGAACAACTTGACTACATCAGAAAGAAACACAACCTTGATAAACCAGTTATTGTTCAGTACGGAATATGGCTGGGAAAGGCCCTTCAAGGTGACCTTGGACGATCAACCCAAAACCAAAGACCGGTTGCCGATGAACTTAAATCTAGGGCCCTAGTAACACTCCAATTTGGTCTAGTCGCGTGGCTAGCCGCGATCTTCATTGGTGTGCCGTTGGGGATCGCTTCAGCAGTTTATAGAGGTAAGCCTATCGATTTCTTTGCAACGATTATTTCAATAGGCGGCGTTGCAATTCCTAACTTCTGGCTGGGCATCATGTGCATCCTCTATTTCGGGGTAGTCCTGGGCTGGCTTCCCACTCAGGGGTACGTGGACATTTTCGAAAACCCCAGGGAAGGACTCAGGCATATGATCCTTCCAGCCTTCGCGCTAGGCATCACGAGTTGGGCCTTAATCATGCGGCAATGCCGCTCTGCCATGCTCGAGGTCCTGGCGCAGGACTACGTCAGGACTGCACACGCAAAGGGTCTGCTGAGAACCAAGGTGGTATGGGTACACGCGCTGCGGAATGCNCTTCTACCCGTGGTAACTGTTTTNGGCCTACAAACCGGNAGGATATTNGCNGGGTCNATTGTCATAGAGACATTATTCGGCATCCCNGGCATGGGCCAGTTCATGGTACAGGCCATATTTGCAAGAGATTTTCAGGCAGTCCAAGGCTCNATTNTGATCATGGCCATGGCTGTCTTACTGGCAAATTTAATCACCGACTTTGTCTATGCCTGGCTAGACCCCAGGATTCGCTACAATGACTAGCCAAACTTCGCCGTTGATAGAAACTATTGCGAGAGTCATCAGNATACCGCAGGCAGCNTTCGGGCTAATCATAATCATTCTCACTGTCTTGTCTGCTCTTCTAGCACCAATTATCGCGCCATTAGAACCCGAAGCGATGGATTTCGACTATCTATTGAGTGGACTTTCAAGCGAACACCTGCTCGGCACGGACCAGCTCGGACGAGATACTCTGTCACGCCTCATTTATGGAGCGAGNATCGCTCTATTAGTTAGCGTNGGATCTATCGGCCTTGGAGTACTNATAGGCGTTCCCTTAGGTCTCATCGCGGTATATTTTGGTGGTTGGACGGATGACATCATCATGCGTCTTATGGACTCTCTGGTTGTTTTCCCAAGTCTATTGATTGCCGTCGCCCTAGCAGCCGCGCTGGGCGGGTCAGTTACAACCATAATCATTGCGATCGGCGTAGCAAACGTACCCTGGATGGCAAGAGTGATCAGAAGTCAGGGACTTTCAATCAGGGAGATGGACTTTGTAGCGGCTGCTGAAGCAGGAGGCATGAGTCCTGCCCGTATCATTTTCAGGCATATCTTGCCAAATAGCCTTGCGCCTGTGATTGTTCAAAGCACGCTGAGCATGGGATATGCCGTCCTGGTCGAAGCAACGTTAGGGTTCATCGGCGTTGGAGTAAGACCACCCACCCCAACATGGGGCAACATGCTCTACGATGCCTTTCCGATGCTGGAGCAGCAGCCTATGCTGTCCATCTTTCCTGGCTTGGCGATTTTCTTGTTGGTTCTCTCCTTTAATTTCGTAGGTGATGCNCTAAGAGATGTCTTGGACCCCAGACTCAAAGGAATTACGCATTAGGCTTTTGGTTGAGCCTCAAAATTAAGGCGCGCCACTTCAGCCATCGTTTTAATTGCTTCGGNATTCCCACTAATAGTCAAACCAGTGACGCCGCTAGANTCCCAAGCTTTGAATCTCTCTTTAATTCGTTCCTTGGGCCCAACCAACGCCCCTGAATCAACAAAATCATTCGGAACTGCGTCGGCNGCTTCATCNTTGCGCTTNGCCAGATAGAGCTCTTGNATCTTGTCNGCTTCTTCNGCANATCCTCGGCGAACCATCATCTCTTTATGAAAATTAATATTTTTGTGTCCCATTCCGCCCACATAAAGTGCTATGCCAGGCTTCAAAGCATCAAGCGCCCCTTGAACATCGTCAGTTACTTTTACGCTGGTCATCACCTGTCTTTCAAATTGCTCCGGCTCTTTGCCTCCCTTGGCTAANCCTTCGTTGATCCANTCTTCGTATAGGTGAGCTGTTTCGGGCACAAAGCCCAAAGGCAGCCANCCATCAGCTATTTCTGCAGTCATTCGCACNGTNGATTCCATACCTGTNCCCAAAAANACCGGGATATCAGGNTTCATNTGCAAAATGGATTTAAGAGGCTTNCCGATCCCTAACGCACCCTCNCCTTTGTANGGCAATGAAATCTCTCGCCCTTCATGAGTCACAGGTTCCTCTCTTGCCCAGATCTTTTTCATGATAGTGACNTAGTCTTTAATACGATAATAAGGNTTNCCCCANGGCTGNCCATACCAGCCCTCGACTATCTGNGGNCCNGAAACTCCTAAACCACAGATTGCTCTGTTACCTCCAGCAATCTGGTCGAGCGTCGCCATNGCCATCGCCGNATTAGCGGGGGTACGCCCCGCCAACTGCAAAACCGCAGTGCCTAAGCGGATTCGATCGGTATGCGCCGCTATATAAGCCAGGGGCGTTATCGCATCAGACCCGTACGCTTCCGCTGTCCAGACACTGTCGTATCCCAACCGTTCCGCCAACTGCACATCCTCGATTGGTATACGTAAATTCGCTCCTGAATAACCCAACATCAAACCTAATTTCATCGAACCTCTCCGCTTAATTAGCCATGTGATCCAGTGTAAAGGCAAAGGTGTCGGCGTAGTAATCTATTATCATATCGATCGGCATGCCCATACCGTGTCCCGCGTCTTTGTCGATTCGAATTAAGACTGGGAGTTTGCCTGCCTGTTTCTTCTGTAAGTGCGCCGCAAACTTGAAAGAGTGAGCAGGAACAACACGATCATCATGATCGGCCGTGGTAACGAGTGTTGCAGGATAAGACACCCCGGCTCGGACATTATGGACCGGAGAATAAGCGGTCAGATATTCAAACATCTCTTTCGACTGCTCGGCCGTGCCGTAATCAAACGCCCACCCGGCGCCTGCCGTAAAGGTATGGTATCTGAGCATGTCTAAAACCCCGACGGCAGGGAGAGCAACTGCGGCAAGGTCCGGCCTTTGAGTCATCACAGCACCTACCAGTAGCCCGCCATTGCTCCTCCCACTTATAGCCAGTTTTTCAGAATTGGTTAAACCTAGCTCAAACAGATGCTCAGCAGCGGCAATAAAATCATCAAACACATTTTGTTTATTGGTCTGCACGCCCGCTTGATGCCAATCCTTACCAAATTCTCCACCGCCCCTCAGATTGGGAACCGCATAAATACCGCCGGACTCCAGCCAGGCAGCCATGGTGCTCGAAAACGTTGGAGTCAGACTGATATCAAAGCCGCCATAGCCATATAGAATCGTGGGCTTAGGCTTGCTTAGCTGCAGACCTTTTTTATTCGTAATGGTCATCGGAATTCGTGTGCCGTCTTTCGAGTTGAAAAAGACCTGACGACTCTCATAGTTTTCAGACGAAAAGTTAGCCTCTGACGATCTATAGATCTCTGTGCTACCTGTATTCAAATCTAGTGAGAAAATCGTCGGAGGAGTATGGTAATTTTCAAAGGCGAAGTGAGTTTCTTCTTGCGTTTTCTTTCCTTGAAAGCCATACGCTGTTCCTTTACCAGGTAGCGATATCTCTCGGACCATCCGACCAGATTGGTCAAACTGGTAGGTCACTGTAATAGCGTCTTTCAAATAACTTGCAAAGAAGTACCCCCCCACCACATCAACATGAAGCGCATTCTCTGTCTCCTCTATGACAATCTCCCAGTCATCTTGCTCAAAATCGGATAAGGTAAACTTGATAAGTTGTCCGTTTAACGCGTTGAGATTCGTGTAGGCATAGATCTCATCCTGGCTACTATAAAGAACTCTGAAATCAG